>JAFKFQ010000264.1 GCA_017308215.1 bacterium | reverse complement strand
AGCGTGCGCTGGCGGCGCTGGCCGAAACCGTCGCGCGGGAGACGGAACTCGACACCGAGTCGCGCCGCCGGGCGGCGGCCGAACTCGCCTCGGCCGCCAGCGAAGCCCGCTTCCAGGCGCTCGCCGACTTCGTCCCGCAGATCGTCTGGGTCGCCCGCCCGGACGGGTACCACGAGTACTTCAACCGCCGCTGGTACGAGTTCACCGGCGTCCCCACCGGCGCGTCCCAGAGTGAGGGGTGGGACGGGGTGTTCCACCCGGACGACCAGCCGCGGGCGCGGGAGCGCTGGCGGCACTCGCTCGACACCGGCGCGCCCTACGAGATCGAGTGCCGCCTTCGACGGGCCGACGGGGCGTACCGCTGGTTCCTCGGGCAGGCGCTCCCCGAGCGCGGCGGCGACGGGACGGTCGTCCGGTGGTTCGGCACCTGTACCGACATCGACGACCGGAAGCGCCAGGCCGAGACGCTGGAGCGACTGGTGGAGGAGCGGACGGGCGAGCTCATGTCCGCCAACGCCGCGCTCCGGGCCGAGGTGGACGAGCGGCGGCGGGCCGAGGAGCGCGAGGCGGCCGCGGCGCGGGAGTTGCGACGCAGCAACGCCGAACTGGAGCAGTTCGCTTACGTCGCGAGTCACGACTTGCAGGAGCCGTTGCGCAAAATCCAGGCGTTCGGCGACCTGCTCGCGGGCAAGCACGCCGCCGCGCTGGCCGACGAGGCGCGCGGCTACGTGGGCAAGATGCAGGCGTCGGCCGGGCGGATGAGCCGGCTCATCGACGACCTGCTCAGCTACAGCCGGGTCACCACGCACGCCCGGCCGTTCGCCCGCGTGGACCTGACCACGACCGTGCGGGACGTGGTCGAAGACCTGGAACTACGGGCCACGCGGGCCGGCGGGCGGGTCGAGGTCGGGCCGCTCCCGGCCGTCGAGGCCGACCCAGTGCAGATGCGGCAGCTGTTCCAGAACCTCGTCGGCAACGCGCTGAAGTTCCACCGCCCCGGCGTGCCGCCCGTGGTCCGGGTGACGGCCGAGCCGGCCGGCGACGGGTGGGCGCTGTCGGTCGCCGACAACGGGATCGGGTTCGAGGAGCGGTACGCCGGGCGCATCTTCCAGGTGTTCCAGCGGCTCCACGGCCGCGACGAGTACGACGGCACCGGCGTCGGGCTGGCGATTTGTAGAAAGATCGTAGACCGGCACGGCGGCACGATCGCCGCGCACGGCCGCCCCGGCGAGGGGGCGACGTTCGTCGTGACCCTCCCGACCCGCCCGGCGACCGCCCCCCCGGCACAACCCTGACGGACGGGCCCGTGATGCCGCACCGCACCAAGCCGGTCACCATCCTGATGGCCGACGACGACCCGGACGACCGGGCGCTGACGCGCGAGGCGTTCGAGGCCGCCCACCTCGCCAACGACCTGCGGTTCGTCGAGGACGGCGAGGAGCTCCTCGACTACCTCAACCGCCGCGGCCGGTTCGCCGCGCCGGACGCCGCCCCGTGGCCGGGGATCATCCTCCTCGACCTGAACATGCCGCGGATGGACGGCCGCGAGGCGCTCCGGGCGATCCGGGCCGACCCGCGGCTCCGCGGCATCCGCGTCGTGGTCATGACCACGAGCAAGGCCGAGGAGGACATCGTGCGGAGCTACGACCTGTCGGCCGCCAGCTACATCACCAAGCCGGTCACGTTCGACGCCCTGGTCGAGGTCGTCCGCTCGCTCGGGCGGTACTGGCTGGAGATCGTCGAACTCGCCCCCGAGACCGACGCCCCCTGACCCCGCCGGGACGCCGCGGTGCGCGACCTCGCCGACATGACCGCCGAGCCCCTGTCCGTCCTGCTCATCGACGACGACCGGGAGGACTACCTCCTCACCCGGGAGATGCTCGCCGACGTGCCGGGGACGACGTTCCGGCTCGACCACGCCCCGACCTACGAGGACGGGCTGGCGCGGCTGCGCGCCGGCACCCACGACGCCGTGCTGCTCGACTACCGGCTCGGCGGGCGGACCGGGATCGAACTGCTCCGCGAGGCGAGCGACCTGGAGCGCCGCCCGCCGGTCATCCTCCTCACCGGCAAGGGGCAGCGGGAGACGGCGCTGGAGGCGCTGGCCCTCGGCGCGTCCGACTACCTGGAGAAGGCCGGGCTGTCGCCGACGCTCCTGGAGCGGGTCATTCTCTACGCCATGCGGCAGCGGCGGCAGGCGGCGCAGCTGGAGGAGACGGTCCGGGCGCGCACCGCCGAGCTGGCCCGGGCGAACGACGCGCTCCGCGACGAGGACCGGCGGAAGAACGACTTCATCGCCATGCTCGCCCACGAGCTCCGCAACCCGCTCGCCCCGATCCGCAACGCGCTGGAGATCATGCGGCTGACGGCGAACGACGCCGAGGCGGTCGAGCGGAGCCGGGCGATGCTGGAGCGGCAGGTCGGGCAGATGGTCCGCCTCATCGACGACCTGCTCGACGTGTCGCGGATCACCACCGGCAAGCTCCGCGTCCAGCCGGAGCCGATCGCCCTCGGGGCGGTGATCGAGACGGCCGTGGAGATCAGCCGCCCGGCACTCGACAAGGCCGGCGTGCGGTTCGCGCTGACCGTGCCCCCGGACGTGATCCCGATCCACGGCGACCGGGTGCGGCTGGCGCAGGTGTTCTCGAACCTCCTCAACAACGCCGCCAAGTACACCCCCGAGGGCGGGGCGGTGAGCCTGACCGTCGCGCGGGACGACGGTGGGGCGGTCGTCGAGGTGAGCGACAGCGGTGTCGGCATCCCGCCCGACGTGCTGCCGCGGGTGTTCGACCTGTTCACCCAGGTGGACCGCACCCTGAACCGCTCGCAGGGCGGCCTCGGGATCGGCCTGGCGCTCGTCCACCGGCTCGTCCAACTCCACCACGGCTCCGTCTCCGCACGCAGCGACGGCCCGGGGAAGGGGGCGGTGTTCACCGTCCGCCTCCCGGTTTCGCCGGCGAATTAGCGCCGCGCACCCCCCTTCCTGACGCGACGCAGCGGATTGCGACGGCGCTTCGGCACCCACCTTGCATTTGGTGTCCACCCGGCATTCTTTCAAGCCGGGGGCGAGTAATGTCACAGCGCGGGTACGCCCAGGAGTGGCAGCGGGCGCAGGTCGCGCTCGCCGGCACGGTCGTCGCCGCGGCGACGATCACCGTCCTTTATTGGGCGCGGTCGATCTTCATCCCGCTGGCCCTCGCTGTCTTCCTCACCTTCGTCTTCAGCCCGGTCGTGTCGTGGTTCCAGCGCCGCGGCGTCGGCCGCACGACGTCGGTCGTCCTCGTCGTCGGCCTCGGCATTCTCGTCACCGGCGGCCTCGGCGCGGTCATCGCCTCGCAGGTGGCGTCGCTGTCGCAGGCGCTGCCGGACCGGCGGGTCGAGATCGTCCGCAAGATCAGCGAGGCGAAGACGGCGATCCTCGGCGACGGGCGGAGCCGGTTCGGTGACCTGGCGGAGGAGATCGGTCAGGTCTTCGCCCCGAAGCCGCGGACGGCCGACCCCGCCGCCCCGCCGCCGATCGTCATCGAGTCGCCCGGGCCGAGCTGGATGGGGCAGGTCGAGTCGTTCGTCAGCCCGGCGCTCGAGGTCGTGGGGCAGACCGCGTTCGCGTTCCTCCTCACCGTGTTCATGCTGCTCAAGCGCGAAGACCTCCGCAACCGGATGATCCGGCTGACCGGGCACGGGAAGGTGACGACGACGACGAAGGCGGTGGACGACGCCAGCCGGCGGGTGAGCCGGTTCCTGTTCACACAGTTGGTACTCAACACGGCGTTCGCGCTGGTCATCCTTACCGCGCTGGCGGTGATGGGCGTGAGGTACGCGCTGCTGTGGTCGGTGATCGCCTTCGTGATGCGCTACGTCCCGTACATCGGCACCTGGATCGGCGTCATCCCGCCGACCCTGTTCACACTGGCGGTGACCGACGGCTGGGGGATGACGATCGGCGTGCTCGCCGTGTTCATCGGCCTCGAGCTCGTCTGCAACAACGTCTTCGAGCCGATGCTGTACGGCCCGAGCATGGGCCTCTCGGAGGTCGCCCAGCTCGTCGCCGCCGGGTTCTGGGCGTTCCTGTGGGGGCCGATCGGGCTGATTCTGTCCGGCCCGCTCACCGTCTGCCTGCTGGTGCTCGGGAAGCACGTCGCCCGGTTCCAGTTCCTCGACGTGCTGCTCGGCGACGAGCCGGTCCTCCCGCCGCAGGTGGCGTTCTACCAGCGGCTCGCCGCCCGCGACCAGGACGAGGCGAGCGAGATCGCCCTGGCGGGGGGGGCGGAGGCCGAGCCGGCCGACGTGTACGACCGGGTGATCGTTCCGGCCCTATGCCTCGCCCGCCGCGACCACGCCGACCGCGACCTCGCCGACCCCGAGCTCGGGTTCGTCACCCGGGCGACGCGGGAGATCGGCGAGGAGGTGGCGCTGGCGAAGCCGGCGGTGCCGCCCGGCACGGACGAGCGGGTGCGCGTGCTGATCGCCCCGGCCCGGGACGAGATCGACCAGGTCGCCGCCGAGCTGTTCGGCCGGGTGCTCGACCGGAACCGCTGGGAGCCCGAGGTCGTGACCGACGAACTCCTGGCGGCCGAGCTGCTGGAGCGGATCGAGCGGACCGACCCGGCGGCGGTGGTGATCGTCTCCCTGCCGCCCGGCGGCGTCGCCCACACCCGCTACCTCGTCACCCGCATCCGCGGCCGGTTCCCGGACCTGAAGCTGGTCGTCGGCCGGTGGGGGCGGAACGGGGAGGCCGGCGGCGACACGTCGGCCGGCGGCGCCGACTGGACGGACGCGACGATGGCCGACACGCGGAAGCGGCTGACCGGGTGGTACCCGGTGTTCGCCGCGACTGCACCGGCCGCGACGAACGGGAAGGCGGAGCCGGTTGGCACGCCGGCTGCAGTAGTCGGGTGATGTCGGTTCGAGCTGAGCCGAACACCGTGCCCCCTGGATCGGAGGTAGCAACCGATGGCTGATACGAAGAATACCATCAAGTCCGGGATCGACGACGCCGCCCGGGCGACCAAGTCGGGCGTGAACGACGCCGCCTCGGCGGCGAAGACCGGCACCGACCGGGCGGCCGACGCGACGGGCAGCACGATGGGCGCCATACGCGACACCGCGAGCAACCTGGCCGACCGCGCGAGCGACCTGGCGGGCCAGGCGCGCGACCGGGTCGGGGATCTGGCGAGCCAGGCCCGCGACCGGATCAGCGACTGGGCCGGGAATGTCAACACGGAGCGTGTCCAGCGGTTTGCGCACGACGCCTACGAGACGGTCGGCGAGCAAGCGGGTGACTTCGGCCGCGAGGTGTCGAGCCTGATCCGCCGTTACCCACTCCCGGCGATCCTCGTCGGGTTCGGTGTCGGCCTGCTCCTCGGCCGGGCCGTGAAGTCGGTGTGATGCGGTGGCGTGACGAAGCACCGGCGGCCGCGGGGCAACCCGCGGCCGCCGTCGTTTGCGCGGGGTCAGTGGCCGGCGTGAGCCGGGTGTTGGCTCGGGGTATTCAGCCCGGAGGGCGCCTTCGCTAGCCCAGGGCGGAAACCCTGGGCGGCGTTCGGCGGAGTTCGTGCGGTGTCGCCCACCGTGACACCGCTCGAGCCGTCTGGGGTTGCCATCCTGGGCTAGCGAAGGCGCCCTCCGGGCTGAAAACCCCGAGCCAACACCCGGCTCACGCCGGCCACCAGTCAGGTGCGTGCTGTTCTGCTTCCGCAAACGAAAAAAGCGGAGGGCATTCACCCTCCGCTTCCAGCACGACCGACCACTTTCGCCTCAGCTACCGGCACTCGGTAGCACGGCCGTGGTCGGCACGACGCCGGCCGGTGGCATCATCGGAGCGGGTGCGACCCCCGCCACCCCGGGAGCGACCATCGCCGGGGCCGTGACCGGGTTCGCCGCCGCGTTCGCTTGGACCGCCGCCTCGGCGCGGGTCACCTCGTCCGTCGGCGGCATCTCGGCCTTCCGCGCGGCGCGGCCGATCGACCCGAGGAACGCCCCGATGATCAGAAACGTCGCCCCGGTCAGGAGCAGACCCCAGAACATGAACTTCTGAGTCGGGCTGAGTTCCGACGGGGCGATCGTGTACCGCCACACGAGCACCCACACGTCGATGAGCGCGCCGCCGGTGATGAACGCGATCGAGAGCTTCGGCCCGAACGCGGGTTGCGACAGAATGGGCATACGGCCTCCCGAAGTGGGACCGCGGGCGGCGAGTCCGCCCACTGCGTCGGAAGAATGCATCAACGGTGCCAACCGGCACGCCGGCTGCACGGCTTGGGGTGTGAGCGCCGACCCCGCCCAACTGCCGGACTACGCCGCGACCCTCACCGCGTTCCACGCCGCCTTCCGCCGCGAGCTCCGCCGCGCCGTTCGGGCTGTTCCACTGCCGCTCGGAGCGGCGGTACTCGACGTGCCGTGCGGCGACGGGTTCTACACCGCCCTCCTCGCCCGCCGGATGTACCCGTTCGGTAGAGTGGCCGCGGCCGATCTGTCCGACGCCTATCTCGCCGCCGCGCGCGAGACGGTCGGCCGGGCGGGAGCGGTCGCGGCCGTGGACTTCGTGAAGGCCGACGCCTACCACCTGCCGTTCGACGACGGCACCTTCGACCTGGCGTGGTGCGCGCAAAGCTTTATCAGCCTCGACGATCCGGTGTCAGCGCTGGCCGAGATGCGGCGGGTGGTGCGCCCGGGCGGGCGGGTCGCGGTGCTGGAGGACGACAGCTTCCACCACGTCATGGTGAACTGGCCGGCCGAACTGGAGGTGGAAGTGCAACGGGCGGCGGCCGAGGCGAGTCGGGAGCGGTACGGGTCGCGGTCGGCACTGTCGCCGGCAAGACGGATGCGCCAGTGGTTCCTCGACGCCAAGCTCACGCCGACCGGTCGGAAAACGATCGCGGCAGACCGCCAGGCGCCGTTCGGCCCGGCCGTCCGCCGCTTCCTCGCCCTCCACCTGCGCGAGACCCGCGAGTTCCTCACCGGGCACCTCGCGCCGCACCACCGCGCCGCGCTGGGCTGTGCGACCGACTCGGCTGACCCCGACTCGGTGCTCAATCGTGCCGACGCGACCGTCACTAGCTTGACGACGTTGTTCGTCGCGCGGTGCTGACGGGCTTACATCGTCTGCAAGCCGCCCGGGACGGTGGCCGGCGGTAGCGTGTCCGCCTGCCGGGGCGCGGGGGTGGTGTTGCGGCGAAACGGCGACGGGTTCGCGGCCGGCGTCGGCGGGACCGATTCGGGCACCGGCTGCGTCGGCGGGGCCGCGTACGGCTGAAGAGTGGGTGGCGCCGAGAGCGGAGCGGCGGGCGGCACTTCGTTCGCCGTCGGCCCCTCGTAGTACGTCACCGGCTGATACTGGACAGTCCCGTCGGGCATCTGGATCGCCCGGTACGGCGTCCGCGCGGCGGGGAACTGGCCGCCGCCCGCCGGCATCCCCGGGAGCACGACGACGAGTGTATCGTCCTTGAAGAGGACGAGTTCGCGGGGGTTCGGGACGACCCCGCCCCAGGCGATGAGGACGTGCTGGTCCTGCTCGAACTTCGCCCGCCACGTCTTTGGCGACAGCCGGTTCCCCTTCATGTCGAAGACGAGTATGTCGGACGGGTCGTACTTCTGGCCGACCACCGGATTGCCGAGCTTGCCCACGCTCTGCGCGGCGGGGACGTAGTACGCGACTCCGCCGCGCGTCCGCTGGCGGACGATCAGCTTTCCGCCCTCCAGCCGCACGACGGCCGGTGCCGGGATCGTCGCGTACGGCACGTCGTCGTCCTCAATCCCCTTCGCGGGGATCTTTTCCGGCTCCTTGCCCTGCGCCGGGGCGGTCGCCCTCGCGGCGGGTTGCTTGGCGACCGCGAACGGGTCGTCGGGTTGCGGCACGGCCCGCGGCTGTTGACCGACCACGGCCGCGGCGCCGAGCGCGGCGACGGCCAGCGCGACGACGCCGGCGGTGAGGCGGAGTTTCGACACGAACATGGTCTTGAGCACCCCGTCGGTGAGGGAGGAAACGCGGTCCGAAACGAGGCCCGGCGGGACCGCCCCGCCGGCCGCCCGCGCCGCGACGCGGGCTGTGTAGTCGATCAGCGCCGCCGGCACCGCGGCCCCGCCGCCGGTCGGGCCGAGGGCGGCGAACAGCCCCACCGGCGCTACGATGCCGCGACGCGCCAGCCGCGTGGCGAGGAGCTTCCGCGCGTGCGCGAGCCGGCTGGAGAGCGTGCCCTCGGGGATGCCGAGGCGGGCCGCCGCATCCCGCCGGGGGACGCCTTCGAGCTCGCACAGCACCACCGCCGCCCGGTACTTCTCGGGGAGCCGAGCGAGCTCCTCGTCGAGAACGCCGGCGAGGTCCGCATCGGGCGGCGGGGGCGGCAATGCGGCGGGTTCGGGGGCATCGGCCAAGGCGGTTTCCCGGATGCGACGGCGGGTCGAGCGGGCGTCGAGGGCGGTGCGCACGGCGACCCCGTACATCCAGTTTCCGAGCTGGTCCGGCCGGCTCAGCTGGCCGGCTCGCCGTGCGAGCACGAGGAACGCCGCCTGGAACGCATCCTCCGCGTCCTGCGCGTGCCCGGTGACGCGCGCGAACGCGGTCTCGTCCCGCGTGGCGGCGAATGCCGCGAGCAGGTCGCGGTCGGCCGGACCGGGGTCGGGCGCGAGCCGCAGGGCGGCGGTGAGCAGGCGTTGGGCGGGCATCGGCACCCCGGGGCGGCGGTCCGGCACCGGGTACTGGGTCGGACCCGCCCGGCGCGTCGAAACGTTTTCTCCACTCTCCGCGCCGCACCCGCCCGTTGCAACCGGAAGGTGCCGTGATACTTCAGACCTGACCGGATTCGCCCGAAGGAGTTCCGATGCCCACCGTCGCCGACTTCGCCGCCGTACTGAACGCCTTCGCCCCGACACAGACCGCCGCCGACTGGGACAACGTCGGCCTCCTCCTCGGCGACCCGTCGGCGTCCGTGACGCGACTCATGACGTGCCTCACGGTCACGCCCGACGTGGCCGACGAGGCGGTGCGCGAGAAGGCGGACCTGATCGTGTCACACCACCCGATCCTGTTCCGCGGCGCGAAGAAGCTCGTCGCGGGGAAGGGGGAGGGCGACGTGGTGCTGCCGCTCGCCCGCGCTGGCGTCGCCGTTTACTCGCCGCACACCGCGTTCGACAACTGCCACGGCGGCGTCAACGACATCCTGTGCCGACGCCTCGGCGTGGTGAACGCGGCCCCGCTGCGCCCGCGCGAGGGGCCGCGCGAGGTCAAGCTTGCGGTGTTCGTCCCCGACGCGGATCTGGCGAAGGTGTCGGACGCACTCTTCGCCGCCGGCGCGGGTGTCATCGGCAAGTACGAGCAGTGCAGTTTCCGCCTCGCGGGGAAGGGGACGTTCTTCGGCACGGACGACACGAACCCCACGATCGGCCAGAAGGGTCGCCGCGAGGAGGCCGACGAGTGGCGCCTCGAAGTCGTGGTGCCGGAGTCGAAGGTCGCCGGTGCCGTGCGGGCGATGCGCGCCGCCCACAGCTACGAGGAGCCGGCGTTCGACATCTACCAGCTCAAGGCGGGGCTGTTTGGCGGGGAAGGGCGGGTCGGCGAGCTGCCGAAGCCGGCGACGCTCGGCGAGCTGGCGACCCGCGCCAGGGCCGAGCTCGGCACGGCGTCGGTTCAGGTCGTCGGCGACTTGAGTCGGCCGGTGAAGAAAGTGGCGGTGGCGTGCGGGGCGGCGGGTGAATTTCTGGTGGATTCGATACGAGCCGCAGCCGATGTGTTCGTGACCGGCGAGCTGCGCTTCCACGACGCACTGGCCGCCCGCGCCGCGGGGGTCGGGGTGATCGTCCCCGGCCACTACGCGACCGAGCGGCCGGCGGTCGAGGAACTCGCGGCGAAGCTCGCCGGCGACTTCCCGGGCCTCTCCGCCTGGGCCAGTCGGGTCGAGCGCGACCCGCTCGGGCCGGGTTGATTCGCAGGGCACACGCCGGTATCACGCCGGCGCGGCACGGACGCCGCAGGGGGTGGGTGATGACGCGATTCGGACTCGCGGTGGGGTGCGCGGCGGTGGCCGGCGTGATGGCGTGGGGGTTCGCCCGCGGCACGGACGGCAACCACGCCCGGGCCGCGGAGTCGGCCCCGACCGCCGAGGCGACCGAATCGGCCGACGACCACAACCACGACGAGGCCATCCACCGCCACCGTACCAGCCAGTCCACCCACTGGCGGCACGTCATGGTCGGCCGGCGGTAGAATACCGGGACCGACCACCCGGGCCGCCGCATGACCGCGATCCACCTCGACCCGCTCCCGCCGCGCTGCTCGCCGGGGGCGGTGCTGGCGTTCGTGTGCAACGGCACCGGCCTTGATCGCATCCATGTCGGCAAGATCGCCCTCATCGGCCGCGGCGCCACGGTGGAAATCGACGACCGCCACGCGGCGAAGGCAGTGGCCGCGCTCGACGGCCGGGCGTTCAACGACCGCCCGGTCCGCGCCCGCTTCGCCGGCAAGGCAGACTTCACGAACGCCGACCACTTCGGCAGACTCTCCAAACTCCTCGACCTGGAAGCGACCGCGGAGGAAGCCGAGGCCCGCCGCCGCGCCGCCGACGGCACCGACCGCGGCGACGGGACCACGCTCACCGGCCTCGCGCTCCGCGACGCTGAGTTCGGCCTGGGCGGGCGGTTGCTCCTCACGTTCGGCCGCTTCAGCCGCACCGAGCCGCTGCCGCCGAACCGCCTCGGCCCGGGCGTGCCGGTGGTACTGACGCGCACGAAGCCGCAGCGCGGGCTCACGTTCCGCGGCGTGGTCTTCGACCGCGCCGACCTGACGATCGGTGTCGCCATCGAGCCGCCGGACGACGACCTCCCCGACGAGGCCACGTGGCGCCTCGACCTCTCCCCCGACGAAGTCTCGCGCCTTCGCCAACAAGACGCGCTGCGCCGTGTCGCCTCCGCGGAAGACGGGCGGCTTGCCGCGTTGCGGGCGGTTCAGTCACTCGAGCCCGCCGGAACGCTGAATGAGCCGCAGCGCGACGCCGTCCACTTCGCGCTGTCGGCGAAGGACGTGGCGGTCATCCACGGCCCGCCCGGCACCGGCAAGACGACGACCGTCGCGGAGCTTATCCGCTGCCTGGTCGCCCGCGGCGACCGCGTGCTGGCGTGCGCGGCGAGCAACCACGCGGTCGATAACCTGCTCGAAAAGCTGCTCCGTGTCGGGCTCGAACCGGTTCGCCTCGGCCACCCGGCCCGGGTCGTCCCCGAACTGCGGGCGCGGGCGCTCGACCTCCTCGCCGAGAAGCACCCGGACGCGCGGCAGGCCCGGAAGGTGGCGCGCGAGGCGTTCGCCCTGTTCCGTCAGGCTGACAAGTGGACGCGCGGCAAGCCGGAACCGGGGGCGAAGGCGGCGATGCGGAAGGACGCCCGCGACCTCCTCGCCGAGGCCCGCCGCCTCGAAGCGCTCGCGGTCGAGCGCGTGCTCGACGACGCCCGCGTGGTGTGCGCCACCCTCACCGGTCTCGACGGCCAGACGCTCGGCCGCCGCACCTTCGACACCGCCGTGCTCGACGAGGCGTGCCAATCGACCGAGCCGGCGTCGTGGCTGCCGCTGCTCCGCGCCGGCCGCGTCGTCCTCGCTGGCGATCACTGCCAGCTCCCGCCGACGGTCGTCTCGCCCGAGGCGGCCGACGCCGGGCTGTCGGTCAGCCTGATGGAGCAGGTGGTGGGGCGGTTCGGCGGTCAGGTGGCGCGGCGGCTCGTCGTGCAGTACCGGATGCACGAGGCGATCCAGGCGTTCTCGTCGGCCGAGTTCTACGACAACGAGCTGATCGCCGACCCGTCTGTCGTCGCGCACCACCTCGGCGACCTGCCCGGCGTGCGCGCGGAACCACTGACCGAAACGCCGGTGCGCTTCATCGACACGGCCGGCGCCGGGTACGACGAGGAGCAGGAGGAGGACACGGAAAGCCGCTTCAACCGCCGGGAGGCGGCGCTGGCCGCGAAGCAGGTGCGGGCGCTCTTGGCCGCCGGACTTACGGCAGAGCAGGTCGCCGTCATCACGCCGTACCGCGGGCAGGTGCGGCTACTCCGCGAACTGCTCGCCGAGCACCGGGAGCTCGAAATCGACAGCGTGGACGGGTTCCAGGGGCGCGAGAAGGAGGCGGTCGTCATCAGCCTCGTGCGCTCGAACCCCGAGGGCGACATCGGCTTCCTCGCCGACACCCGGCGGACGAACGTGGCACTGACGCGGGCGCGGCGCAAACTGGTCGTGATCGGCGACAGCGCGACGCTCGCCGCCGACCCGTTCTACCAGCGGATGATCGCCCACTTCGAGGCGACCGGCGCGTATTCGAGCGTGTGGGAAGAGGCGGAGTGAGCGGGGTGCCTTCGTAAGTCGGGTCGAGTCTTCGAGACCCGACGCGAGGTGCGAATGTCGTCTGATGGCTTGTTGCCGCCTGAACCCACGTGGGATTCCGTTCCCGTTCGTCCGCTCAACGAACCTGCTCCGACGAGATTCGTCCATGCCCGCCAGCGCGCTCATCATCGACGACGAGGAACCGATCACCTGGGCGCTGCGGCGGGCATTCGAGCGCGAGGGCTACCGCGCCGCCGTCAGTGGCTCCGCCGAGGACGGGCTCCGCAAGGCCGCCGCGCACCCGCCGGACGTGGTATTCCTCGACGTGCGCCTCCCCGGCATGGACGGGCTCACAGCGCTCGCGCGGCTGAAGGAGGTGGCGCCGGCGGCGGCGGTCGTGGTCATCACAGCGCACGGCAACCTCGACACGGCGGTGAAAGCGGTCGCCGGCGGGGCATTCGACTACCTCGCCAAGCCGTTCGACCTCGCCCAGGCGATCGACGCCGCCCGCCGCGCGGTGGCCCGCGCCGAACCCGAACCCGCCGCACCGGCGGCCGAGCCCGACCCGTCGCCGGACGCGCTCGTCGGCCGCAGCGCCGCAATGCAGACCGTGTTCCGCCGCATCGCCCTCGTCGCGCCGACGGCGGCGTGCGTGCTCGTCACCGGCGAGAGCGGCACCGGCAAGGAACTCGTCGCGCGGGCCGTTCACTCCCACAGCCCGCGGCGCGACAGGCCGTTCCTGCCGGTCCACGTCGCGGCGATGAACCCGAATCTCGTCGAGAGCGAGTTGTTCGGCCACGTGAAGGGCGCGTTCACCGGCGCCGAACGCACCCGCCCCGGCCTGCTCGCGCTGGCGGACGGCGGGACGGTCTTCCTGGACGAACTCGCGGACATCCCGCTGCCCGTTCAAGCGAAACTCCTCCGGGTGCTGGAGCGCCAGGAGGTCACGCCCGTCGGCGCGGCGCAGGCCGCGCCGGTGGACGTACGGATCGTGTCGGCCACGCACGCCGACCTGTCCGCCGCCGTCCGCGACGGCCGGTTCCGCCACGACCTGTTCTTCCGCCTCAACGTCTACCCGATCCACCTCCNNNGGAGGCGAAGGACTACGCCCGCCGCTCCGCGACCGAGCCGACGACATCGCCCTCCTCGCCGACCACTTCCTCCGCCGGTTCGGCGTGGCGAACGCGGCCGCGGCGCTGCCGGCGGCGACGGTCGCATTCCTCAGAACCCGCCCGTGGCCCGGGAACGTCCGCGAGCTGCGGAACGCGCTGGAGCACGCCGCGATCGAGGCCCGCGGCGGGCCGCTGCTGCCCGACCACTTCCCGCCGCCGACCGAGGCCGCGGCGGGCGGCACGGTCCCCGACCGGCTCCGGTCGCTGGTGACGGAGTGGGTGCGCGAGCGCGTCCGCGCCGCGGACGGGGCGGAGCCGGCCGAGTTGTATCAGGCGCTGCTCGACACCGTGGAACCGGCGCTGCTCGATGAGGTGCTGCGGCAGCTCGACGGGAACCGCCTCGCCGCCGCGCGCTGGCTCGGGCTGGCGCGGGCGACCGTGCGGAAGATGATCCGCAAATACCACCCCACGACCGACGAGCCGGACACCGACGAGGCGTGACGAGTGTTGGCTCAGCGGTGGCGTATTGGTTGGTAGCCGCAGGCTTCAGCCTGCGCCACGCGGGCGCAGGCTGAAGCCTGCGGCTACCAAACGGGGCACCCACACTGCCGAAACGACACTAACTCACCAGCGAGAAGAACAGGTCTTCGAGGTCGGGCTGGTTGTGCATGGTGCGCAGGTCGTCGAGGGTGCCACAGACAACGAGCCGGCCGCGCGACAGGATCGCCACCCGGTCGCACAGCTTCTCGACCTCGCGCATGATGTGCGTCGAGAAGAGGATCGTCTTGCCGCGGCCGCGAAGCGCCTTGATGCTGTCGAGCACCGCCCGTTGCACGAGTACATCGAGCCCGGCGGTCGGCTCGTCGAAGATGAGGACCGGAGGGTCGTTCACCAGGGCGCGGGCGATCGACACCTTCTGCCGCGTCCCGGTGCTCATCTTCGCCCCCGGCACGTCGCGGTAGGCCGTGATCTGGAGCGTCTTGAACAAGTCCTCGATCCGCGGGTGCAGCACGTCCGGCGGCACCTGATGCAGTCGGCCGTAGTACTCGACCATCTCCCACGCGGTCATGCGGTCGTAGACGCCGGTGTTCGCCGACAGGAAGCCGACGTGGTGCCGCACCTCGGACGGCTGCGTGACCACATCGTACCCGGCGACCGTGGCCGTGCCGGCGGTCGGGCGGAGGACGGTGCAGAGCATCCGCAGGGTGGTCGTCTTGCCGGCGCCGTTCGGGCCGAGGAGGCCGAACACCTCGCCCGGGCGGACGGTGAACCGCAGCGCGTCGACGGCCGTGACCCGGCCGCCGTCCGGGCCGCGGAACCACTTGCTCAGGTCGCGGACTTCGATCATCGCGGCGGGTGACCGGGTTAGAAGGGGGTGGTCTCGGTGCCGTTGGCGGCGGCCCAGGCGCGGTAGTTCTCGGCGCTCGCGCCGTCGATCTCGAACGCCGGGAACTCCTGCCCGTACAGCCGCAGCACGGACCGAACCCCGCGGCGGCCGGACTTGTTCTGCGGCACGATCTCGATGTCCCACGGGCCGGCGACGACGGCGGAATCGCCTTTCACGGTGACCAGGAAGGCGGTCGAGCCGAGGAGCTTCGCCTTCCAGTGGGGGCGCGTCGGCAGGTCGAGGGCCGTCGGGTCGGCCTCCGGGTCGGACCGGCGGATCTCGGCGGCGAGGTCGTCGAACCAGGCGATCTGCTCGTGCGTCGGCCGGTCGGCGAAGAGGCGGCGGAGCTGGCCGTAGGCGCGGAACCGGCCGACCGCGCCCCAGACCAGGAACAGCCCGATGAAAATGCTCAACCCCTGGACCTGCCCGCCGGCCTGCATGATCAGGACGTTGCGGGCGAGGTTCCAGCCGCCGAACGCGAGGAGGACGACGGCGTCGAGCAACACCCCCTCGGCGGACGGGGCGAGCCACTTGTACAGGCCGATGAGGAGTTCCGCGAGGGCGAGCAGGCCGAAGATGTAGACCGTCACCAGACCGACCTGCCTTGCCTCTGCCGCGACGAAGACGGCGAGGGCGAGCATGAGCCCGGCGAAGACGGCGTTGTGCCTGCCGCTGCGGCGGACGCCGGCGCACAGCTCGCGGTACGCGGCGACGCGCTGGAGTTCGGCCCGCATTACCGCGTCGTCGGACATGACACCCCCTAGAGCTCCGGGGGTCATTGTGCCGGGTCAGTTGAGGACCGGCAACACCCGCTCGGGGCGCGGCCGCGGGGCCGGCGTCTCGTCGACGGGGCGGTAGTACACGTCGCGCTGCCGCGGTTCCCACCCGGCCTCGCGGATGCAGCGCTTGATCTCGTCGAGCGTCAGGTAGTGGACCGTGCCGGCGGACGCGACGACGTTCTCCTCGATCATCAGCGAGCCCATGTCGTTCGCCCCGTAGAAGAGCGCGACCTGCCCGATCTTCGCCCCTTGCGTCACCCACGACGACTGGATGTTCGGGACGTTGTCGAGGAACAGTCGGCTGATCGCCTGCGTCCGCAGGTACTCGAACGCGCCGGCCTCGGGCTGCCCGGTCATCTTGTGGCCGGGCTGCATCGTCCAGCAGATGAACGCGGTGAACCCGCCCGTCTCGTCCTGGAGGTTGCGCAGGCGCGTCAGGTGCTCGATGCGCTCGGCCTCGGTTTCGACGTGGCCGAACATCATCGTGCAGCTCGACCGCCCGCCGAGCTGGTGCCACACGCGCATGACCTCGAGCCACTCGTCGGTGAGCGCCTTGTTCTTGGTGATCGCCTTGCGCACGCGATCGACGAGGATTTCGCCGCCGCCACCCGGGATGCTGCCGAGCCCCGCCGCCTTGAGGCGCGACAGCACCTCGCGCAGCGGCAACTTGTTCAGCTTGTGGAAGTGCCAGAGTTCCGGCGGGCTGAAGGCGTGGAGGTTCACCGCCGGGAAGCGGGCCTTGAGGTCGCTCAGCAGCTCCTCGTACCACTCCAGCTTGAGCGACGGGTGCATCCCGCCCTGCATGAGAATCTGGTCGCCGCCGAGCGCGACCGTCTCCTCGATCTTGCGGTACAGTTCCTCGCGCGGCAGCACGTAGGCGTCGGCGTCGCCGCTCTTGCGGTAGAACGCGCAGAAGTCGCAGACCGCGGCGCAGACGTTCGTGTAGTTGACGTTCCGGTCGATGTTGTAAGTGCGGTACGGCTCCGGGTGGAGCCGCATGGTGACGGCGTGTGCGGCGCGACCGATCTTGAGCAGGTCGCGGCTGCGGAACAGCTCGACACCCTCGTCGGGCGTGAGCCGGCCGCCGTCAACGGCTTTCGACAAGATGCGGTCGAGGCTGGCGGACACCGGGCACCCCCTTCGGCGCGAGACCGAGTTCGGCCGCGAGGTCGTGGAACCGCGCCATCCCGGCGAGTTCCCGCGGGCCGAGGTCGTACTGGATGACGGTTTCGAGATACCGGCGGCAGAACCCGGGGTCGAGCCCCAGCCCGGCCGCCTCGCGCTGGGCGATCGCGCCGGCCGCCACCAACCCCGCTTCCTTCGCCCGCGAGAACGCCGCCTCCGCGGCGCCGAGCTCGACGCCGGGCCGCACGGCCCACAGGGCGTAGACGAACGGCAGGCCGGTCCAGTCGGCCCACTCCTGGCCGAGGTCGTAGGCGAAGCGGTAGCCCGGCAGGCACGCCCGCATCGCCCGGTCGCCGATGAGGAGCACGGCGTCGGTGGCGAGGTCGTCGGCCGGGGCGTCGATCGGCAGCGGTTCGACGCGCGGGTGAATCCCGTACCGCTTACGCAGCAGGATTTTCGTGAGCGCGGCGCTCGTGCGCGAGCCCTCGTCGAGCGCCACGCTACGAATCTCGGCCCACGGCACCCGGCTGAACAGCGTGACGCTCAGTACCGCGCCGCGCGAGCCGATGGCGACGCCGGGGACGAACGAGTAGCCGTCGCCGCGGAAGTACTCGACTGTGGGGATCAGGCCGACCTCGATGTCGCCGCGGGCGAGCTGGTCGGCGAGGCGGCTCGGCAGGGCGAACGACAGGTCGATGGCGGGGGCGAACTCGGTGAGGCGCTCGACGAGCGGCTTCGTGTTCAGGTAGTTGACCGCCCCGACGCGGAGGGTGGTGGGCATCGCTCCCAGTCCTTCCCGGCTGATCGACCAGCCGTCAGGATAGGAACCGCTGTCGGGTGGGACACCGTAACCGACTCAACGCAAAAGCCCGGGGACTGCGGTCCCCGGGCCTGAGCCGTGAGCCCTCGTTTCAGCTTACGGGCACGCCGGGGCACACACCGGCACGCAGCGGGTGACGCAGTACGTCACCGTGTACGGCTCCATGCTGCACGTCGTCACCGGCACCATGCGGCACTGCGTCTCGGGGATCACGCGGCAGGTCGTGTGCGGCACGTACCGCACCCGCTCCTCGCACACGTGGTTCACCCGGCACTGCCTCACCACCTGCTGCCGCTGCTCGTACTCCATCCGACAGGTCGTGACCGGGACGTGCCGGACGATCTCCTGCGGCACCTGCTCGACGACGCACCGCGTCTCGTGGCGGACATGGTGCTCGGCGACCATCCGGCAGGTTGTGTACGGCACCTGCCGCGTGATCTGCTCGGGCACCATCGTGCAGTGCCGGCGCACCTCGTGGCGGACGTGGTGGTCGACCTCCCAGCGGCAGGTCGTGTACGGCACCTGAACCGTTTTCACTTCCGGCACGCTGTAACAGCGCCGCTGTGTGACGAGGCGGACGTGCTGCTCGGGCACCATCCGGCAGGTCGTGTAACACTGCCGGTGAACCCGCGTCTCCGGCACGGTGTAGCAGCGCATCCGCGTCTCGTAGCGGACGTGTTGTTCGGGCACCATGCGACAGGTCGTGTACGGGATCTGGCAGACCTTCTCCTCCGGCACGGTGTAGCAGCGCGTCCGCGTCTCGTAGCGGACCTGCTGCTCCGGCACCATGCGGCAGACCGTCCGCGAGCAGGTGCGGTACTCGGTGCAGGGCACCTGGCGGCACACCGGCACCTGGACCGTCGTGCACACCGGCTTGCACACCGTCCGGCACTCGCGGACGACGCGGCACTCCTCGTGCGGCACCCACACGCGGCGGCACACCGTCCGCCCCGGGCACTGCACCTGCTGCTGAACGACCGGCCCCGGGCAGTAGTGGCTCGTGCAGGTGCAGGGGTCGAACACGCACGTGCCGGGCATCCGCACGCAGCGGGTGATGACCGGACCGGGGACGTGCTCGGTCACCGTCTCGTAGCGCCCGGTGCAGACCTTCTCGACGCGCTCGGTGACGACCGGCTCCTGGACGTAGCTGACGCGCTGCTCGGTCCGGTACGACACCTCGGTCTTGTACGTCGTCACCGGCACGCAGTAGCTCTGCTGCTCGTACACCGGCCGCATCACCGTGTACGGGATGCAGACCTGGTACGGCTCGCTCACCGTCCGGTGCGTGACGTAGCGGTGCTCGCGGACGTGCTGCTGGTACTCCGGGCGGTAGGTCGTGTACGGGATGCAGACCTGGTACGGCTCGCTCACCGTCCGGTGGACCGTGTACGGCACCTCGCGGACGTGCTGCTCGTAGACCGGCCGGTTGACGGTGTACGTCACCGGAACCTGGTGCTCCTCCACGACCGGGCGGTTGACCACGTAGGAGTGGGTCCGGACGTGCTGCTCGTACACCGGGCGGCGCGTCGTGTACGGGATGGCGACGGTGTACTCGTGCACCTGCGGCCGCATGACCGTGTGGCACACCTCGCGGACGTGCTGTTCGTACACCGGCTTCATGGTGACGTAGGGCACAGCCACCTGGAACGTCCGCGTCACCGGCCGCATGACCGTGTGCCGCTGCTCCTGGATCTGCGTGTCGTACACCGGCTTCGCCACGGTGTAGCAGCGGACCGTGTCGAAGTATTCGACGACGGGCCGCGTCACCGTGTACTTCTCGGCCGTGCAGGTGGTCTCCTGGACCGTGCGGTACGTCGTGTACTGCTCGGATTTGTAGCACGTCTTGTAGACCGGCCGGTAGCACACCTTCTGGTGCTGCTCGACGACCTGTTGGTACTGCACCGCCGGGGCGCAGGCGTCCGGGACGCACTGGTCCGGGCTCACGCACGCCCGGGGGAAGCGGCACGCGCCGACGTGGCCGGCGTCGGCGCTACCGCCGCCCGCGGCCAGCCCGATGGCGGCCAGCAGCCATGCCCCCATCCACTTCCTCATGGTGTTCCTCCCGCGGCGCTCGTCTGGATGCCTGGCCGCGCCGCCGGTACCCGACCGGGGTGCGAACGCTGACACCAGTTTTCATCACGGGCCACCCGGACAACAGGCATTCCGGCGCGAACCTCCGAACCTCCCGCCCCCCGCCCGCCGCGCATCCCGCGCCACGCCCCGGACCCGGCCGACCGCTACCCTGTGACTCGGCCGCACGACCCGACTTTTCCGGTCAGGCGGACCGGGCGTATTCTGACCGCATGACCACCCCCGTGCTCGACCGCGAGGAGTACGTCGAACAGGCGTACCTGTTCCGCACCGTCCGCGACCGCCTCGCCGAGAACCTGCCGGTTCAGGACATCCTCCTCGCGGCGCACGACGAACTCCTGACCACCACGCGCCTCCCCTACGCGGTGCAGTTCCTGGTCACGGAGTTGAAGCACAGCGGGCTGCTCGGGAACGGGTTCGGCAAGTTGCCGCACTACTTCACGCCGTTCCAGGCGTTCGTGGTCACGCAGGCGGAGACGGCGCGGCAGAAGTTCGACATGGCCACGGCGTTCCTGGTGCTCGAGCGCGAGGCCGGGTACAAGGCGGTGGGCGTCACCCCGGCGGGGCTGTTCGTGTACCAGCTCGAAACGATCACCCGGAACCGCCTCGGCTACAACGCCGGGCTCGACGCGATGGCCTTCGACCCGCATTACGAGTCGGTGTGGCGCGAGTACGTCGGGTTTGTCCGCCGGCAGATGGGCGTGATCGACTTGGGCCAGCTCGTCTACCTGCGCTCGGACCTGTACGTGGCCGACGTGCGCCGGAGCGAGCCGACCTACGAGCCGCCGGTGCCGCCGGTGTTTGGTGTGAAGGAGGGACGAATTGCGAAGGCGAGCCGCGGGCGGGAGCCGGTCTACCTATTCGCCGCCCTGCAACGACAGCTCGGCTACCCGGAGGTGCCGAAGCCGAACCAGCGCGACGACCTGAAGACCAAGCTCGATGTGATTACGAACAAGCTGAAGGAGCTGGAGCAGCGGCTGCGACTGGCTGAGGGCGAGATCCGCGGGAGTATCGACCTCAGCCAGTTCGGGAAGCCCGACATCCTCAAACGTGACGACGAGGACGAGTAGTCACGCGCTCGTCGGCTTGCTGCCGCGGAAGTGTTGCATGACTTCGTACAGGTCGTGGCTGACCATCACCTCGTCGTCGAGGAAGTCCTTCAGCCAGATGAAGTTCATCCGCTGCGCCATCGCCGCGACCGGGAGCAGGTCGGCGAGCCGGACGCACACCTCCGGTTCGGGGCGGGTCTCGACCTCTTCGGCGGGCGGCTTGTAGAGACGGAGACGGGTGACCATGTGTTCCTCCGTGGCCCGGACCTGGGTGAATTCCTGGTTCATCCCTCAGTTCGGCCGCCCGGACACCACCGCTTCAGCCTTGTTGGCGGTCGATGGCGAATCGGGCAGGCGGTCCGGTAAAATGTGCCGGGTGGTCAAGCGGTCCGGCGTAAGAGGGGCGAAATGGCGACGGTCGCGTTCAAGGAATGGGCGGTTATCTGCCGGGCGCTCGCGGACGGGCGTCAGAGCCTGATCCTCCGCAAGGGTGGCATCGCCGAAGCGGGGGGCGAGTTCCACCCCGAACATCACCGCTTTCTGCTCCTGCCGACGCACTTCCACGAGCAGCACCGGACCGGCATCAAGCCCGAATTGCTGCCACTCCTCGACGTCGCCGAGGTCGACCGCCCGCCGGCCGGCACGCTCCGGTTCACGCATTTCGCCGAGGTGACCGCCGTGCGGAAGTTGACCGACCTCGCGCAGGCGTTGGCGCTCGACCCGGCGCACGGTTGGGCGGAAGACACCGTACGGCAGCGGTTCCACTACCGCACGCCCGGACTGTTCGTGCTGACGGTCCGCGTCTTCGCGCTCCCGGCGCCGGTTGAGGTGCCCGATCGCAACGAATACGCCGGTTGTAAGACCTGGGTCGATCTGGTGGACGATGTTCCGACGGACGGGGCGACGCCGGTGATGAGTGATGCCGCGTTCGCCGACTACGCGAGGGTGGTGGACGCCGTCCTGAGCGCTGAGAAGAGTTCGTCCTCCTGACGCTCGGACACCGTTCGCAGGTCGACCAGGAAGCGTCCGCTCTGCACCCGTCCGACGACCGCCGGCGTGCCCGTCCGCAGCCGGGCGGCGAACTCCGCCTCCGACAATCCGGCGACCCCCACGACGATGACGACCGTCGGAACGGCCACGTCCGGGAGCGAGCCGCCTCCGACGTAGGCCACGTCGTCGCCCACGTCCGCGGTGACGCCGGGCAGCGCCCGCAGCCGCGCCGCGAAGGCTTCGGCCCGCGCTCGCAGGTCCGCGAGCGGTGTCGTGAGCATCCGTAGTACGGGCACCTCGCGCCGCGCCCGTTCCGGGTCGCGGTAGAGCCGAAGCGTCGCTTCCAGCGCGGCGAGCGTCATCTTGTCGAGCCGCAGTGCCCGCATCAGCGGGTCGGCTTCGATACGGGCGATCAGGTCGGCGCGGCCGGCGATGAGCCCGGCCTGCGGGCCGCCGAGCAGCTTGTCGCCGCTGAACAGCACCAGATCGGCGCCGGCCGCGATGCCGGCCGAGACGAGCGGTTCGCCGGGGAGGCCGAACGGCGCGAGGTCGAGCGCCTGTCCGCTGCCGGCGTCGTCGATGACCGGCAGACCGTGCTTCTTCCCGAGTGCGATCAGTTCGTCGAGGCCGACGGCCTTCGTGAACCCGCGGACGCGGTAGTTGCTGGTGTGAACCCGCATCAGCGCCGCGGTGTTCGAGCCGACGGCCCGCTCGTAGTCGGCCGGGCGCGTGATGTTCGTGGTGCCGACCTCGCGCAGCGTCGCGCCGCTCACGCCCATGATCTCGGGGATGCGGAACCCGCCGCCGATCTCGACGAGCTGCCCCCGCGACACGACCACCTCACGCCCCGCGGCGACCGCCCGCAGCACAATCACGGTCGCCGCGGCGCAGTTGTTCACCGCCGTCGCCGCCTCCGCGCCGGTGATCGTCCTGATACCGTCACGTACCGCGGCGAGGCGCGAGCCGCGCTTCCCGGTGTTGAGATCGAGTTCGAGGTTGAGATAGCCGCGCCCGGCGTCGTACGCGGCGCGAGCGGCGTCCTCAGCGAGTGGGGCACGGCCGAGGTTGGTGTGAAGCACGACGCCGGTCGCGTTGATGACCGTTCGGAGCCGCGGTACCGACTCCGAATCGAGCCGGGCGACCGCTCGCGCGGCCAGCGACTCGGCGCCCAGATCCCCCCCCTCGGCACCGGCCGCGAGTTGATCGCGGGCCGCTTCGAGGACGTCGCGGACGGCGGCCGTGAGCGCCGCCGGCGGGTAGCGGTCGCGCGCGGCGGCGGCGGCGGGCGCCTCCAGCACCCGGGCGACGGCGGGCAGACCGCGGAAGGGGTTACTCATGGCGGTGTTCTATTCACGCCGCCCGCTCACCGAACACTGCTACAATGGTGGCAACGATCCAATCATGCCGATTCATCGGGAGTGGTGATGGAGCTACACCAGCTTCGCTACTTCGTCGCGGTCGCCGAGACCGGCAGCTTCACCCGTGCCGCCGAGCGCGAGGGCGTGACGCAGCCGACGCTCAGCGAGCAGGTCATCCGCCTCGAGGGGAAACAGCACGGCGTCGGCCGGCGGCTGTTCGACCGGCTCGGCCGCAAGGTCGTGCTCACCGACGCCGGCCGTGAGCTGCTCGGCCGGGCGCAGTCCATTCTCGCCGCCGTGGACGAGGCCGAGCGGGCCGTCCGCGACTCCGGCGAGGGCGGGCGGCTGCGGGCCGGCGCGATCCCGACCGTCGCGCCGTTCCTGTTGCCGGGCGTGGTCTCGCGGTTCACGAAGGCACACCCGGCGGTGCAGTTGCAAATCCACGAGGAGCGGACCGAGCACCTCCTCGCGGCGCTGAACGCCGGCGAGCTCGATGTGGGGGTGATGGCGCTGCCGGTCCGCGACGAGCGGCTGCACGTCGAGCGGCTGTTCGCCGAACCGCTGGTCGTGGCACTGCCCGCGGCCCACCGGCTCGCCGCCCGGGCCGAGGTGAGGCTGGCCGACATACTCGACGAGCCGTTCATCCTGCTCGACGACGTACACTGCTTCGGCGACCAGGTGCTGAGCCTGTGCCGCCGCGGCGGGGCCGAGCCGAAGGTGGTGTGCCGGGGCGAGCAGATCGCCACGCTCCTCGGGATGGTGGCGGCGGGGCAGGGGGTGTCGGTGGTCCCCGAGATGGCGGCGGTCGGCGACGCCAACCCGGGCCGGGTCTACCGCCCGATGGCGAAGCCGGCGGCGACGCGGGCGCTGTGCGCGGTGTGGCACAAGCAGCGCTACCGCCCGCCGTCGCTGCGGGCGTTCGTGGACGTGGTGAAGGGGGCGGGATAGGGCGGGTCAGCCGAGCAGGCCGAGGGCGGCTTCGCGCAGCCGTTCGAGCGCCTCGGCGGCGGCGAGGGCGGTGTCCGGGTCGGCGGCGTCGGCGATCAGGTCGAGGTCCGGCCACATCCAGCTGATGCCGTCTTCGGCCGCGGCGAGCATCGCCTCCTGCCGCACGGCGCCGTCCTCGGCGACGAACCCCTGCGCGAGCTCGCTCAGTGCTGCCCGTTCGCCGAACCGGGCGAGGGCCGCGGTGCTCGTGCGCCGGACGCCGGCGTCGTGGTCGTGCCGCGCCGCCTGGAGCGCGTCCACCACGGCCGCGGTGTCGAGCGGCTCGGTCCACCCCAGCGCCCCGGCCCCGGCGCGGCGCACCGCCGCGTCGGGGTGACGGACGGCGGTCAGCAGCGCGGCCTCGGCTTCCGCGCCGCGCGCCCCGCTCAGGGCGACCAGACAGGCGATCGCCGCCGGGCCGGATCGGCGGGACGCCAGCAACCGGTCGGCCTGTGCGGCGAGGAGCGGGCCGAACCGCCACGCCGTCGCCCACCGCAGCCCGCGGGCCGCGTCGGCCCACCACGCGGCCCGCCGGTCGGGGAGGGCGGGGAACAGTGCGGACGTGTCGGCCCGCAGGTCGTCGAGGACGCGGAGGATCGCCGTCTGCTCGTCGGCGGGGGCGACCGGGAAGCGGGTGAGCAGCCCCGCGGCGGCCCGGGCGAGCCAGCCGTGCCGGCGCGCCGCCGACGCCTCCAGCCGCAGTCCCTGGCGCTCCGCGAACGGCCGCACGTCCGGCGGGAGGAGCCGCACCCAGTGCGCCGCCCGCCGCGCCGCCCGCTCGGCCTCGGCCATCGCCGCGGTCGTCCACGGGTCGGCCGCGGCCGGCGCGGCCTCCGACACGACGGCGAGGAAGTCCCCGAGCCCGGCCCGGAGGAGGGCGGCAAGATCCACGACGCCGTCGCGCACCCCACGGGCGGCACGGGCGAGCGCCCGGACGGCGAACCGGCCGTCGGAGTCGGTGAAGTCGTGAAGGGTTGCGGGGAAGTTCGGGAAGCCGACCGCCTCGGCGGCGAGGAGAGCGCCCTGCGGCAGCGTCGCCGCCGCGTCCGCGCACCGCAGCACCATCGGCAGCGCGTCGGTGCGGTTCGCCTTGCGGAGGGCGGACGCCGCGTCGGCCCAGCGCACCGCCTGCTCGGCGGCGTCGCGCCCGAGGGGCCGGGTTAACTCGGCTTCCAACTCGCACGGGTCGGCGGGCGACGGGCGACCCGGGTCGCCCGCGCCGGCGGCCGCGGGGCCGACCGGCACGGGTTGGCGGCGGGGAATCAGCCACCGCCGGGGCCGCGGCCGGCGGTATGCCAACCAGAACAGCCCCCCCGTGGCGACCAGTGCGAACACCCCGACCAGCATGACCCCCGCTCCGTCAGTCGGTGCCGGATGTCCTCCCGGCGGGGCTCGAACCCGCGACCACCGGCTTATAAGGCCGGCGCTCTGCCGCTGAGCTACGGGAGGCGCGTGCGTGTCGGCGTATGCCGTCGCGTATCATCGCCGCCTCCTTTCGCCTCACCGGCCGGCTCAGGCCGGCCGTTCGCCCTCAGCCGCGCACCTGCCCGTCGCCGGTGACGACGTACTTGTACGTGGTCAGTTCGCGCAGCCCGCACGGGCCGCGGGCGTGGAACTTGTCGGTGCTGATGCCGATCTCGGCTCCCAGCCCGAGCTCGAACCCGTCGTTGAACCGCGTGCTCGCGTTGACCACCACCGCCGCCGAATCGACGCGCTCCGTGAACCGCCGCGCCGCGGCGAGGTCGGCGGTGACGATCGCGTCCGTGTGCTTCGACCCGTAGGCGTTGATGTGCCGGACGGCGGCGTCGAGGTCCGGCACCACCTTCACCGACATCACCAGGTCGAGGAACTCGGCGCGGTGGTCCGCCTCCGTCGCCGGCTTCGCCGTCGGCACGCGCCGGCACGTCTCCTCGCAGCCGCGTAGTTCCACGCCCTTCGCCTGGAGCGCTGTGGCGATGCGCGGCAGGAGCGTGTCGGCGACGGCGGCGTG
This sequence comes from bacterium, assembly GCA_017308215.1. Taxonomy (GTDB): domain Bacteria; phylum Planctomycetota; class Planctomycetia; order Gemmatales; family Gemmataceae; genus Urbifossiella. The sequence goes on along the minus strand of JAFKFQ010000264.1, from coordinate 59,590 downwards.
AACGAGCAGGCTCTCGGCGGCGTTGCACACACCGGGGCGCTGGCACTTGGCGTTCACCACGATCCGCTCCGCCATGTCCGGGTCGGCGGCCTCGTCGAGGTAGACGTGGCAGTTGCCGTCGTAGTGCTTCAGGACCGGCATCGTCGCCTCGCGGGCGACGCGCCGGATCAGGCTCTCGCCGCCGCGGGGGATGGCGAGGTCGATCTTGTCGCCGAGCCGTAGCAGGTGGCCGACGGCCTCGCGGTCGGTCGTCGGTACCAGCTGCACGGCGTCGGCCGGGAGCCCGCACGCGGCGAGTTCGTCGGCGAGGACGCGGTGCAGGGCGGTGTTCGAGTGGATCGCCTCCTTGCCGCCGCGGAGGATGACCGCGTTGCCGCTCTTCACGCACAGGCCGGCCGCGTCCACGGTCACGTTCGGCCGGCTTTCGTAGATGAAGAACACGACGCCGAGCGGTACGCCGACCTTCAGCACTTCGAGCCCGTTCGGCCGCCGCCCGCCCTCGCGGACCTCGCCCACCGGGTCCGGCAGCGCTGCGACCTGCCGCAGCCCGTCGGCGGCGGCCTTGAGGCGCGCCGGCGTGAGCGTGAGGCGATCAATAGCGGCGGCATTTAGCCCGTACCCTGGCGCGGCTGCCACGTCCTCGGCGTTGGCGGCGACGATCTCGGCGGAGCGTGTTTCCAGCGCGGCGGCGGCGGCGAGGAGCCAGCGGTTCTTGGCGTCGGTGCGGACGGATGCGAGCGTGTCGGCCGCGGCGCGAGCGCGGTCGGCCATGCCGCGGCAGAGCGCGTCCAGGTCGGCCGATTTCGGTTCGAGAACGGCGTTCAAGGCAGGTCCGGGTGTGGGTCAGGGTGCCGCCGGGATTGTACCAGCGCCGGCGGGTTTGCGGCGAGAGCGGTCGATCGCGTCGAGTAGCACGGCGGCGTCCCGGGTGGCGGCGACGTCGTGGACGCGCAGGACGTGCGCTGCCCCGCGGGCGGCGGCAATGCAGGCCACCGCGAGCGAACCCGCGAGCCGTTCGCCCGCGGCGCGGCCGCACAGCTGGCCGATGAACCCCTTCCGGCTCACGCCCAGGCAGACCGGTCGCCCGAGCCGGGCGACCGCGTCGAGGTGGGCGAGCAGGGTGAGGTTGTGGTCGAGCGTCTTGCCGAACCCGATACCCGGGTCGAGGCACACGGCGTCCGGCGAGATACCGGCATCCGCGAGGGCGTGCAACCGCGCTTCGAGGAACCCCGCGACTTCGGCGACGACGTCGCCGTAGGTCGGGTTCACCTGCATCACCTGCGGCGTCCCCTGCATGTGCATCACCACGACGCCGGCGCCCGCCGCCGCGACCGCGGCCGGCATGGCGGGGTCGGCAGTGAGGCCGGAGACGTCGTTGACGATTGCCGCGCCCGCGTCGAGGCCGCGCTGCGCGACCGCGCCGGAGACGTCGTTGACGATTGCCGCGCCCGCGTCGAGGCCGCGCTGCGCGACCGCGGCCTTCATCGTGTCGATCGAAAGCGGCACCGTCGTCCGCTTCGCCAGCGCCGCGACTACGGGGAGCACGCGGGCCAGTTCGTCGGCCTCGGACACGGGCGCGGCGCCGGGGCGGGTCGATTCGCCGCCGATGTCGAGGAGGTCGGCGCCGGCCGCGCCCAGTGACAGGGCGTGGTCCACGGCGGCCGACGGGTCGGCGAAGCGGCCGCCGTCGGAGAAGCTGTCCGGGGTGACGTTGACGATCCCCACGACGAGCGGCCGCGTGCCGATCGTGAAGCGGTGCCCGCGGCAGTGCCACGCGAGGGCCATCACCCCTCCTCGGCGCGGCGAAGGGTCTCGCGGTCGAGCACCTCGCGCAGGGCGGCGATCAGCGGCGGCGCTTCGGTGTACTGCCGGCCGTAGCCGAGGTTGAAGCGGTAGTCGAAGTCGGGCGGGTTCTTGCCCTGCGTGTGCTGGAGGATCGTTTCGAGCTTGTCGAGTGCCTTTGCCAGCCGTGCCTCGGGGGTCGCCGCCGCCTCGTACTCGTCCCACAGCGCGGTGAGCTCGTCGCGCTTCGCGGCCGGGAGCGGGACGAGGAGCTGGAGCAGGTCGCGGCGCTCGCGGTCCGACTTCGGCGCGTCGGGGGACTGGTGGATGGCCGGCACGTCGCCGCCGATCGCCTCGCCGAGGTCGTGGACGACGCAGATGCGGATGAGCCTGGCGAAGTCGATACCGGGGAACTGGTCGGCCAGCACGACCGCCATGAGGCAGAGACGCCAGGTGTGCTCGGCGACGCTTTCCGGTTGGCCGGAAGACGTGAAACCGCTGCGCATTTGGGTCTTCAGCGCCTCCGCGGCGCGGAGGAAGTCCAGCACGCCGGCGAGGTCGGTGGTGGTCATGTGAGGCGTCCCCGGGAAATGATACGGCCCGCCCCCAAAGGAGGCGGGCCGCGGGGCGGGGTTCGGGCGTGGTTACTTCTTCGCCAGCTCCGCGCGGATGGCGGCCTGGAGCTCGTTCGACTCCGGGGCCACCGCCGACCGGAACCGGGCGATCACCCGGCCGTCGCGGCCGATCAGGAACTTCTCGAAGTTCCAGCCGACTTCGGCCGACTTGCCGTCGGCCGGCGCCGTGGCCGTCAGTGTCTTGTACAGGTCCACCTTGGTCGGACCCTTCACGTCCACCTTCGCGGTCATCGGGAACGTGACCTTGTAGTTGGTCGTGCAGAACTTCTGGATGTCCTCCTCCGTCCCCGGTTCCTGGGCGCCGAACTGGTTCGACGGTACGCCCAGCACCACCAGCCCGTCCTTGCCGAACTGGTCGTACAGCTCCTGGAGCCCCTTGTACTGGTTCGTGTACCCGCACCGGCTGGCGACGTTCACCACCAGCACGACCTTCCCCTTGAGCGCGGCGAGGTCGATGTCCTTCCCGTCGATCCCCTTCATCTTCCCGGTCAGCGGCGTGGTCACGGCTTTCTCCTGGCCGTTTCCGACCTGAACCCCGTTGAACCCGACCGCCAGAGCGACGGCCGCGGCGACGAACGGCAGAGCCTTCATGGTGTGGAACTCCCGGAACGCGGACACACGAGTGGGTAGCGGGTACCCGACTACTGACTTGCAGGTTGTTTGGGTTGTTAGCCCGGGGCGCGAACCCCGGTGGTACTCCGCCCGCCGCGGTCGGTCCCTTTCCGGGGCTTGCGCCCCGGCCTAACCGGCCGCCCGAACAGCCTACGGATCGGTAGACGGGCCACCCGCGGCGGTTATTCTGCGGCCGGTGCCGCGCGGAGGCGCTGCAGCCGTTCGCCGGCGTCGCGGAGCGTTTCCTCGCGCTTGGCGAACATGAACCGGACCTGCGTGCGGCCCGGGTCTTTAGGGCGGAAGAAACTGCTCCCCGGCACCCCGGCGACGCCGACCGTCTCGATCATCCGGTGCACGAACGCCACGTCGTCGAGGTCGCTGAGTGCCGCGAAGTCGGCCATGACGTAATACGCCCCGTCGGGCGCGTGGGCGCGGAATCCCGCTTCAAGCAGGTACGGGACGAACAGGTCGCGGCGGGCGCGGTAGTGCTCGCGCAGGCCGGCGAAGTAGTCCGCCGGCAGCCCCATCGCCACCGCGCCGGCGACCTGGAGCGGGTGTGGCGCGCCGACCGTGAGGAAGTCGTGCGCCTTGCGGATGCCGGCGGTGATCGCGGCCGGGGCGACGGTGTAGCCGAGCCGCCAGCCGGTGGCGCTGAACGTCTTCGACAGGCCGCTGATCGTCACCGTGCGCTCCGCCATCCCGGGCAGCGACGCGATGCTGACGTGCGGGCGGTCGGTGAACTGGATGTACTCGTAAATCTCGTCCGAGATGGCGACCGCGTTGAACTCCTGGCACAGCGCCGCGACCGCCGACAACTCGTCGCGGGTGAACACCTTCCCGGTCGGGTTGTTCGGTGTGTTGAGGATGACCGCCTTCGTGCGCGGTGAGAACGCGGCGCGGAGCTCGTCCGGGTCGAACGACCAGTCCGGCGGGCGCAGCCGCACCCAGCGCGGCTCGGCGCCCGTGAGCAGCGCATCGGGTGCGTAGTTCTCGTAGAAGGGCTGGAAGATCACCACCTCGTCGCCCGGATCGACCAGCGCCAGCATCGTCGCCATCAGACACTCGGTCGCCCCGCAGCAGACCGTGACGTGTTCGTCCGCATCGACCCAGTCGAGGCCGTTGAAGGCTCGCATCTTCGCGGCGATCGCCTGCCGCAGCGGGGCGATGCCCCACGTCACCGCGTACTGGTTGAACCCGTCGCGGATGGCGCGGCACGCCGCCTCCTTCACCTCGTCGGGCGGGTCGAAGTCCGGCATCCCCTGGCCGAGGTTGACGGCGCCGTGCCGCTGCGCGAGCCGCGTCGTCTCGCGGATGACCGACTCGGTGAAGTGCTGGACGCGCGACGCGAGCATGGCGGACATCCGTGTCGGTTACAAGCAGCGGCGGAACAGGTCGGCGGCGAGGCCGAGCGCGGCGCGGGCCGCGGCGGGGTCGTAGCGGTCACCCTCGTCGCGGGCGAAGGCGTGGGCGGCGTTGAACTCGTGCCACGTGAACCACGTTCCCGCCGCGTCGAGTGCGTCGTAGATCGCGCGCCGGCCGGCGGCGGGGACGTGCGGGTCTTGCCGGCCGAACACCAGCAACAGTTCGCCGCGGACCTCCTTCGCCCGCGCCAGCGTGTCCGCCCCGCCGCCGGCGCCGAGCGCGCCGGTGTGCAGGTCGGTCGGGTAGAAGCAGGCCGCCGCCCGCACGTCCGGGTGGAACGCGGCGCGAAACGCCAGGTGCCCGCCGAGGCAGATGCCGAACGCGCCGACGGCGCCGGTGCCGGCCTGGTGCTCCTTCAGGAACGCGACCGCGGCGCGGATGTCGCCGTCGAGGTCCGCCATTGTCACGACCTGCTTGAGCGCGTTGCCGCGGTCCTTGCCGGTGTCGTCGTAGCCGAGCACGCAGCCGGGCGGCTCGTGCGCGTGGTACACCTCCGGCACCGCGACGCGGTAGCCGAGCGATGCGACCTGGAGCGCCAGCCGGCGGACTGGTGGCGTCTGCTGGAAGATCTCCGAGTACAGCACCACACCCGGGCGCCGCGCCGGCGGGCGGCCGGGCTCGTGCGGCACGTACACGTACGTCCGCATCGGCCCGGTCGGAGTCGGCAGGTCAACGACCTCGTCGGTGACGGTCATCGGTGCCCCTCAGCGCGCGAGCGACTGCCGCCACTCCTGGTTCAACTCCTCGACTGACTTCCCCGTCAACGTCCGCCACGCCTCGGGCGTGTAGCGTCCTTCGCGGCACATCGCGTTGAGTTTCGGCACCGCTTGCCGGTCGTACCTTTGCGTGACGAACGCCAGGAAGGCGGCCGTGGTGCGATAACTGCCATCGTAGCGGGCGCGTTCCGGCGTCAACCGGCCGGCCTTGCCGGGTTCGTATCGCCATGAGCNNNCGCCAGAAGCGGACGTAGTCGGCAATCCCCTCGACCAGCCACCCGGGGGTTTTCTGGCCCTTGTACTGCTGAACGCAGTGGACCGTCTCGTGAATCATTGCCCCGACGTCGTCCGGCTGGCTCTTGAAGTACTTCACCGATCCGACGATCCGATCGCCATAGGTCGCGGCCACGCCGTTGTAGTCGGTCTTGAGTGTCATCCGCAGCTGTGTCGGCGGGGCGTAGCCATCGCTGGCGAGGAACGCGCAGATGTCCGAGTACTCCCGCTCGCACACCCGCACAACTTTCTCGCCCCACGCCTTCATCTCCGGGGCGTCGGACACGTCCAGAGCGATTTCAATCGGGTAGCGGAAGGTGGTGACCTGGGGAACCGACTCGATGGTGAACTCACGGACGACCAGCGGGTGTGGCTGATCTTTGGTCGCCCGCACCCGTAGAGCCTTGACCGACGACGTGAGGCGGTCGGCCGTCACCGTCCCCGCCGTGAGCGTACCGATCGGGGTGAATGACTTCCCGTCCCGAGAAACCTCCAGCGCCCCGTCCGCGAGTGCATCCGCCCCGTCGGGCCGGCCGGTCAGCACAGCGACGGACTTGAGCTGGACTGCCTTGTCGAAGGTGAGTGTGAGGTAGTCACCCTTCTTCGCGGGTCGGTCGGAGACGAAGACGGTGGCCGGGTCGCCGTCGAACGCGAACTGACGGATGTTCCGCCCACCGGTCGGTAGCGATGACTCGACCACGGGCCGCACGACCGGGCGCGGCGGCGGGGCCTTATCGGGGACGGCGGTCGCGGCCGAGCCACACAGCAGGACAAGCACGACGGTAAGCCGGCGCATGGAAACCTCGCGGCGGGGTGTGCCACTGTTCTACCGACGCCGTTTGGCACGGCGACTGCTCCACTTCCCACCAACCGGCGCCGGGCCGATAATCCCGGCCGCAGAGATTCCTACTTCCACCGGAGGACCGGATTATGGCCGATACCATCAAGGGCAAACTGACCGAGGCCGGTAACACCGTCTCCGAGGCGGCACAGAAGGCTGCGAACAAGGTCAGCGAGAAGGCGACCGAGGCCAAGAACTGGGCCAAGGAGCAACTCGACAAGGCCCAAAATCGTGTTGATGAGGCCGCCACCGAGGCGCGCCACGCCGACGAGGAGGCGCGGGCCGACGACGCCGCGAAGGCCGGCAACTGAGCCGACTCGCATCCCTCTCCACGACCGACCCGCCGCGCACGCGGCGGGTCGGTTTGTTCTTGCGCGCGGTGTGAGGGGAATCAGAAATCTCCCGGTTCCGGCTTGCGGGGCGCCGCCGGCTGGGGTCTAGTAGGGCTCTGGACGCCCGTCGCCCCTCCGGGGGCCAGCCGCGGAGGCGGCCATGTCGACGACGACGAACCCGTTTGACACCGAATCCCGTAACTGGCGCGGTCGGCTCGCCGCCAGTGTGGACCTGATGCGCGCCCTCAGCCGCTCGTCCGACCCGCAGGAGATGTACGCCCTCTTCTCGCGCCGGATGGACGAGCTGTTCCCCGTCACGCGCCGCCTGTCACTGTCGCGCCGCGGGCTGCGCGTCCCCGAGTACCGGGTGATCCGGTACAGCCTGTGGAAGGACGCGGCGAACCCGTGGACCGAGCCGGAACGACTTCCCGTCCACCGCGGCGGCGTGCTCGCCGACCTGCTCTACGCCGACGAGCCGCGGCTCCTCACGAACCTCGACGTGTCGCCCGACGACCCGGCGGCGGCGTACCTCGCGGGGCAGCGGTCGGTGCTGGCGATCCCGCACTTCGAGCAGGGCGTGGCGCTCAACGCGCTCGTCCTGGCGCGCGAGGAGCCCGACGCCTTCCCGCGCGACCGGCTGCCCGACCTCGTGATGCTGAGCAACCTGTTCGGCCGCGCGACCCAGACGCTCGTCCTCTCCCAGGCGGTGAAGGGGGCGTTCGACGCCGCCGACTTCGAGATGAAGGCGGTCGCCGACATCCAGCGGGCGCTGCTCCCGGACGCGGTGCCGCGGGTACCCGGCCTCGACATCGCCGTGGACTACCGCGCCGCGGCCCGGGCCGGCGGCGACTACTACGACTTCTTCCCGCTCCCCGGCGGTCGGCTCGGCGTGCTCGTCGCGGATGCCAGTGGGCACGGGGCGCCGGCGGCGGTGCTGATGGCCATGACGCACAGCATCGCCCACACGCTCCCCGCGGCCGATCGGGCCTGCCCGCGGGCGCTGCTCACGCAGCTGACCGCCCACCTCGCCCGCCGGTACACGCGCCCGACCGGGAGCTTCGTCACCGCCTTCGCGGTCGTGTTCGACCCGGCGAACCACACCCTCACCTACGCGAGCGCGGGCCACGCCCCGCCGCTCGTCGCCCGCGCCGACGGCACGCGCGCCGCGCTGAACCGGGCGCAGCGGTTGCCGCTCGGCATCAAGCCGACCGAGACGTATCCTGAGCAGACCACCGCCTTCAAACCCGGTGACCGCGTCGTGCTGGTGACCGACGGCATCCTCGAGGCGGCGAACGCCGCCGGCGATATGTTCGGCACGGCCGGCGTCGGCGCCGCGCTGCGGCCGGTGTGCGACGCCGCGGCCGACGACCTCGCCGCGGTCCTTGGCGCGTGGGCGGTCCACACGGCCGGCGTGCCGACGGCCGACGACCGGACGGTGGTGGTGGTCCGCGGGACCGGGGGGGAGCAGTGAGCCGGCGGTGGAAATGGCGGGTCGCGGTCTACACCCTCCTCGCCGCCGCGCTCGCGGGCGGGTGGTACGGGGTGATGTGGTGGGTCGAGCGAGACACCCGGCCGCCGGGCGAGCCCGACGTGGTCTTCAAGGAGACCCCGCAGGACGCCGTTGAGAAGATGCTGGAGATGGCGCGCGTCACGAAGGACGACGTGGTCTATGACCTCGGCTGCGGCGACGCCCGCTTCCTCACCACCGCCGCGAAGAAGTACGGGTGCCGGGGCGTCGGCTACGAGATCCAGCCGCACGTCGCGGAGATCGCGCGGAAGAAGGTGGCGGAGGCCGGCGTCGGCGACCTGGTCGAGATCCGCGAGGGAGACATCTTCGACAGCAGCGTGGACCTGCGGCCGGCGACGGTGCTGACGCTCTTCCTGCTCCCCGAGCTGAACGTCAAGCTGATCCCGAAGATCCAGACCATGCGGCCCGGGTGCCGGATCGTGTCGTTCCTGTTCCACATGGAGGGCGTGCGGCCGAAGGAGACGGTCATCTACTACATGCCGAACGCGAAGCGCGACTGCCGGTTACTCCTGTGGGAGACCCCGTTGGAGTTCGAGAGCCGGCCGTGATGGGACTGGCGGGGATGGCGGTGGTGACGGGCGCGGGTATGATGGCACCAACCGCCCCGACCCCCCGCCCGACCCTGCCACCCGTGACACCCCGGTGTCACACCCGGGACGACGATGACGCCGACCACTTTCCCCTGTCCGTTCTGCGGCCGCAAGATGGGCGTCGGCCCGGAACTGCTCGGCCACAAGGTCCGCTGCCCGCACTGCAAGCAGGTCATCCTCGCCCCGGCGCCCGCTCCGCCGGCCGCGTCCCCGCCGACCCTCGCGGCCGTTCCGCCGGCCCCGCCGCCGACGATCACGCCGCCGACCATGGCCGGTCTGCCGCCCGATCTGCCGCAGTTCAACATGCCGCGGCGGGAGGCGCAGGACAGCATTTTCGGCGAGGCGCAGGAGGAGGGCGACGACCTGTTCGGGGGTGGGGGGAAGGCCCACACCCCGGTTCCCGAACTCCCACCCCCGGTAGCCCCGCCGCCCCCACCCCCGCCGGTTGCGGTGTTCCACCCGCCGCCCGCCCCGCCAGTGGCGATGTATCAGCCGCCAGTCGCGGTCCCGGCGCCGCCACCAGCTCAACCCGCGCCGGCACCGGCCGACCCGTTCGCGGGATTCACGGCGGCGCCGGCTTATGGGGCACCCGCGCCGGTTCCGGTTCCCGTTCCGGTCGCCCCGCCCCCGGCGGTGCCTGCGAACCCGTGGGCCGGGTTCGATCAGCTGCCGACCCCACGAGCCATGCCGCCCGCCCCGCGCCCGGCGGAGCCGGAGCCGCTTCCGGCTGCGGTCGTGGAGGACGAGCCGCCCGAGCCGCGCCGCGGCTCGCGTGACCGCCGGCCGGACCGCGACGACCGCCGCCCGCGCCCCGAGCGCGACCGCCCCGCCGGCCGGGGCACCGGTGGAGCCGGGGGGCTCATCAGGGTCGGGTTCTTCCTGCTGATCCCGTACGCGCTGCTCATGACCGTGCTCGCGGTCTACGGGCTGTTCATCCGCGAGGGCGGCAAGGTGCCGGACGGGCACCCGCTGTCGCTCATCCCCGACAACCGCGGCGAGTTCCCGCCCGCCGAGCGGAAGAAGGTCGGCAAGCTCGGCGTCCCGCTCGACGGCCCGCTCCCGCCGGAACTGCGGGCCGGACTCGGGAAGACCGTCGCCGTCGGCGCCGTCGAGGTGGAGCCCGTGTCGGTCGCCGTCCGCAAACTCGCCGTCGTCACCGAACCGGAGGGCGGGAAGGTGCCCGCGCCGGTGCAGGCGGGGCGGGGTGTCGTTCTGACGGTGAAGATCAAGAACGTCTCGACCGACCTGACGTTCCACCCGCTCGACCCCGCGTTCAACCGCAAAGAGGGCTCGACCGACAGCCCGCCGACGGCGCTGGTGATCGGTAAGAGCACCTACCCCGGCGGGCCGATTTCGTGGCCGTTCCAGAAGAATGTGAAGAGGAAGTACGAGTCCGCTCAGGCCGACGACGACAAGCCACTCGCCCCGGGCGAGAGCCGGACCTACGCCGTCCCGTCGGACACGCGGCCGGAGGTGGTGCGGGCGGTGCAGAACGCGCGGGACACAATCCTCTGGCGCGTGCAGGTCCGCCGCGGACTGGTCGAGTACCGCGGTCACGAGGTGCCGGTGACGGCGCTCGTCGGCGTCGAGTTCCAAGCGTCCGACGTGACGACCGAAGACTAGAGTTTTTGACAGGATGAACAGGAAGAAGCCGGATTAAAAACCAAATTGCTTGGTTTTTAATCCGGCTTCTTCCTGTTCATCCTGTCAAAAACTGTCTCGTGTGTCACGGCACGAGCTTCAGCGTCCGCGACTTCACGACCTGTTCCAGCAGCGCCTCGAACTCCGCGACCGGCTTCGCGCCGAGGTCGTCGCCGCTGCGGAGGCGTACGGCCACGGCGCCGGCCTCCATCTCCTTGTCGCCGATCACCAGCACGTAGGGGAGCTTCTGGAGCTGGAACTCGCGGATCTTCGCGTTCATCCGCTTGTCGCCCAGGTCGCACTCGACGCGGAAGTCCTTCGCCCGCAGGTCCGCCGCGATCTTCGAGGCGTACTCGAAGTGCCGGTCGGCGATCGGCACGATCCCGACCTGCACCGGCGCCAGCCACACCGGGAACGCGCCGGCGTACAGCTCGATCAGGTACGACATCATCCGCTCCATCGTGCTGATGACGCCGCGGTGGATCATGACCGGCCGCTTCGGCGTGTCGTCCGAGTCCTTGAACTCCAGCTTGAACTGCTCGGGCAGGTGCTGGTCGGCCTGGATGGTACTGAGCGTCTCCTCGCGGCCCATCACGTCCTTGACCTGCACGTCGATCTTCGGGCCGTAGAACGCCGCCTCGCCCCACGCCTCGAAGAACGGCATGCCGGATTCGGTCAGCACCTCGCGCAGCATCCGGGTGCTGCTCTCCCACATCTCCGGGTTGTCGACGTACTTGCCCTTCGCGGCGGTCGCGGGGTCGTCGTTCTTCGACAGGCGGAACCGGAACTCGCTGATCCCGAGGTCGGCGCAGGACTTCTTCATCAGCGCGAGCACGCCGGCGATTTCCTGCTTCACCTGGTCCGGGCGGACGAACAGGTGCGCGTCGTTGAGCGTCATGCACCGCACGCGGCTGAGCCCGCCGACGACGCCGGACCGCTCGTAGCGGTACATCTTGCCGAGCTCGGCGATGCGGATGGGCAGCTCGCGGTAGCTCCGCGGCTTCGCCTTGTACACCTGGATGTGGTGCGGGCAGCACATCGGCCGCAGGCAGAGCTCGTCCCACTCCTGCCCGCCCTCGCCGAGGTCCATCGGCGGGAACATGCTGTCCTTGTAGTGCTCCCAGTGGCCGGAGATGCGGTAGAGTTCCTTCTTCGCGGCGTCCGGCGTGTAGACGTGCTGGTACCCGGCCTGCCGCTCGTAGTCGGTGATGAACTGCTCCAGGAGCCGGCGGACCGTGGCCCCCTTCGGCAGCAGCATCGGGAAGCCGGACCCGAACACGGGCTCGTTCGAGAACAGTTCGAGCTCGCGGCCGAGCTTGCGGTGGTCGCGGCGCGCGGCCTCCTCGACGCGCTCCAGGTGTGCCTTCAGGTCGGCCTCGCTCGCCCACGCCGTCGCGTGGAACCGGCGCAACCCCTTGTTCTTCTCGTCGCCGCGCCAGTACGAGCCCGTGACCTGCGTGACCTTGAACGCCTTCGGGTCGAGGTCGCGCGTGGTCTCGACGTGCGGGCCGCGGCACAGGTCCACGAACGTGTCCTGCTGGTAGACCGTCAACAGCGGCGCGGCGCCGGCGGCGCTGTTGCCGTACTCGTCCTGGCCGTTGGTGAGGCCGTCGATGAGCTCGAGCTTGTACGGGTTGTCCTTGAACAGCTCGCGCCCCTCGGCGGCCGTGATCTCGCGGACCTTGAACGCGTGCTTCCCCTTGATGATCTGCCGCATCCGGTCGGCGATCCAGTTGAGGTCGGCGTCGGTCGGCTGGGCGTCGAGGTCGAAGTCGTAGTAGAACCCGTACTCGACCGGCGGGCCGATGGTGGGCTTGGCGTTCGGGAACCGCTCCGTGACCGCCTGCGCGAGGACGTGCGCCAGCGAGTGGCGCGTCTTGTAGAGGGCGGGGTCGTAGTCCTTCGGGACGTACTTCTCGCCGGCCGCCTTGAGTTCCGCTTCGCTCGCCATCGTCGGGCACCTGTGGGCGGCGGCGCGTGGCACCCGGGCGTACAGCCGGAACCTCCCGCGCCGCCAGCGGGCATGATACGCGACTACCGACAGCGCGACAGGGGACGCGGGTTCGCGGTCAGCCTCGGGCGAGTTTCGCCGCCAGTTCGACCGCCTTCACCAGGCTCGACACATCGGCCACCCCGCGCCACGCGATGTCGAACGCGGTGCCGTGATCGACGCTGGTGCGCACGATGGGCAGCCCGAGGGTGACGTTCACCGCGTCCTCGAACGCCAGCGCCTTGAGCGGGATGAGCCCCTGGTCGTGGTACATGCACACATAGGCATCGGTGGCCGCACGGTACTTCGGCAGGAACGCGGTGTCCGGGGGAAGGGGGCCATCGGCGTCGATGCCGCGGGCACGGGCCGCTTCGATGGCGGGAGCGATGATCCATTCCTCTTCACGGTCGCCGAACAGGCCGTGCTCGCCGGCGTGCGGGTTCAGCCCGCACACGAGTAGCTTCGGCCTGCGGCCGCGCATCCGCTCCATCGCCGCGGCTGTCAACTCGATCACTTCGAGGATGCGGTCGGTCGTGAGTAACTGTGGCACCTCGCGGTAGCCGACGTGGACGGTGACGAGGCTGCACGTAATCGCGTCGGCGGTGAGCATCATGCACGAGCGCTCGGCGTTCGTGCGCGCCGCGAGGATTTCGGTGTGCCCGGGGAAGGGGAACCCGGCCGCGTGCAGCGATTCCTTGTTCAGTGGCGCCGTGGCGATGGCGTCAACGCGGCCGGCGAGCGAGTCGTCGATCGCCTGCGTGAAGTAGCGGTACGCCGCGGCGCCGCAGGTCGCCGACACGCGGCCCGGCTCGAAGCCGGCGTCGTCGATGGCGCGCAGGTCGTTCACGTCGGCCGCGGTCGGCTCGGGCCAGCCGAGGTGACGGGCGACCCGGCGGAGGACGCCGAGGTCGCCGTAAACGACCGGTGTGCAGTAGGTGCGGATTTGGTCGGCGCGGAGAAGGCGGAGGCAGAGTTCCGGGCCGACCCCGGCGGGGTCGCCCACCGTCACGGCGATGCGCGGCAGGTTCATCGAGACAATGTACCCGGCGAATGGCCGGAGTGAGCCGACTGGTCGTTGTGCCCGTTGCGAACCAAGTCGCCTAACCGCCTCACGAGCCGTGATCACGGGGCCAGGACGTAGGCGAAGCCTTTGCCTTGGAGATTGACCACGGCTGTCACCGCCGAGGCCGCAACCTTCACCTCGCCGCGCACGCTCTTGGGGTCGTATCCCCGCCGCGCCAGCGCCTGACCGCAGACGAGGATCTTCACACCCGCCCCGTTGAGCTTCTTCATCAGGTCCGCGTGCGGGTGATCCCGTCCGGACACCTTGTACGTCGCGTCGTTCAGTGCCGCGCTCGTCGCGTCGCCGTGCAGCACGACCACGATTTCGAGGTCCGACGCCTTCAGCCCGCTCGCCCCGGCGAGGTTCAGAAGGGTCGCGGCGCGCACGAGGCCCGGCAGCGGCTGCCCGGCTTCCTTCCCGGTGCCGGTCACCTCGATGACAACCTTGCTTCCCTTGGCGGGCTGTTCGACGGCGTCCGGAAGCGGCACCACCGCCCCATACCCCGAAATCACCGGCGTGACGGCCCTCTCCTGGGCGACCGCCGCACCGCTGAGGCTCAGGAGCACCGCGAAGGCCGATCGGAGCATGGATCACTCTGCTGGGAGGACCGGGTAGCTATGCCGCCCGTACCAACGACCAGTGTCGTTACGCCGGCTTGTGGACCACGACGCGGTTGTGCCCGACGTACACGACCGTGCCGAAGTCGGGCGTCGCGGCGAAGTCGTGGGTGTGCATTGTCAGCTTGTCCTGCCGCTTCGGTCGCTTCGCCGCCACGTCCAGGAACTCGAACTGCCCCTCGCCCGCGCCGCCGGCCGCTAGCAGCCACGAGCCGTCCGGCGCGAACTGGAGCTTGTTCACCAGGCCGCGGTAGCGGTCGCTCTCGAACACCCACTGCGAGCGGCCGTCGGCGACGGTGAACACCTCGACGCGGGCCTTCCCTTCGAGGTGGTCGATGTTGCCGATCTTCCCGATGCCGCCGACGGCCAGCAGCGTGCCGTCCGGGCTGAACGCCACCGTGCGGGCGCCGCCGATTGAGTGGAGGCGCTGCACCGGATCCCAGGTGTACATGCCGGGGCTCTCGCACGCGCCGAGCTGGTTCCCGCTCGCCACGTCCCAGATCACCACCTTGCCGACCTTGTCGCAGGTGGCGAGCTTGCGGCCGTCGTGCGAGAACGTCACGCCGTAGAGCATCGACGGGAAGTGCGTCGGCGTGCGCTCGGCGTGGCCGCGCAGCTCCTTCACCACCCGGCCGGTCTCCGCGTCCCACAGCTTGCACACCATGTCGTCGGCGACGCTGGCGACGAGCGCGCCGTCCGGCGACGCGACCACCTTGCGGACCCAGCGGCCGTGCGCGTCCACGGTGCGGACGTGGCGGTTCTCGGCGGTGTTCCACCACACCAGCTTGCCGTCGTAGGCGCCGGACACGACGCACCCGGCGGCGAAGGCGACGCCGGTGACGTAGCTGCCGTGCGTGCCGTGCAGTTCCTTGAACTCGACCTTCGCGGCGCCGAGGTCGGCCTCGTACACCTTGAAGTCGGAGCAGCCGAAGTACGCCCGCCCCGGCCGGTCGCCGAGCGCGACGGCGAACGTGATGACCGGCCGGTTGTGGTCGCCCGTCTGGCGGAATGATTCGGGGGTGGGAACGGGGGGCATGGTGGATGGGGTGTTAGGTGTGAGGCGACCGGCCGGCGTGAGCCGGCCAGTCACGGTTCCGAACAACGACCAGCCGGCTCACGCCGGCCGGTCGCCGGATCACTTGACGAGCGCCTCGATCGGCTCGGCGCCCGGGTCCACGAGCGGGATCGGGCGGCTGCCGACGTAGTAGTTCTTGTGCGGGCTGATGCCGAGGGCGGCGTAGATCGTGGCGAACAGGTTCGCCGCGTTCACCTCCTCGTGCGTCACCGTCTGGCCGCGCGGGTCGGTGCGGCCCCACACGGCGCCGCCCTTCGCGCTCGCGCCGGTCATCGTCATGCTCCACGCGCTGGCGAAGTGGTCGCGGCCGAGGCTGGCGTTGATCCCGGGGGTGCGGCCGAACTCGGCGAGCGTCACCACCATCACGTCGTTCAGCAGGTTTCGCTCCTTCAGGTCGTCGATGAGCGTGGCCATGACGTGGTCGAGCTCGGGCACCATCTCCTGGTGCGTCTCGAAGTTCTGCCCGTGGCTGTCCCACCACGCCCGGGCGACGCGGACGAACGGCACACCGGCCTCGACCAGCCGCCGGGCGATCAGCGCCTGCTGGCCGAACTGCGTCGGGCCGTAGCGGTCGCGGGTGCGCTGGCTCTCCTGCGACACGTCGAACAGCCGCTCGCTCCCCATGATCCCGCGGACGCGGCCGTAGGCCTCGGCGTGGCTGCCGAGCGCGTCCGACGTGCGGCCGCGCACGAAGTCGCGCCCGAGCATGTTGCGCAGCTCGGCCCGCTCGCGGTGGTCCGTCTCGGTGATCGAGTCGAGGCGGCGGATGAACTCGGGCGTGTTGTTCGTGGTCAGCTCCATCGGCGCGTAGCGGGCGCCGAGGAACCCGCTGTCGCCGGGGGCGAAGCTGCGGCCCTCGGTCTGCGTGTAGAAGGTTACGTAGTCCGGCACCTGGCTGTCCGCGCGGCCCATTTCGCGGGCGACGACGGCGCCGAGGTCCGGGTAGCGAAGGCTGGGCTCGTCGCGGCGGCCGCGCATCATCAGCTTCGCGCCGCTGCCGTGGTCGCCGTTGCGGGTGTTCAGGCCGCGGATCAGGCACACGTCCTTCATCCGCGTCGCCATCTTCGGCATCAGCTCGGAAATCTGGAGCCCGGGCACGTCGGTCTGGATCGCCCGGAACGGCCCGCCGGTCGGCGCACCCGGCTTCGGGTCGAACGTCTCCAGCTGACTGGAGCCGCCGGCGAGCCACAGCAGGATGACGCGCTTCTGGCCGCGCCGGAGCTCGCTGGCGAGTGCCGGCGAGCCGAGGACGTTCAGGCCGGTCATGTCGGCGGCGACGCCGGCCGCCGCGGCGGCCCCGAAGAAGCCGCGACGGCTGACGCGGTGGGCGTCGGACCCGCAGAAGAAGGGGCTGGGCATGGACGTGGTCCCGTTGGGTGGGGTGGCCGGGTCAGTACACGAAGCGGAATTCGGGGGCGGTCACGAGCGCCCACAACACCTGCCGGTAAGCCTCCGCCGGGCGGTCGGCGCGGCCTTCGACGTAAGCGACCAGCGCCGTGCTCTCGGCGTCGGTCGGGGCGCGGCCGTAGGCGGTACGGACGAGCAGTGCGACGGCGGCCTTCTTGTCGGTCATCGCCTTCACCCGGCCGAGGACGGTGTTACCGCCGTCGGTCAGGAACTCGCGGGTCACGCGGTCGCCGTTGCTGAACAAGAGCGCCTCGCCGACGCCGACCTGGAAGTTGTCGGTCGGCTGCGCGATCAGTGACGCGAACCCGCGGCCGCCGCCCTCCATTTGTTCGACCAGCTTCTCGAACTCGGCCGCCTTCTTCCCCTCGAACTGGGCCGGGTCGGCGGCGGCGATCTTGAGCGAGGTCGAGAGTTGGAGCGGTGTGAACGGCTTCAGCGCCGCGACGGCGAACAGCCGGCGGTCCGGTGTCGCCTCCGTCGGGTAGTGGCTGCTCCGTGAGTAGGTCTGGCTCATCACGATGCCGCTGACGAGGCGCTTCAGGTCGTAGCCGTGCGCCGCGGTGTCCTTCGCCAGCGCCGCCAGGAGTTCGGGGTGGCTCGGCGGGTTCTCGGAGTGCATCTGGTCGAGCGGGTTCACGAACCCGCTGCCGAGAAACCGGTGCCACATGCGGTTGACGATCGAGCGGGCGAAGAAGTCGGCGTTGCCGTCCTTCAGCGACACCTCGACGAGCCGGGCACGGGCGCTGAACGCGGGCGGTGGCGGAGCCTTCTTCTCCTTCTTGGACGCCTCGACCAGTTCCTTCTCCTTCTTCTGCTCCTCCTTGGTCATCTCGCGGGCGGTCGGGTCGTCGAGCTTGGTGCCGGTCAGGAACATCATCGGGGCGACCTTTTCCGGCCCCTTGTTCGCCTTGTGCTTCGCCAGCCCGAACCCGCGCTCGGCGAGCATCCCGCCGGCGTCGTAGGTGCGGACGAGGAACGCCTTCATCCCGTAGAAGTGGTCCTGCGTCCAGTCCTTCACAAGCGGGTGGTCGTGGCACTGGGCGCAGCTGACGTTCACCCCGAAGAAGCTGACGCTCACGTCGTTGGTAAGCTTGTCCGGGTCAGCGAGACGGGCCTTGAGGAAGTCGGCGGCGCCCTTCATCGTCGCGTCGCTCTCGTCCGGCAGCATCAACTCGCGGTACACCCGGTCCCAGCTCTTGCCGGCCGTCATCGCGCCGCGGAGGTACTCGCCGAGCGCCGCGCCGCCGCGCCGCCCGCCGCCGTCCGGGTTCAGCATCACCTCGAACTGCGCCGCCTGGTGCCGCGCGAACCCGGGCGAGGCGATCAGTCGGTCCACCAGCGTCGCCCGCTTGTTGGCGTCGTCTGACTTCACGTACGCGTCGACCTCGGTCGTGGTCGGGATGCGGCCCACGAGGTCGAGCGTGAGGCGGCGGACGAGCGTGGCGTCGTCGGCCTGTGGGGCGGGCGTGACGCCGGCCGACTTGATCGCGGCTCCGACGTGCTGGTCGATCAGCGTGTGGAGCGGGTCGTCGGCGCGGGCCGAACCGGACAGGGCCGCGAGCGCGGCGAGGGCGTAGGCGGGGCGGAGCAACATGCGGGGCTCCAGGCGGCGGGCAGGCAGTCGTGTCGAACAGGCGCGGAGGAGTGCGCGCAGGCGGGCCATTTCTACTCCCAGTATAATCCCGCCGCCGGCCAACGCCAGAGCGTTGCGGAAAAACTGACCGCGCGGGTTTCCCGGTGACAACCGCCACGCCCGGGTGCTAACTTCAGAGAGCACCACCCGCCCGCAGGTCGCACCATGCCCCACCCGCCCGTCGATCTCCTCGACCAGACCGAGCCGCTGAGCCCCGGCGCCCGCCTCGGCTGGTGGGGCGGCTACGTGTTCCTGGTTCTCGTGGCGTTCTGCTTCGGCGTCTGGACCGGTACACAGAAGCAGAAGCCGGTCGAATCCGTCGTCGTGCCGGCACCGACGCCGGGCGAGAAGCCGCCGGAGCAGCCGCCCGAGCCGAAGACGGAGCTCACCCCGGAACCGAAGGCGTCGCCCGAGGTGAAGTCGCCGGAGTCGAAGAAGACACCGGAGGTCGTCACCCCGGAGCCGAAGAAGACACCTGAGCTGTCGGAGCCGAAGAAGACGCTGGAGGTGAAGAAAACGCCCGAGCCAAAAGCGCCGATGGTGAAGGATGTCTTGTTCGTGAAAGAGGTGCTGCCGATCTTCAAGGCGAAGTGCATGATCTGCCACGGCGACACCAAGAACCCCAAGGGCGATCTCGACCTGCGCACGGTGGCGAGCATCACGAAAGGCGGTGACAACGGCCCGGGCGTGAAGGCCAGCGACCTGAAGACCGGGACGGTGTGGCAGTCGATCGACGACGGCTCCATGCCGCCGGCGGGGAAGGAGCAGTTGACCGACGCCGAGAAGATGATCGTCCGCAACTGGATCCTGTCCGGCGCGAAGTAAACGGAACTCACTCGTCGCCACAACCGGCGTGCCGCCCCAGGGGCGGCACGCCGGTTGCTCGTTTATGGGCGTTCCCGACGGCCCTCCCAGGAAAGCCCAATGACCGACGACCGGACCCCGAGCACCCCCCTGCGGGTGCTGTGCGTGGACGACCACCCCGACACGGCCGACTCGCTCGGCACGCTCCTCTCCCTCAACGGCTACAAGGTCGCCGTCGCCCACGACGGGGACGCGGCACTCGCGCTCGCCCCCTCGTTCGGCCCACAGGCGTGCATCCTCGACATCACCATGCCGGGGATCGACGGGAACGAACTCGCCCGGCGGTTCCGCGCGGAGCCGGGCGGCGATGAGATGCTGCTGGTCGCGCTGACGGCGCTCGGCGACTACCCGGCGCTGACGCGGATGGCCGACTCGGGGTTCGACCTCCACTTCGCCAAGCCGGTCGAACTCGCCGAGCTGTACGCGGCGCTGGCCGACTTCGCCCGCGCGGGCCGCCCCGGCACCGCCGTCCCCAGCGGGAGCGCGACGTGATTACCCTCCCGCCGGCCCTCGCCCGCCACTTCCGCGCCGCGGCGGGGCAGACCGACTTCCGCGCACTCGTGCGCACGCCGGACGCCCGCCTCGTCGAACTCGCCCGCGGCCTGACGCCTGACGAGCGGGCGTGGCTGTACCACCGCCTCGGGACGCTCCGCGTCGGCTTCGTCGAATCACTCGCCGCCACCGCCGCCGGGTTCGACGTGGAACACGAGCGGCGTCGGCTGATGCGCCTGCTCGAAGTCGCGGACGAGGCCGAGCTCGCGGCCGTCTGACCTCTTCTTTCGCCCGGGATTGTTACCATGTCGTCCACCCAGCCCGTCTGGCAGGAGATCCCCGCCGACCCCGCGTTCAAGTCGGCCCTCCCGGCCTCGGCCGACGTGTGTGTGGTCGGCGCCGGCATCGCCGGCCTGTCGGTCGCCTATTCGCTGGCCCGCGTCGGGAAGCGCGTCGTCGTGCTGGAGGCGAAGTCGGTCGGCAGCGGCATGACCAGTTGCACGACGGCGCACCTCGCCTGCGTGCTCGACGACCGCTATTCCAACGTGATGCGCGTCCGCGGCGAGGAGCACACGCGGCACGGCGTGGACGCGCACGCCGCCGCCATCGATCTCATCGAAGACGCGGTCGCGCGGGAAACGATCGACTGCGGGTTCAAGCGACTCGACGGCTACCTCGTCGCCGCCCGGCAGGGCGACTCCGACCTGCTCGACCGCGAGGCCGAGGCGGCGAAGGTGCTTGGCGTCGCCGCCGAGCCGCTCGCCTCCGCCCCCGGGTTCCGCGGCGGGCGCTGCCTCCGCTTCCCGCGGCAGGCACGGTTCGAGCCGATGGCGTACCTCACCGGCCTGGCGCGGGCCGTCGTGCGGCTCGGCGGAACGATCGTGACCGGCACGCGCGCCGAGTCGATCGAGGACGGCAGTCCCTGCAAGGTGACGGCCGGCGGCAAGGAACTGACGGCGGGCGCCGTGGTCGTGGCGACGAACTCGCCGATCAACGACCGTTTCGCCATCCACACGAAGCAGTACCCGTACATGACCTACGCGATCGGCCTGCGGGTGAAGGCCGACCAGGTGCCCGACGCGCTCGTATGGGACACCGAAGACCCCTACCACTACGTCCGCCTCGCCGGGAAGCCGGGCGCCGACGGGTTCGACACGCTGGTCGTCGGCGGCGAGGACCACAAGACGGGGCACGCGCACGACGGTGACGCCCGCTTCGCCCGGCTGGAGGCGTGGGCGCGCGAGCACTTCGGCGGACTCGGCGGGGTGACGCATAAGTGGGCGGGGCAGGTGCTCGAAACGGTGGACGGCCTCGGATTCATCGGCCGCAACCCCGGCGACACGAACGTCTACGTCGTCACCGGCGACTCGGGGATGGGGATGACGCACGGCACGATCGCCGGCATCCTGATTCCGGCGCTCGTCACGCACGGCTCGCACCCGTGGGAATCGGTCTTCGCCCCAGGCCGCAAGCCGGCCGGCGCGGCCGCCGTGTTCGTCAGCGAGAACGCCGACGTCGCGCTCCAGTACGCCGACTGGGTGCGCGGTGGGGACGTGTCATCGACAGACGAGATCGAGACGGGGTGTGGGGCGGTGGTGCGGTCGGGGCTGTCGAAGTTGGCGGTCTACCGCGACGACGACAACAAGCTGCACGCCTGCTCGGCGAAGTGCCCGCACCTCGGTGCGGTGGTCCACTGGAACGAAGCCGAGAAGACGTGGGACTGCCCGGCGCACGGCTCGCGCTTTGATGCGAAGGGGAGGGTGATGCAAGGGCCGGCAAACACGGACCTGGAGCCGGCGAAACTTGGCTGAGACCGAGCGACCGGCCGGGAGTGGTCTTGAGCCCCGGAGGGGCGGCCGTGCCTCGCCCGGGGTGGGAACCCGGGCGGCGTGGGCAGGCAAATCCGCCCGTACACTTCCATGTGGTGTCGGGTGTGGCCCCACCGGTTCTGCCCGCGGCCCGGACCGCGGCAGTCGATCCCGGGTTCGGCGCACACACCCGGACTGTGTCTTCCTCCCCAGTCCGTTGGCCGCGCGGGATGCACTGTCATGGTGCGCCCGCGGGGGCGGTCGTCCGGGCGACCGAGCAGGGTCACTCCTGCGACCCCCGCGGCACGAGCGGCCGGCTGGGGCACCGCGCCGGAACCCGACACCCGCCCACCGGTGACCGCCGGACCGCGCCTCACCGCGCGGCCGACGGCCGCTGCGTGGGCGTTTCACCCCGTCGGGGCTCAAAACCCACGAGGGTTTATGCTTCACGCACCCGGACCAAGTACCGGAAGTAACGAACTGCCAGCTCGCGCCGGCTGTGGTTGTGTCGGGTGTCTGGGACTCGACCAGACGGCTCGCGCCGGCCGGTCGCCTGTGCGTTACCGAATAATCAGCCGCGGTGCCGGCGCGAGCTGCGGCAGGTGTACGGCACCGTAGCCGGTCTCGCAATCGTGACCCGCCGGGCCGAGGTCCAGCGCCCGGGTCGTAACGTATTGGCGCACCTGGTTCGCCGTCCAGTGCGGGTAGCGCGACCAGCACAGCGCCGCGACCGACGCCGCTTGCGGGGTCGCGCACGACGTGCCGCTGAACGGCCAGTAGCGGATGTACGTCCCGAACGGCACCGGCGCCACCACGTCCGGCTTCGGACGGCACGAGTTCGGGCCGCACGCTGAGTACGAGGTGCGCGTCCCGTCGGGTCCGATCGCCCCCACGGTCACCACCGCCGGGCCGTCACCGGGGAATGGGATGCTGCCCGAGAGGGTGCATTCGTCGAGATAGGCGTAGAGCGAGTTCATGTGGAACCGTCCCGGCCGCCCGGCGGTCTGCTTCACCCGCAGCGCGTACTGCTGCGGGTAGCCGGCCGGCGTGAACCGCGCCGACACACTCTTCGGGTCCACCCGCTCCTTGTACGTCACGTCCGGCGCCGGCATTCCCGTTGCAGGGTCGATCACCTCGATGACGTACTTCGCCTCCGGGTCGGTCCAACACATCTCCAGGTAAACCCGTTCTGTCCCCCAGGGCGAGACGCCGTTGATCACGCCCTTGTTCGACCACTTGTGGTAGCCGTCCGGGCCGGGCTCGAACGTCCCCGCCCAGTGGCGCTGGGCGGTGTTCCCGGCGCACGAGAAGAACAGGATGTCACCCGGCTTCGAGCCGTCGCCGATGATCTCCGCCAGTTTCTTGTGGACCGGCCCGCCGCCCTCGCCGTCGCTCCAGCTCGGCTTCACCACCGAGCAGGTCACGATCGTCGCCCCCTGGGCCTTCGCCCAACGAACGGTGTCGAGAAATGACTCGGGCCGGTCGGCGTCCCAGTTGGCGACGAGCATCTTGGCGCCGGGGGCGATGGCGTGTGCCACCTCGCCGCACAGGATGCCGGGCTGGCTGTCCTTGTACTCCATGTCGCCGTCGGCCCGGCACGACTTGGCGACGAGGCCCGACGGGAGTGACTTGCCGAGGTGGTCCTTGTACCCGCGCCAGCCGCTGTCGATGACGGCAATTGTTACGCCCTCGCCGCGAACCCCTGCTGTGTGCCAGCCGAGCACGCCGAGGCGGGTGAGGTGGTCGGCGCGCTCCTTAGGTGTCCGATCGTCCCGGTTGTACGCCCACGCCGGAATGTCCTCGTCGGCCGGCGCCGGGGTCGACGCAAAGGCAACGGCCGCAACGACGCCGGCAAGAATTGTCGGGGTGCGCATAAGGTGCTTGCGTAGTGCTACCGAACGGGTGGAGGGTTCCCGGCAAGGTCTAATGATGCTAACATCTGGTCGGCGGTGTTGGAAAGGGGCTACTTGCACCTCTCCTCTGAGTACAACCCCGCCGGCCGCGACCGGTTTCGGTTATTTCGAGGTCTGAATGTCGAAGTCCCGGACGCGGTTGACCGCGGTGACGGCGCTGGCCCTCGTCGGCCTCGCCGCCGCGATCACCATTACCCGGTACGCCACGGGCGGCGTGGACGTCGGCGGCCTGCCGGGCACGTCGCGGTGGGAGGTCACGCTCACCGCCCGGGGGGAGTCTAGCCCCGGGAAGCCGTTCCGGGTCGATATTTCCCACCCGCCGTCGTTCCGCCGCCAGCACGTCTACGACGAGTCTTACGAGAGCGACGAGCTCGCCGCCCGCGAGGGCCGGGCCGCCGCCGCGAACAACCGGCCAGACCGGAAGACGACGCTCAAGCCGGTCACCACGCCGATGGCCGGCGCCGGGCCGCAGAACTACGTCGTCACCCAGACGTTCCGCTGCACCCTCGGGGCGTTCCACCCGAACGAGGCGATGAAGGCGGGCGACCGGCTCGACGCCAAGCCCAACCCGGACCGCGACCACACCCTCGCCGCCACCGCCAAGGTCGAGAGCAACCACCCGGACGTCCTCGACAAGGCGAAGGAACTCGCCGCCGGCCAGAAAACGCTCGAAGACCAGTACCGGGCGTTCCTCGAATACGTCCGCGGCACCCGGTTCCGCGACACCGACGGCGCCGGCTCGGCGCTCGAGTGCCACCAGAAGGGCGGCGACGCGACCGGCCGCGCCCGGCTCCTGGTTGCCCTTTGCCGCGCCCGCGGGATTCCCGCCCGCGTCGTGAGCGCGATCAGTTTGAACGCCGACACCCCGCCGGCGATTCACCGCTGGGCGGAAGCCTGGATCCCCGACACCGCGGACCCCGACCACGGTCGCTGGGTGCCGGCGTGCCCGACGTTCGGCCACTACGGCTCCCACCGGTGGCCGCAGACGTACCTCGTGGCCCGGGTCGATGACGAGCCGCTGGTCCGCGGCCCGGGGGCGGACCCGAAGGTCACGCTCCTGGCGCAGCCGCAGGTGGACCGCCCGGTGGCGGACGACCCGCCGATGAAGGCGTTCTGGCGGGCGGTCTCGTTCGCCTCACTGCCGCCGGCCGAGCAGCACCTCGTCCGATTCATCCTGGTGCTGCCGCTCGGGGCGCTGGTCGTCAGCTTCTTCCGCGTCGGCATCGGCACGAAGACGTTCGGGGTGTTCACCCCGGCGCTGCTCGGGCTGATCTTCCGCGACACGCGGGCGCTGCCGTGGGGGCTCGGCATCTTCGCCGGCACCGTCGTCGTCGGGTGGACGTTCCGCAAGGTGCTCGACCGCTACGGCCTCCTGATGGTGCCGCGCACCGCGATCCTCCTCACGATGGTCTGCCTCTTCCTCCTCGTCACGGTGATCCTCACCGCCCGCGCCGGGGTCCAGATCACTGCTTACGTCGCGCTGTTCCCGCTCGTCATCCTCACCCACATGGTCGAGCGGTTCTGGACGGTCGAGACCGAGGACGGCACGAAGGCGGCGGTGAAGACGCTGCTCGGGACGGTGTTCGTCGCCGTCGTGGTGGCGCTCCTGGTCGGCCCGGAGGCGGTGGCGCGGTGGTTCTTCCGGTTCCCCGAGACGCTGGCCGTGGTGGTCGCCGCACTGCTGATGCTCGGCCGCTACACGGGTTACCGGCTCACCGAACTGTACCGGTTCCAGGACGTGATCGAGTTCCAGGCGCCGCAGCCGAAGGTCGTGAAGAAGGAGGAGGCGCACCCCGGCAACGGCACCGCCGAGACGGCCCCGGCGCCGACGGCCGAGGTGCCGGCGCTCCCCGCGGGTGCCCACCCGGGGGGCGGGACATGATCTCGTGGTTGCGGCGCTGGCGTGGGCTGCGGCGGGCGGGTATTCTGGGCATGAACGCCCGGAACACCGAGCGCATCCTCGACTGGAACCCGCGCAGCTGCTTCCCGCTGGTGGACGGGAAGCGCGCGATGCACATGAAGTGCCTGGAAATCGGCGTGCCGACGCCGCACCTGTACGCCACGCTCCTCTCCCACGGGTCGCTGCACCACCTGCCGCGCCTGTTGCGCGACCACGACGACTTCGTCATTAAACCGAACCGCGGCGCGGCGGGGCGGGGGGTGCTGGTCGTCACCGGGCGGGCGGGCGACGGCTTCCTCCGCCACAACGGCCAGGTGCTGACGCTGGACGAGATCGAGCAGCACGTCTCCGGGATCATCTCGGGCCTGTTCTCGCTCGGCGGGACGGAGGACGAGGCGCTGATCCAGCAGCGCGTGGTGCCGCACCCGACCCTCGGGAAGATCAGCTTCCAGGGGACGGCCGACATCCGCGTCATCGTCTACCGCGAGGAGCCGGTGATGGCGATGCTCCGGCTGCCGACGAGGGCGTCGGGCGGGCGGGCGAATTTGCACCAGGGGGCGATCGGCGCCGGCGTAGACTTGGTGACCGGCGTGACGCACCACGCGGTGCTGAAGAACCGTAAGGCGGAGAAGCACCCGGACACCGGCGAGAGCGTGATCGGGTTCGCGGTGCCGTACTGGCCGCAGATCATCGACATGTCCCGGAAGGTGAGCCGGGCGGTCGGGATGGGGTACATCGGGGTCGACATCGTGATGGACAGCGCCCGCGGCCCGCTCCTCCTGGAAGCGAACGCGCGCCCGGGGCTGGCGATTCAGATCTCCAACGCCCAGGGCTTGCTCCCGCCCCTGGAACGTGTCGACCGGGAGCGGGGCTGTCGCTAACGGGGGTTCACCATGCGTTGCCGAGTCCGCCCGTGGGTAGCGCTGTTCGCCGGGGGCGTCGCGCTCCTCGGCCTGCCCGCCCCGCCGGCCGCCGCCCGGGACGCGGCCGACCCGCCCCGGACGGGCACCGTGATCCTCGCCGGCGAGATGTCGAATGCCGACCTGATGACGCTCAGCGTCGCCGCCGCCGCGTTCGCGCCGGACGCCACGTTCCTGATGGACACGCCCAAGGCTCGCACGTCCGTCAAGCTGTTCCTCGACGTGACGCGGCCCGAGAAGGTCCACCTCGTCGGCCGCTTCCCGCCGCTCGTCGATCCGGTCCGCCGCTGGGGCGTCGGCCCGCCGACGATCGTGCCCGACGGCGCGAAGGCCGACCCGGTCGCGTTCGCGTGGTCGCTGGCGCCGGCCGGCGTCGGCCGCGCCGTCGTGACCCCCGCCGACCCGGGCGAGGAGCTCTACCGCGCCGCCGCGCTGGCCGGGGCGATGAAGGTGCCGCTGTTCGTCCTCCGCGACGAGGGCGACCCCGTGGCCGGCCTCCGCGAGCTAGCCGCGTCGAAGGGCGTGCGTCAGATCCTCGCCGTCGGCAGCGCGGCCGCCGCGGTGTCGAAGGTGGGCGGGTTCGAGGTCGTACGGCTGGCCGACGCCTCGGCCGTGGACGCCGCCCACCGCCGCGAGCTGGCGAAGTCCGGCCCGCCGCGCCAGTGGGTGCTCGCGTCGCCCGGCGACCACGACGGGTGCGGCGTGTTCGCCCCGTGGGTCGCCACGCTCCGCAAGGCCACGATCATCCTCACCAACGAGGAGGGGACCGACTCCGAGAAGGTCGTGCAGAAGGCGCTCGCGGGGCCGGACGGGAAGACGGTGGACATGATGATGGTGGTCGGCGACCCGGACGCGATCCCGCAGGCCAAGCGCCGCAACCCGACCGCCGGCCGCGACGGCGACTTCGTGGACGTGGAGCCGTGGATCCCCCGCGACGGGCACGCGCTCATCAGCATCCCGTCGGGCCGGCTGTTCAACCCGGACCGCTCGGGCGTGCCGCTGATGGTCGCGCGGTCGAAGCTGCTGACCGAGACGAAGCGGCAGCCGAAGGTGTTCATCTCCAGCAACCCGGGCGACGGGCTGCGGCTGCTGGAGACGTTCTCGCGCAACACCGGCCGCGAGATGGAGAACGCCGGGTGCAAGGTGACGGGCATGTTCGGCCGGTTCACGCTGACCGAGACGCAGGCCCGCAAGGCGATGACCGAGCACGACTACTTCATCTGGGAGGGCCACAACGGCACCGTCCGGGGGCGGTTCGGGGTCGGCCGGTTCCAGGACCCGATGCTCCCGTCGATCGCGTTCATCCAGAGCTGCGCCGAGCTGAACGCCCAGGTCGCCGGGCCGCTGCTCGACCGCGGCGCCGTGTCGGTCATCGGCACCCCGAACCGCATGTTCTCCGGGTCCGGCGGCGCCTACGTGCTGGCGTTCTCCGACGCCCTCGCCTACGACGGGATGACCGTCGGGCAGGCAATGCGGCACGCGATGAACTACATGCTCATGTACGCCGAGCTGAAGGAAGTCCGGCTCGGCGGCGACGCCCGCCTCGGCGGGGCGAACCGCCGCGCGGCGTGGACGTTCTGCCTGTGGGGCGACCCGATGGCGAGGCTGCCGCGCCCGACGCCGGCGGCGAACGCGCTGCCGCGCCTCCAGTCCACGGGCAACAAGAACGCGATCACGCTGAAGTTGCCGGAGCAGAAGTACCCGACGACGGAGGTGATGCCGTACCGGGCCGAGATGTGGCCGGGCGGGCGGCTCGCCGGGCTGTACTCGTTCGAGGGTGAGGACGAGGGCCGGTCGCTGATCCCGCTGGCGTTCGCCGAGGTGGCGATCCCCGACGCCCCGGCCGGGAAGACGCCGCACCTGTCGAGCCGCGTGCCGTCGCGCAACTACGTCTTCAAGTGGGACGCCCGCCGCAAGGTGGCGTACATCCTGCTGCTGCCGCGCGAGAAGGACGTGTCCGACGTCGAGTTCCGCGTCCACTGGGACGCCCCCGCCGCCCAGTGACGCGGCTCGGGCTCCGCGCGAACGCCCGGGGCTGCGGTCCTCGGGCGTTTCCGTTTTTGCTACACCATCCAGAGCCGCGAGGCGATTCAGGAGGCGAAGCGATGGGCGCGAAGATTCAGGTGATCTTCTACAGCACTTACGGCCACGTCTGGAAGCTGGCGGAGGCCGTCGCCGAGGGCGCCCGCGCCGCCGGCGCCGAGGTGCAGGTGCTCCAGGTGGCCGAGACGCTGCCGGACGACGTGCTGGCGAAGATGCACGCGACCGACGCGAAGAAGGCGTTCGCCCACGTCCCGCTCGCCGACCCGCGGCGGCTCCAGGAGGCCGACGCGATCGTGATCGGCGCGCCGACGCGCTTCGGCGCGTTCCCGGCGCAGATGCGGGCGTTCCTCGACAACACCGCGGGCCAGTGGGTGAGCGGCGCGCTGATCGGCAAGGTCGGCAGCGCGTTCACCTCGACCGCCAGCCAGCACGGCGGGCAGGAGACGACGCTCCTGGCGGCGTCCACGTTCTTCTTCCACATGGGGATGGCGGTGGTCGGGGTGCCGTACAGCGCGCCGGAACTGACGTACCTCGAGGCGATCAGCGGCGGTTCGCCCTACGGTGCGACGACGATCGCCGGGCCGAAGGGCGAGCGCCAGCCGACCGAGAACGAACTCGCAGTCGCCCGCGCCCAGGGCCGCCACGTCGCCACGATCGCCGCCAAGCTTGCCGCGAAGTGACCGAAGGCGAGAACGCCCGTCGTCCGTCGGCGGGCGTTCTCATCCGCGCCGGAGCGGTGGGCGAACGTGAAGCCCGATTGACTCTCGAAGTGACCGCGTTATAGCATACCCCCATGCGGAGGGTGCGGGCCGTACAGCCGTTCGTCTGCCTGCTGCTCGCGGTTTCGACCGCGATTGGTACGGTCATGACGCCGGTCCGGGCCTGCGGATGTACGCTTCGGCAGGCCGGGCCGTCGGTTCCGTCACCGTCGGTCGTCCAACATCCCGCCACGGAATCTGCCCCGTCGCCGTGCTGCCACTGCTGTCCTCCGAAGTCGAAGGCGGCCAGAGCCTGCTGCTGCGAGCAGCCCTCAATCTCGCCTAGTGAGAGCCAACACCCGGCTCAGGCCGGCTGCCAGTGTGCCAACTGCGAGGGTGACCGTCCCGCGAACGTGCCGGCCGCCCCGCCGGCCGACGGTGGTGGCTTTGTTGATTACCTTGCCGCACTGGCTCAGTCGGCCGTCACACCCGTTGCCGCGGTTCTCGCCCCGGAACACGACGGGCGTGAACAAGTCCCGCTCGTCGATTCACATCCGCCTGCCGGCCTCATCTTCGTCCTGTCTCGCCTGACCTGTTAGCCACCTTCCGAGGTCCACTACGCACCGGCCCAGGCTCCCAGCCAGGGGTCTGACCGCCGCCGGCCGCGTCACGCCGTCATCGTCATTCCCCGGATAGGCTCCGTCACCCGGTCCGGCGTCGCCGGGCGAGGTTACCATGCGAGAACTCAACCCATCCCCCCGGGTGGGGTGGCACCGCCGACTTTGGCGGGTCGTCCGCCTACTGATCCTGGTCCCGATCGCCCGGCTGCGGTTCCTGTTCGTCCTCGGGGCGATCGGGCTGGTCATCCTCAAGTGGGACGATCTGGTCGCCCGGTACGAGAAGCTCGTTTGGCCGGCCGACACCGCCGCCGCGGGCGACCCCGGCCACGAGTTCTATTGCCCGATGCACCCGACCGTCATCCGGGACACCAACAAGGAGAAGTGCCCGATCTGCTTCATGCCCCTCTCGAAGCGGAAGAAGGGGGAGGTGACCGACGAGGCACTGTCGGCCGGGACCGTCAGCCGGGTCCAACTTACCCCGTACCGGGTCGTCCTGGCCGGGGTTCGCACCGTGCCCGTCGGCTTCCACCCGCTCACCCGCGACCTCACCACCGTCGGCACGGTCGAGTTCGACGAGCGGAACCTGCGGGCGGTGTCGGCCCGGGTGAAGGGGCGGATCGACAAGTTGTTCGTCAACCAGACTGGGCAGATGGTCCACAGGAACGACCCGCTAGCCGAGGTGTACAGCCCCGACCTCGTGGTCACCGCCCAGAACCTGATCGACGCCCGCGGGGGCGGGAACAAGGTGCTGGAGGGGATGGCCCGCGACCGCCTCCGCCTCTGGGGGATCGACGACGCCCAGATCGACGAGCTGGCAAAGGCCGGGCGGCCGATCACGCACCTGACGGTCCGCTCCCCGATCACCGGGCACATCCTCAAGAAAGCCGTGCGGGAGGGTCAGTACGTCGAGGAGGGCGGGCCGCTGTTCGACGTGGCCGACCTCTCGACGGTGTGGGTGCAGGCCCAGCTGTACGAGGACGACCTCGCCTTCCTCCCGGCCGGCGGGCACGACCGGAAGACCGGCCGGCCGGACTTCGACCTCGGCGTCGCGGCCACCACCCGGGCGTTCCCGAACCGAGCCTTCTCGGGCAAGTTGTCGTTCCTGTTCCCGCACGTGGACACCGACACCCGCACGCTGACGGTCCGGTTCGAGCTCCCCAACCCCGACCACGAGTTGCGGCCGGGGATGACGGCGACGGTCGGGTTGAAGCTCACCCCCGACCTGCTGGCCAAGACCCCCGCCGGCGACCGGCTCCAGGCCCGGGACGGGAAGCTGCTCGCCGTCTCGGAGCCGGCGGTCATCGACACCGGCACCCAGAAGGTGGTCTACCGGGAGACGCTGCCGAACACGTTCGAGGGGGTGCTTGTCACCCTCGGCCCGCGGCTCCGCGACCCGGACGGGGCGACGTTCTACCCGGTCCTTTCCGGGGTGTCGGAGGGCGACCGGGTGGTCACCGCCGGGTCGTTCCTGCTCGACGCCGAAACCCGGCTCAACCCGGCCCTCGGCTCGACCTACATCGGCGGCGGTGGGGGCGGGGGTGGGAAGGCCGGCGGGGTGGTCCGGCCGACCACGCCGGACGACGAGTCCGCGAAGATCACCGCGGCCCTGGCCAAGTTGTCGCCCGAAGACCGCCAGTTCGCCCAGACCCAGCGGTTCTGCCCGGTGCTGGGCGGACCGCTCGGGGCGATGGGCGTCCCCGTCAAGATCACGCTCGAAGGCCGACCCGTCTTCCTGTGCTGCCGGGGGTGTGTCGCCGAGGCGAACGCGAACCCCGGCAGGACGCTCGGCCGGGTCGAGGAATTCCGCCGGAAGGGCGGGGCCGCACCGCCGCCGCCTGCCACCGTTCCACCCGCAAACCCGACCCCGCCGGCCCCGCCGAAGGGCTCCTCTGCGGTCCCGAAGCTGACGGCGGAGGAGGTGGCAAACGTCCGGGCCAACCTCGCCAAGCTCCCGGTGCAGGACCGGGCGGCCGCCGAGGCCCAGAAGCTCTGTCCGATCCAGGGGGAACCCGTTGGGTCGATGGGCGTGCCGGTCAAGGTTGACCTCGGCGGCGGGCGGACGGTCTTCGTCTGCTGCCGGTCGTGCGTGACGCCGGCCCGGTCCAACCCCGACGAGGCCCTGGGCAAGGCGTCCGACGCACGCCGGCTGCCGCCGCTCCTGCCGGGAGGCCAGCCGTGATTGAACGGGTCATTGAGGCGTCGGTCCGCAACCGGTTCGTCGTCCTGATCGTGGCGGCGGCCCTCGCGGCGTTCGGCGTCTACGCCATGCTCGACACCCCGGTGGACGCGATCCCCGACCTGGGCGAGAACCAGGTGATCGTGTTCACCGACTGGTCCGGCCGCAGCCCGCGGGAGATCGAGGACCAGGTGACCTACCCGCTGTCCCGGAAACTCCAGGGGCTGGCCGGGGTCAAGGTGGTGCGGTCGTCGAGCGAGTTCAACTTCTCGATGGTCACGCTGATCTTCGACGAGCGGGTGGACTTCTACTTCGCCCGACAGCGGGTGAGTGAGCGGCTGGCCGAGGCCGCCAACTACCTCCCGAAGGGGGTGACCCCGTACCTGGCCCCGGACGCGACCGCGCTGGGGCAGATCTTCTGGTACACGGTCGAGCCGGACCCGAAGCACCCGCTCGACCCGGGCCGGCTGTGGGCGTTGAACAAGTTCTACGTCACCCAGCAGTTGACCGCGGCGGCGGGGGTGGCCGAGGTCGCCACCGTGGGCGGGATGCCCCAGGAATATCAGGTGGACGTGCGGCCGGAAGACCTGCGGGCCTACGGGGTGACGGTCGGCGAGCTGTTCGACGCGGTGAGTCGGGCCAACCTCCCGGCCGCCGGCGGCGTGGTGCAGAAGAACAACGCCGAGTACATCGTCCGCGGCATCGGCTGGGTCAAGGACCGGACGGACATCGAGAACGCGGTGGTCAAGGAGGTTAGCGGCGTCCCGGTGTACGTCAAGACGGTGGCGACGGTGCAGCTCGGGCCGGCGTTCCGGCGCGGGGTGTTCGAGAAGGACGGGAGCGAGGTCACCGGCGGCGTCGTGCTGATGCGGCACGGCGAGAACCCGCTGCGGGTGACCGAGCGGGTGAAGGCCAAGATCGAGGAACTGAAGCCCGGGCTGCCCGAGGGCGTGCGGATCGTCCCGGCCTACGACCGCACCCGGCTGGTTCGGGGGGCGATCCACACCCTGACCGAGGTCATGTGGCACGAGATGGTGATCGCCGCGGTCGCCATCCTCCTGATCCTCAGCCACGTCCGCAGTGCGTTCGTCATCTGCGTCACGCTCCCCCTCTCCGTGCTGTTCTCGTTCGGGGTGATGTGGCTCCTCCGCCGCACCGGGGTCGTGGATATCCAGGCCAACATCATGTCCCTGGCCGGGATCACGATTTCGGTCGGGGTGCTGGTGGACCAGGCCATCGTCATGGTCGAGAACGCCACCCACCACCTGAAGGAGAAGTTCGGCCACGACAAGGTCTCCGGCGACACCCGGGAACTGCTGCTGCCAGCCCTGCGGACGGTCGGCCGGCCGATCTTCTTCTCCGTGCTCATCATGCTCCTGTCGTTCGTTCCGGTCTTCATGCTGTCCGGCCGGGAGGGGAAGCTGTTCCACCCGCTCGCGTTCACCAAGAGCCTCGCCCTGGTCGGCACGGCAGTCATTTCGGTGACCGTGGTCCCCGCACTGATCCCCGGGTTCCTCCGCGGTCGGCTCAAGGGGGAGGAGGAAAACTGGATCGTCCGCAGCTTCACCCGCGTCTACCGGCCGATGCTGACGTTCGCCCTGGACCGGTTCAACCTGGTCATGTGGTCGTTCGCCGCCCTGCTGATCCTGGCGGCCGGACTGTTCCCGCTCCAGGCGATCGTCGGGCTCGGGGCCGACGCCTACTGGTGGCAGCGGTTCTACCTCGGCACCTTCGCCCTCGTGACCGCCCTGACGGTGATGTTCACCCGGGGTCTGCTCTGGCAGCTGCTGTCGCTCGTCACCCTCACCCTACTCGCTCTGTGGGCGTGGCACTTCCCGAAGGTCGGGGTGTCGTTCATGCCCATGCTCGACGAGGGGACCACGCTCGACATGCCGGTCACGGTGCCGCGGACGAGCGTCACCCAGTCGGCCGACGACCTGAAGGCCCGGGACGCCCTGATCCGCGGGTTCCCGGAGGTGGAGAGCGTGATCGGGAAGGCCGGCCGGGCGGACACCGCCATCGACCCGGCCCCGCTTGACATGGTGGAGACGCTGGTCAACTTCCGCCCGCACGACCTGTGGCCGCGTCGGGTGATCCGCTACCCCGACGCCGCCGCCCACGCCCGCCGGGTGCTCGGCGCCCTGGAGGGGAAGGGGTACGTGGCCGCGGCCGCCGCCGACGACCGCGACGAGATGGTGAACGACGCCGCTCAGAAGGCTCTGGAGCGGTTCGACGAGGTGATGCGGGAACTGGCCCTGCGGCGGTATCGGGAGATCGACGCCGAGGTCGGTTCCACGGCCGACGCCGACGACGCCCGGTTACGTGCCTGGCGGGTGAGAGTGGCCGCGGTGGACCGGGAACTGTTCGACCGCGGCACCGAGGCGTTCACCTGGTTCGCCCTGGAGGAACTGGTCACGGCCGCCCGGAGCCGTTCGTTGCTCGATTCCGCCCCTCACGGTGCGGTCGCCGCCCGGTTCGCGGACGAGGCGATGAACGCCCGGCTGAATCAGCCCGCCGACCCGGCTGCCCTCGCCCCGTTCGGCGACCTCCGGGCCGAGTTGGAGGGGCCGTTTCGGGCGGAAGTGCTGT
The DNA here is from genome assembly GCA_017308215.1 of bacterium. GTDB lineage: Bacteria > Planctomycetota > Planctomycetia > Gemmatales > Gemmataceae > Urbifossiella. The sequence continues at coordinate 25,410 of JAFKFQ010000264.1, read as the reverse complement.
TCCGCCGCCGAGTCGGCGGGCCGAAGGGTGACCTGGTGGACGACGAGTTCGGCCGGGTGCTTCAGGTGCCCGGGTGGAGCAACATTTTCACGCAGCCGATCATCAACCGGATCGAGATGCTCTCGACCGGGGTGCGGACCGACATCGGCATCAAGGTGTTCGGCCCGGACCTGGAGACGGTGACGAAGGTTTGCTCGGAGATCGAGGTGGCGGTCAAGCCGGTGTCGGGTGCCCGCGATGTGGTGGCCGCCCCGATCATGGGGAAGGGCTACCTGGAGGTCAACATCGACCGGCAGAAGGCCGCCCGGTTCGGGGTGTCGGTCGAGGACGTGCAGACCGAGATCGAGACGGCCCTCGGCGGCCGGGTGGTGACGTACACGGTCGAGAACCGCGAGCGGTTCCCCGTCCGGGTCCGGTACGCCCGGGCGGCCCGGGAGGACGAGGATTCCGTCCGCCGGCTGCTGATCCCGGCCGGTATGACCGCCGACCCGCGGCCGGCCGACGGGCCGACCGGCGACCCGGCGTTCAGGACCGCCCCGCACGGTGCGGTCGCCGAACACGCGGCGAAGGGGAAACGACTGGTGCCGCTCACGGCCGTGGCCGACGTGCGGGTGACGGAAGGGCCGGCGGTCATCAAGAGTGAGAACGGCCGGCTGATGAACTACGTCACCCTGAACGTCCGCGGCCGCGACCCGGTCGGGTTCGTGGAGGAGGCCCGGCGGGTCGTCGCCGAGCGGGTGAAGCTGCCCGAAGGGGTCCACGTCGAGTGGGCCGGGGAGTACGAGCACCAGGAGCGGGCCGCCCGAACGCTGCGGTGGGTGTTCCCGGCGGTCATCCTGGTCATCTTCCTGGTCCTGTACCTGACCTACCACGACCTGGCCGACGCCGGGCTGATGATGCTGGCCGTCCCGGAGGCTCTGGCGGGCGGGGCGTTCTTCCTGTTCCTGTTCCCGAAGCTCGTCAACGGTTGGGACTCGCCCCCGCTGGACTTCAGCGTGGCCGTCTGGGTCGGGTTCATCGCGTGCTTCGGGATGGCGACCGAGACCGGCATCATCATGCTGGTTTACCTCCGCGAGGCGATCGAGAAGCGGGGTGGGCTCGAAAACATCAAGTCGCTGGACGAGCTGCGGGAGGCGGTGGTCGAAGGGGCCGTCCACCGGCTCCGGCCGAAGCTCCTGACCGAGGGGGTGGCGATCGTGGCCATCTTCCCGATGGTGTTTGCGTCCGGCGTCGGGGCCGAGGTGCTGGCTCCGATGGCCCTGCCGGTGCTCGGCGGGCTCCTGATTTCCGACGAGGTGGTGGACCTGTTCCTGCCGGTCCGGTTCTTCTGGACCCGGCGGGCCCGGTGGCTCCGGCTCCAGGCCGAGGGGAAGCTCAATCACCAGAAGGCCGGCGGCGAGGTGCCGCCGGCCGAATCCGTGGAAACACCCCCGGTCCCGGCGGTTCCTGCCGGGGACGGGGTGGTGCGTCACGCCGGGACGAACGGTCGCACGGTGCGGCCGGCCCCGGCGGGCGCGACGAAGGAGGACGGGGAATGATCCGGACGATGATCGGGGCGGCCGCGGCCGCCGCGGTGGTGGTACTGCTCGGCGGGCCGACCGCGGCCCAGCCGCCGGCCGGCGAGGTGAAGCTGACCGGCGATCTGGTGTGCGGCCGGTGCAGCCTGAAGGAGACCCCGAAGTGCAGCAACGCCCTTCAGGTGAAGGACGGAGCCAAGACGGTCAACTACTTCCTCGCCGACAAGGGGAACGGGGAACCGTACCACGAGGGCGTGTGCGGGGGCGACAAGGTGGCGAACGTGACGGTCACCGGCAAGGTGTCCGAGAAGGACGGGAAGAAGTGGCTGACCCCCTCGAAGGTCGAACTGCCCAAGAAGTAACGCCGTGAACCGTTGGCCCGGTGCCGTCCGGCGGCACCGGGCCAACGGAGTGATTCCACCTGACCTCTTGACCCCGTAGCACGGTACGGGCTTACGATGCCCGTGGAGGTTGCGGATGAAAACACTGACCGTGGGTCAGATCGCCAAACTGGCCGGCATCGGGGTCGAAACGGTCCGGTTCTACGAGCGGGAAGGGCTGCTGGACGAACCGAGCCGGCGGGCTTCCGGCTATCGCCAATACGGACGCGACACCGTGTCCGTGCTCCGGTTCATTCGTCGAGCGAAGGAGCTCGGCTTCACACTCAAGGAAATCAAGAGCCTACTCGCCCTCCGCGGCGATGAATCGGCCACGCGGGCGGACGTTCGTGGCCAGGCCGTGACGAAAATCGCGGACATTGAGACCCGCATCCACGACCTTCAGCGGATGCGGGAAGCTCTCTCGGTACTGACCGCCTCCTGTCACGACGACGGTCCGGCGACTGGCTGCCCAATCCTGGAGGCGCTGAACGGCGACCGAGACGACTGGGAGAACGTCGGGTCCGCGACGTAGGTGTTTGGTACAGAGCGGTCGGCAAGCCGGCCGCTCTGTATCGGGCCTCACCCCTCGCCCGTCCGCGGCGCGGACCAGAAGGCGTAGTACGCCCGCCGCCCCACGCGGTCGTAGTTCACGACGACCGCGTTCGGCATCCCCGGCGCCGGGTTGCTCCGGTACTTCAACCCGTCGGTGATGCGCACCCGCGTGGCGGTGTCGCCGAAGCCGAGCCGCGGCGACACCACCACGCGGTCCTTGATCGGCTGCACCTTCCACCCCTGCCGCGCCGCCCACTCCAGGAAGCCGGCTTCATCGATGGCGAAGTCCACGAACACGAGCTCGTCCGGGCGGGCGTGCCGGTAGAAGTTGATGTCGGCCGCCGCGGCGGGGAGGTCGAGCCGCGCGCGACCGCGGGCGTCGGCGGCGGTGAGGTGTTCGCCGCGGTCGCGCGTCAGCATCCGGGCGGTCGGCGCGTACGCCACGACCGCGAGCAGGCAGAACGCCACGCAGCCGAGGAGCAGGGGCATCCGCCACCGTGACGTGCGGGTCGGCTTCGACGGTAGTGTGGGTTGGTCGGCCATCGCAGTGCCCTCACGCCCCACCTGTCAATACTCTTATAGCCACTCGTTCTCCCGCTCTGCCGGCGAACGAGGAACGGCAGAAGGGCGATTGTCCGCGGCTTCGCTACCGCGACAGGTTGTACCCCTTGATCTTCCGGTCGAGCGTCGAGCGCTCGATCCCGAGGATCGCCGCCGCCTGCGACTTGTTCCAGTCGGTGTGCCGCAGCGTCGCCTCGATGTGGCGCTTCTCCACCTCGTCGATCGTCTCCGGCTTGTACACCCCCGGGCTCGCGCCGATCACCGGGGCGCCCACGTCCAGCTCGCTCAGCCAGATGTCAGCGGCGTCGATCACCGGGCCGGCGCCCAGCGCCACGGCGCGCTCCACCACGTTCCGCAGTTCGCGGACGTTGCCCGGCCAGCGGTATGCCTTCAGCTTGTCCACCGCCGCCGGGGTGAACCCGCGGAGCTTCCGGCCGGTCTCGCGCACGAACCGCTTCAGGAAGTGGTCGGCGATCGGCGGCACGTCGTCCGGGCGGTCGCGCAAGGGCGGCACGTCGAGCTGCACCACCTGGAGGCGGAAGAACAGGTCGCGGCGGAACGACCCGGCCCGCACCGCGTCCTCCAGCGGCCGGTTCGTCGCCGCGACCACCCGCACGTCCACCTTGATCGGCGTGTTCCCGCCGACCCGCTCGAACGACTGGCCCTCCAGCACTCGAAGGAACTTCGCCTGCGTGGTCGCGGCCATCTCGCCGATCTCGTCGAGGAAGATGGTGCCGGCGTCGGCCGCCTCGAACTTGCCGATCATCCGCTCGGTCGCGCCGGTGAACGCCCCCTTCTCGTGGCCGAAGAGTTCGCTCTCCAGCAGCGTTTCCGTGAGCGCCGCGCAGTTGAGCGTGACGAACGGGCCGTCCTTCCGGGGGCTGCTGCTGTGGATCGCCCGCGCCACCAGCTCCTTGCCGACGCCGCTCTCGCCGCGGATCAGCACCGTCGCCTTGGTCGCCGCCACGCGGCCGACCTGGTCCTCGATCGTCGCCAGCGCCGGGCTTCCGCCGACCATCTCGCTCTCGATCCGGAGCTGGTCTTTGAGGTTTCGCACCTCGACCGACAGCGTCGCCTGCTTGCGCAGGGTGTGCCACGCGGTGCCGAGCTGGCGGGCGACGGCGAGGGTGAACTCGAGGTCGTCCGGGTTGAGCGCGGCGGTGACGTTCGCCCGGTACAGGTGGAACAGGCCGAGCACCTGGTCCTCCCACATGACCGGGGCGCAGATGAGGCTCGCCACCTTGAGGTCGGCGATGCTGTCGCGGTCCTTCAGCGCCCGTTCCAGTGCCACGTTCTCGGCGAGGATCGCCTGCTTCGTGGACAGCACCTCGTGGCTGACGAAGTTCGAGACCTTGTGGTACGTCGGGTGCCCGGTGCCGCGGTGGCGGTAGACGATCGGCTCGAACTCGCGCCCCTCCTTCAGCGCGAGCACCGCGCCCACCTCCGCCGGCGTGGCGCGGAACGCGGCGTCCACGACCATCTCGCCGAGCTCGGCCGGGCTGGCGGCGTCGGCCATGTCGAGGGCGAGCTTGTACAGGACGGCGAGCGCCTGGCCGGGCGAGACGCGGCTGTCGGCCCGCGGCAACTCGGGTGGCGGGGCGGCGGTCGGGGCGGCGGGCGGGTGGTAGCGGGTCTGGCCGAGCCGCTTCTTGATCGCCAGCCCGTCGGTCTTGTCGGTCGCCCGGGCGACGGGCTGCGGCACGTCCGGGAGCTGCGTCAGGTCTTCGATGAAGACGAACTCGACGCGGCCGACGCGCAGGTCGTCGCGGGCGGCGAGGCGCTGCTCGCGGCGGAGCTGCTCGCCGTTGACGTGGGTGCCGTTGAGGCTGCCGAGGTCGCGGACGAACCACCCGCCTTCGGCCGGGAACACCTCGGCGTGCTCGCGGCTGCACAGATCGTCGCGGAGGACGATGCGGTTGGTCGGCGCCCGGCCGAGGGAGTAGCGCGTGCCGTCCTGGAGCGGGTAAACGTCCCCGAACCCGTCGTCGCGGCGGACGACGAGGAACGCGCTCGGAGGTGCGGCGGCCATGCCGTTCACGATAAGCTTGGAGCGTGCCCGGGGGAAGTAGGAGTGGGCGAACCGCCCGCGTGAGCCGGCCGGTCGTTGGTACCGGCAACGGTTCTGACGCCCCGCCGGCTTACGCCGGCCGGTCGCCCAAACGGGTCAGAATCTCGATCCCGCGCCGCAGCGTGTCGTCGGTGGCGGCGTAGGAGATGCGGAAGTGCGTGTCGCGGCCGCTGAACGTGCCGCCGGGGATGATGAGGAGGTTGTTCTTGATCGCCTCGGACACGAACTCCGTGCCGGTCCCCCACGGCGCCTTCGGGAACACGTAGAACGCCCCGCCCGGCACCGTCAGCTCGTAACGCCCGCGCAACGCCTCGCACAGCATGTCGCGCTTGCGGCGGTAGTCGGCGACGAGGGGGGACACGTCGTAGTCGAGCGCCGCGGCGCCGGCGTGCTGGGCCATGCTCGGGGCGCACACGAACGTGAACTGTTGGAGCTTCGCCATCTCGCCGAGGAGGCGCTTCGGCCCGTGCGCCCAGCCGAGCCGCCAGCCGGTCATCGCGTAGGTCTTCCCGAACCCCTCCACGACCAGCACGTCCTCGTCCCACGCGGCCGGGCTGTGCGCCGGGCCGTCGTAGTGGAATGCCCGGTAGATCTCGTCGCTGACGAGGAGCACGCCGCGCTTCCGGGCCAGCTCCGCTACCGCCTTCAGTGCGTCCGGCTCGGCCACGACGCCGGTCGGGTTCGATGGCGTGGAGAGGAGGATCACCTTCGTCCGCGGGGTGAGCGCGGCGGCGATGCGGTCCGGGTCGAGCTTGAAGTCCGGGTAGCCGGGCACCGCCACCGTCCGCCCGCCGGCCAGCGTAATCATGTGCGGGTAGGCGACGAAATACGGGTCGGGTGTGACGACCTCGTCGCCGGGGTTCACCGTCGCCATTAGCGCCAGCAGCAACCCGCCGCTGGTGCCGCCGGTGACGAGCACGTCGCGGTTCTGGCCGGGGAAGCGTGCCGCGGCGTCGGCGGCGAGGCGCTCGCGCAACTCGGCAACGCCCTGGGTGATGGTGTAGCCGTTGTGGCCGGCGTCGATGGCCGCCTTCGCCGCCTCCCGGACCGGCTCCGGAACCGGAAAGTGCGGCTGGCCGATGCTGAGGTTGACCGGGTCTTTGAGCGACTTGCCGAGCTCGAACACCTTGCGGATGCCGGACAGTTCGATCTGCCGCGTGCGGTCGGCCAGCCAGGAATCCGGGATCATGCGTCGGGCTCGGGGGGTCAGGGCGGCGGCTTGTCGGAGGTCCGGTCGATGTCGCCGATCCGGGCGACCAGCCAGGCGAAGAAGACGATCACGGCGACGACGCCGACGACCATCAGCCAGCCGAGGGTCGGGTCGCTGTGGTGCGCCTCGCCGCCGCCGGTGTAGGTGTACCCGGCGGTCGGCGGGTCGGCGAACAGGGCCGTCAGGAAGCGGCTCATGGTGCGCCCTCGGTGCGGGTGGCCGGCGTGTCCGGCCGCTCTATCCGTCTGACACCGCGGTTCACCCTATTGTTCGCACCCGGCCGCCCGGTCTGCGCAGAATTCGTGCGGAATCGGCGGAAACCCTGGCCCGCACGGGCCGGACGGCCGGAGTGTGGTGCGGCACTCCGTGCCGCGGCGCCACGAGAGGCTTCGGATGGTAGCCCCAGGCGCCAGCGCTGCTTCGGTGCCAGGGAAGCTTCGGATGATAGTCTCAGGCGCCAGCGCCGCCGCGGCACGGAGTGCCGCACCACACTACCGCAGCACCGCGTCGAACAGCTTGTACGCCGCCTCGCGCATCTCCGGCGGGAAGTCGTGATCGCAGTCGGGGTGTTCGACGCGGAGGCGGTCGGGGTGGCCGTAGAGGCGGTACACCGGGCGGGCGGCGGCGGCGATCCGATCCACGCTGTCGGCGCGGAAGTTCGAGTCCTTCGTCGGGGCGACGATGAGGACGTGCCGCGGGGCGAGGGCGCCGATCATCTCGTGGAAGTCGAACGGGACGTCGGCGAGGCGGCCCTTGTAGTCGGCGAGCTTGAGCATGTAGCGCGTCTGGCACCAGCCGCGCTCGCGGTCCCAGTTCTTCGGGTCGCCGCCGTAGTAGTCGAGGTACGAGTCGAGCCCGCAACTGCTGACCACGGCGACGAGGCGCGGGTCGAACACGGCGGTGTACACCGAGTTGTGCCCGCCGAGCGAGTGGCCGACCGCGGCGAACCGCTTCCCTTCGACGTAGGGGAGCGATTCGAGCAGGTCGAGCCCGCGCGAGTTGTCCCAGATCGCCTTCATCGTACCACTCTCGAACCCGAGCGCCTTCAGGTCCGGTTGGTACTTCGCCAGCAGCGGGTAGCTCGGCGCGAGGACGACGTACCCGCGCTCGGCGAGCTCGGCGGCGTAGGCCCGGTTCGCCTTCCCGCCGAGGCCGACGGCGACGTTGTGGCCGATCGTGTTGTCCGTCGGGTGGAGGGCCAGCACCGCCGGCGCCTTCTTGCCATTGAGTGCCGCTTTCGGGATGAGTAGCCATGCCGGCACGCGCCCGGCGGGGCCGGAATCGGTGGCGTAGGTGACGAGCCGGCGGACGTAGCTGCCGGCGTCCGTCTCCGACTCGACCTTCAGGTCGAGCGGGCCGCGGCGGTCGGCACCGGGGAACTTGCCCATCACCGACTCCATCCCACGCACCACCTCCGCCCGGCGTTTCTCCCAGTCGGCGATTGTCTTCACCTCCGCCGCCTTGCCGTCGGCGCCGCGGTAGACGAGGAGCTTGTCGCGCGGCAGGCGCGGCGGGCCGGGCTCTTGTGCGAGCGCGACGGGCAGGGCGAACAGCGCGAGGGCGGCGAGGCGGGTCACGACGACTCCTCCCGGACGAGGCGGCGGAACGGGTCGCCGAGCGCGGTCTCGATGTACGGCACGACGCCCCAGAAGCGGCACAACTCGCGGTACTCGGCGACGAACGCCGGGTCACCGGGCGGCAGGCCGCGCGTGGCGCGGATCATCAGGTTCCGCGCCGTGTGCTCGGGGCTCACGAACTCGACGACATCGGTCCGGTAGCCCGCGATCCGCAGGGCGAGCGCCCGGAAGGCGTCCGTCAGGATGTCGGCGGTCCGCTGCTGAAGTATCCCGTGCCGCAGCACCGGCCGCAACACCTCAGCGACCCCGTCCGGTTTCACGACCGCGTTCAGCGCCTGGTGGCAGCACGGCACGCTGAGCAGCAGTCTCGCCCCGGCGCGAACGGCCTGCGCAATGGCGTCGTCGGTGGCGGTGTCGCAGGCGTGCAGCGCGAGTACCACGTCCGCTGTGCTCTCGAACGCGCCGATGCGGCCGCAGGCGAAGCGGGCGTCGGCGGCGCCGAGTTGCTGCGCGGCGGCGGTGGTCTTCTGAACGACGTGCGGGTTCGCGTCCACGCCGGTGACGCGCGCCGGGATACCGAGGATGTCGTTGAGGTAGTGGTGCGCGGCGAGCGTGAGGTGGCCCGAGCCGGAGCCACAGTCGAGGATTTCGACCGGCCGCCCGAGGCCGCGCAGGCCGGCGTCGTCGAGCGTGTGGGCGAGGTGCTTGAGGAACTCGTTCACCTGCGTGAACTTCGCCCGCATCGTCGGCTTCACGCGACCGTCGGGCGTCATGCCCCCGAGCGCTTCGAGCAGGTGGTCGGCACGGCCCTCGGGGAGCGGCACGTCCTTCGTGCGGTTGTGCGCGGCGTCGGCAGACGGCGCCGCGGGCGCCGCCGTGCGGCCGATCAGCACCTTTCCCTTTTTCGAGAGGCGGATGTCGGTCTGCCCCGCGTCCGTGTCGAGGTGGACGGCCGAGAAGCCGACCGCGAGCACCTCGTCGAGCGGCGTCGCGGCGTCGGCGGGGGCGACGTTGTGTGTGCGGACCTGGCGGGCGTCGTGGTACGCGAACTGGAGGAACCGCCCGCCGCGCAGCTCGACCGGCCTCACAACCACGCGCACCCACCCGGCCGGGTTTGCCCCGCGGGCGACGCCGGCGAACGTGGCGCGGCGGAAGTCGGGGGCGCGGATCGTATTGGCGATGAGCGTGCGAGCGGCGAGCGGGTCGGTCATTCAGGTATGGTAGCGTGTGCGGCGGCCTCTGACGGCTGCCCGGGGCAACGCCCCGGGCGCGGCGACGGGGTCGGCGGTCAGATGCGGCCGAACTGCTTGTCGAGCTCCTGGCGGGTGAAGCGGAGCGACGTGGGGCGGCCGTGCGGGCAGTGGTGGCTGTCCTCGGCGAGCTGGCGCAGGTGGAGCAGGTACGAAATCTCCTCCGGCGTCAGCCGGTCGCCGGCCTTCACCGCCGCCTTGCACGCCATCGTCGCCGTCAGGTCGTGGAGCAGCGCGTCGCGCGTCGGCGGGCGCTCCTTCGTCAGCAGGTAATCGACCACGCCCTGAAAGATCTCGTGCGCCGGCCGCCGGCCGAGGAGCGTCGGGTAGCTGGACAGCAGCACCGTGTTCCCGCCGAAGTCCGACACCTCCAGCCCGAGCTCGCGCAGCGCGTCGGCCGCCTCCAGCACCAGCGCCGCCTGCTCCGCCGGCAGGTCGATCGGCTCCGGGATGAGGAGCCGCTGCACTTCGAGCTTCCCCTCGCGGATGCGGCGGCGGAACTGCTCGAACAGGATGCGCTCATGCAGCGCGTGCTGGTCGATCACCAGCATCCCGTCCGGCGTTTCGAGCACGAGGTAGGCGTCGTGAACCTGCAGCGCCGTGCCCGGCGCCGGCAGCGGGAACGGCGCCGGCGTAGCCGTCGGTTCCGGGGGAGCGGTGGTCGTCAGTCCGCTGCTAACAGGCACGGGCTCGGGCTCAGCCTCAGGCTCGAGTTGGGGCAAGGGCTCGGGGCTCGGTATGGGCAGGCGCGGTGCCGGCCCCGTCGGGCGGACCAGCCCCGCGAACGGGTCCGCGACCGGCGCCACGACCTCGGCGCGCCACGGTGCTGGCGCCGGCATTTCCCACGGCGCTACAGTGCGCTCGGCGATCGCCTGCCGCGGCGAGAACAGCCCCGGCTCGGGCGTTTCCTGTCTCCCGTCCCCCGCCTCCCGTCGCTCGATGTCGGTTTCGCCGGTCGGCGGCGCGATGTGCGGCACGAGGTTCTCGCGCAGTAGTCGGTTCTTCACCGTCGCGCGGACCAGCGAGTAGATCAGCGAGTTCTCCTGGAAGCGCACCTCGGCCTTCGTCGGGTGGACGTTCACGTCCAAGCTGTCCGGCGGCACCGTCAGGAACAGGAAGCCGACCGCGTAGCGCCCCGTCATCAGGAGGCCGCGGTAGCTTTCTTGCAGCGCGTGGCCGAGGCTGCGGTCGCGGAACCAGCGGCCGTTCACGAACAGGTATTGCAGCTTGGCGTTGCCGCGGTCGCACTTCGGGTCGGCGATGAACCCGACGAGCCGCTGCCGGCCGGGACCGCTGTCGACCTCGTACAGCGCGTCGCGGACCTCGCCGCCGAAGAACAGCCCGATGCGGTCGGCGAGCCCAGCCGACGCCGGCACCTCGTACACGAGCTTGCCGTTGTGCCGCAGCACGAGGTGGAGCGTCGGGTTGCCGAGCGCCAGCCGGGTGACCGTCTCGCAGACGTGACCGAGCTCGGTGGCGACACTCTTGAGGAACTTCTTCCGCACCGGCACGTTGTAGAACAGGTGCCGCACCTCGATGCGCGTCCCCGGCGACCCGTTCCACGGCCGGATCGGCGACAGGTCGCCGCCGTCGCTGCGCAGTTCCGACCCGCTGGCGAGCGCCGGCGGGCGCGACTGCAACGTCACCTTGCCGACCCCGGCGATCGACGCCAGCGCCTCGCCGCGGAAGCCCATCGTGTCGATGGCGAACAGGTCGTCCGCGCTGCGGAGCTTGCTGGTGGCGTGCTGGGCGAAGGCGAGCGGCAGGTCGTCCGGCTCGATGCCGCAGCCGTCGTCGGCGACGCGGATGAGTTCGGTGCCGCCGGCCTCCAGGTCGATGTCGATGCGGGTGGAGCCGGCGTCGATGGCGTTCTCGACGAGCTCCTTGACGACCGACGACGGCCGCTCGATGACCTCGCCGGCGGCGATCTTGGTGACGACGTGCGAGGGTAGTTGGTGAATACGCGGCATGAGTCTACTATCGGCCGGCACCGGCCGCGGGCGGAAGCTCAGTTGGCGGGCCGACGCGGCGGCGCGCACCCGAATCCGGCGACCAGTGGCCGGCGGCGTTTCCAGTCGAGCAGGACGGCAATCCGGTTTGCCCAGGTTCCGTCCCATTCTGTCTTGAGTCCGTGGGCTGTCAGTACCCGGACCAACTCCCGGCCGACCGCGAGATCGGTTCAGATGGTGATGGGTTGTTGTCCCACGACGGTCGTAGACGGGCAATGTCGGTGGTCGCATTGCCCGACTCACCGGGGCGCGGTCCGTTCCTTGAGGGCTTCGAGTTCGGCCTTGAGCCGGTCCAACTCGGCGCGGAACTCGGCGGCGTCCGCGAGCCGTGCGGCTCGCTCCCGACGGAATTCGGCTTCCCCTTGCCGTAATAACTCCTCGCCGGTCGGCACGTCGCGCAGGATCAGGCGGGTTTCGTTGACTTCCAGCGTGATGCCGAGTTCGGTGCTCGCCATCCGGCCGCGCGTCGGGCGGATCGGCTTGAAGGCACTGCGAGCCAAACGGTAGCCCATGAGCGGGGATTCGAGTTAGTCCTGCGTCGGGTCGAAGAGGAAGAGTTCGCGGACCTGCCAGACATCCTGATAGACGCGGAACTTCTTGCCGGTGTCCTCGGCCTTGGTCTTGCGCGACGTGGCCTCGAACACGACGGACGGGAACGCGCCTTCTTCCCACGGCTTGAAGGTCCGCCGGCGGCCGGCGGGGACGCCGAACACGACGAAGCAGTCGGGCGAGAGGCACTTCTTCGGCTTCCCCTCGGCGTAGTAGACGAGCAGGTTGCCGCTCACGTACACGTCGCCGCGGTCGGCGTATCGCACCTTCAGGCGCTCGATTAGGTCGGCCAAGACCTCACGGTGCGTATCGGATTCCGCGAACGGCCGCCCGTCGGATGACGGGTATATGCCGTCCTCGTCCTCCACCAATTCCATCCCGTCTCCCTCCCGCGTCCGCTCGCCGATCCCGAGCAGCCGGGCCGCCTCCTCGCGGTTCCCGCCGGTGAGCTCCAGCGCCTTCTCCATGTAGTACCGCTCCACTTCCGCGAGCGGGCGGCCGATCAGGTAGTCGGCGCCGGCCGCGGCCTCCCCCGCCGCCGGCGCCGGCTTCAGGCCGGAGTCTTCGGGCAGGTCGTCGAGCGTGAGTTCGCCGTCGAGGTCGAGGACGAGCATCGAGTCGAGGAGGTTGCGCAGCTCGCGGACGTTCCCGGGCCAGTCGTGCGCCTCGAGCGCCTTCCACACTGCCGCCGCCACCTTCGGGACCGGTTTGCCGTGGCGCTTCGCCAGGTCTTTGAGGAAGTGCGCGGCGAGCGGCGGAACGTCTTCGCGGCGGTCGCGGAGCGCGGGGAGGCGCACCACACCGACCTTCAGGCGGTGGAGCAGGTCGAGGCGGAACTTGCCCTCCTTCACCAGGGCGTCGAGGTCGCGGTTCGTCGCGGCGACGATGCGTACGTCCACCTTGATCGGGTCGTTCGCGCCGATGCGCGTCACCTCGCCGTTCTCCAGCACGCGCAGCAGCTTCGCCTGGAGGGCGAGCGGCATGTCGGCCACCTCGTCGAGGAACAGCGTGCCGCCGGTGGCGTGCTCGAACCGCCCGGCGCGGCGCCCCTTCGCGCCCGTGAACGCGCCGTCCTCGTGGCCGAACATGTCGTCGTCGAGCAGGTTCTCGTTGAGCGCGGCGCAGTTCATCGCCACGAACGGGCGGCCCTTCCGCGGGCTGTTCGTGTGCAGCGCCCGGGCGGCGAGCTCCTTGCCGGTGCCGTTCTCGCCGAGCACCAGCACCGTCGCCGCCGTCGGCGCGTACGCCTTGAGGAGTTGCAGCACGCGCTGCATCTTCGGGCTGTTGCCGACGACCCCCTCGAACCCGAACTTCTCGTCGAGCTGGCGGCGCAACTCGCGGACCGTGCGGGCGCGGGCGGCGGACTTGTCCACCACGGCGCGGAGCTCGGTCAGGTCGAGCGGCTTGGTCAGGTAGTGTGCGGCCCCGAGTCGCATCGCCTCGACCGCCGTCTTCACCTCGGCGTACCCGGTGACGACGAACACGTCGGCGTCCGGCAGCACCCGGCGGGCCTTCTCGACGATGGCGAACCCGTCGAGGTCGGCCATCCGCAGGTCGGTGAAGACCACGTCGAACGGCTCCTGGTCGAGCCTGGCGGCGCCGGCCTTCCCGCTGGTGGCGACGGTGACGGTGTGGCCGCGGCGCTCCAGGCTCTCGGCGATCGTCTCGGCCAGGAGCTTGTCGTCGTCGATGACAAGCACCTGTAGCGGCTCGGGCGCGGCGGACATGGGTTCCCCGGTGGTGGCGTAACCGGGTTAGTGTACCGATCGATCTGGCCACGGATGGACATGGATAAGACACGGATCAGAACCAAGGCAAGTTCAAATCCTGTCTCGGCTCTGATCCGTGTTTCATCCGTGTCCGTCCGTGGCGGATTTCGTGTGTCCGGGCAGCGCCTTCGACTCGCCGACGCCGCGGAAGGTGCGGAGGAACGCGAGGAACTGGTCGAGCAGCGACGCGCCGGCGCCGGGGCGGCCCTCGATCGTCACCGCCGTGCGGCTCACGCTCACGCGGCCGGCGAACCCGGCGAGGCGCACCTCCGCCGTGTCGGCGCCGCTGGCGACGTGAACCTTCACGCCCTCCGGCGGGGCGTCCTCGATGCGGTCCACGAACTCGGCGACGTCGACCGGCACCGCGAACTCGAATACGAGGCGGTCGAACCGCCCGCCGAACACGTCGGCGAACCCTTGCGAGCGCACGAACTCCGGGTTCGCCAGCCGGCCGATCTCGCGGCGCCAGACCACCTCCGTCGGGTCGTCCGGGTTCACCTCGACCGTCACCGTGTACTCGAAGTCCGGCGTGCGGAGGAACCCGAGGCCGTCGCGCTCGGCGGAGGCGTCGAGGTCTTTGCGCTTGTAGCTGAACGTCTCGCGGACGGCGTCGAAGGTCTGGTCGAGGTCGGCCTTGATGTCCGGCCGGGCGACGCGGTTGACGTACTTCCGCGCCCACTCGTTCGCCCGGTCCGGGAGCGAGTGCGATTTGTGGAACCCGGCGAGGTCTTTCACGCGGCCGGGCGTTTCGGAGCGGAACACGACGCGCTTCATCCGCGCCGGGTCGAGCAGCTCGCCGCCGGACCCGAGCAGCGCGCCGAGGTCGGCGACGACGTTCGCCCCGTGCGCCTCACCGAACAGCAGCGGCGTCTGTTCCTGCGGCGTCTCGTAGGCGCGGCGGAGGGTGCGCGGCACCGCGTCGGCGAGGAAGGCGTGGAGTCCGGCGGCGGTGAGCGTGCCGTCCTTCTCGACGCCTGCGCGCGTCTTGCCGGTGAACGCTTCGAGCAGGTGCGCCCGCCAGATGCCGTGCCGCAACTGTGCCGACTCGAACGACCGCTCCCCCGGCGCTGACGCGAGCAGTCCGACGCACGCCGGCGAGTCGCCGAACATCTTCTGGAGTTCGTCCTCGTCGAGGCCCGACGGCGCGAGCTCGCCGGTGACGGCGAGTGGGTCGAGGTCGAGGAGGACGGTCACTTCCGGGCAGCGCGTCTTGTGCAGCGCCGTGAGCAGGTCGGCGACCGGGACCGCCGTGCCGGGCAGGTCGGCGGGGAGCGTGTCGGCGCAGGCGAGGTAGCCGCGGCCCTTGTGCGCGAAGGCGCGCCCGACGACCAGCACCAGCAGCGAGTCGGGCTTGCCGATGAGCTTGCCGAGGCGCGCCAGGTGCGACTCGATCCCCGCCTTCGTGGTGCGGTGGCCGGCGACGAGGACGCAGCGGTCGGCGTCGTACCCCGCGGCCGGCAGCGCCCGTAGCAATTCCGCGGCGTCGGCGGCGGCATAAGGGACCGGCGGGGCGGCTTCGAAGAACGTCTCGACGGCGATCACGAGGGCGGCACGGTCCGGCACGGCGGGCACCTGGCGGGGTTGAAAGGGGAATTGTACCGCGACCGAACGGGCGGAAACAAAGTGCGGAGGAAGGCAGTTTTTGACAGGATGAACAGGATTCAGACAGGATGAATTCCGATTGTGTTTTTCATCCTGTTCGATCCTGTTCATCCTGCCAAAAACTTCCTTCCTTTCACCGCCCCATGTGCAGCAGGTGTTCGCGGTGGCGGAGGTGCTGGAGGCGCGGCAGGCCGCCGCAGCGCTCGAGGTACTCGACGAAATCCTTCACTCCGTAAACGTGGTCGTCGAGGAACTGGAGGAACGCCGCCGGGTCGCGCTCCACGTCGAGCCACAGGCGTAGGTGGTCCTCGTCGGAGAAGTATTCGCCCGGCATGTTCCCCGGGTAGCTGCCGAACGGCACCTCGCACACGGCATCGACGCACAGGAATGGGATCGTCGTCAGGTGCGGGTTTCGGCGCATCTCCTCGTGCGGAACCAGTCGCTCGCACGTAATAATGACGCGCCTGGCGGCGCGGGCGAGGTCGTTGTCGGCGACCGACGGACCAAGGAAGCGGGCGTTGCCGTAGCGGTCCGCCTCGTGGACATGGATCGCCGCCACGTCCGGGTACAGAGCGGGGAGCGCGGCGACAGCCTCACCGGTGAACGGGCAGGTGAGCGGCTTCGCGCCGCTGCGGGCGAACGTGTCGGTGCCCAGCATGCTCCGGGCGGGGAGAAACGGCACGCCCATCGCGGCGGCGGCGAACCGGAGGGCGAGCGTGTAGTTCGTCCACTCGACGCAGGTGACGTTGCCGCTCTCGACTACGCGGCGGGCGTGCGGCGACAGGCCGCGGGCCTCCAGGCCGAGGATGTACGCCACGTCCACCAGCGCGAGCGTCTGCCCGCGGCCGGTCAGGTTGCCGGCGCACAGGATCTCGAAGTCGTGCGTGCTGGTGTGGCCGGCGAACCCGAGGTTCTGCCGGCCCTGGCGGAGGATTTCGTGCAGCACCGCCGTGGGGATGCGGTTGGTGCCGAAGCCGCCGGCCGCGAAGTAGTCGCCGTCCTTCACGAACCGGCGGACAGCCTCGGCGACCGGCATCACCTTGTCGGTCAGCCCGCGCGGCTTGGCGGCGAACGCGGCGCGGGCGTCGTCGGAACTGGTCATGGCGCGACCCGGGGAGGGGGTAGCGTCGTCCTACGCGGCGCGGGTGTATTCGGCCCGCATGAACTCGGCCCACGTCCCGTCCGGCAGCTGCGCCCGCGACCGCAGCAGACGCCGGCCGTCGGCGGTGAGCTCCCAGATGTCCTGGTACTTCGCCGTCGCGGTCGGGTCGGTGAAGCTCGGCCCGTCGGCGTTGAGCGTGAGCACGTCGCCCTCGCGCTCGCCCTCGTAGATCCAATGGTGGGTCATGCACGACGCCACGAACGACCCGACGTACTTGCCGCGGGCCGGGTCGTAGCCGATCGTCATGCGGCTGGTCATGGGCGTGCCGTCCGGGCCGGGCTGCTTCCACTCCGAGATCACCCACAGCCCGCCGAGCGACACGGTCGTGTCCGTGCCCGCGCCGGTCATCGGGGGCTGGCCCGGTCCCATCGAGCACTCGGTCGTGAACGTCCACTCGCCGGCCATCCGTTCGAGCCACTGGTGTTCGAGTTGCGGGGCGGGGGGCTGCATGGTCGGCCTCCGGTAAGGGGTGACACCGGGAGGGCAAGTCCCAGTGTTCTCGTGTATACCGTTTCAATCGGCGGACGGGGGAGGCCAGTTGCGGCAAAAATGCGTGTGCCAAAGAGGGGGCGATCGGATTCTGCCGGCCGCATCGGATTCTGCCGGCCGCACACGAGCTGACAGGCCGGGGGCGCGGCCCTACTTCGGCCGCCGGAACTCCGTCAGCAGTTGTCGGAAGCGCGGATCCTTGCGGATCGAGTCGAGGTCGCGGTCCTCCTCCATGTAGCGGAAGTCCCGGTAACCGAGTTCGACCGCTTTGCGGAGCGTCACCAGCGCCAGGTCCGGCTGCTTCAGCAGGGCGTAGCGGCAGGCGAGGTTGTAGTGGGCGGTCGGATCGGCGGGGCGCGCAGACACGAGTTTTTTGTCGATCGTTAGACCGTCGTGGAGGCGGCCCTTTGTCGTCAGGTTGCTCGCCTGTGCCCGCAGGACTTCGTGGAAGTCCGGGTTGCCGGTGAGGATGCGGGTGAAAAAGTCGAGCTCGAAATCGACTTGGTTGCGGTCGGCCAGGAAGGCGAGGACGGACCCGGGCGGAAAACTCTCCCCGGATGGTGGGGACGGGCGCTTGCTTGGTGACGGCATGGCGGACCCCTGTCGAGAGGTCGAACCGGGAGGGCGCGGCGGGCGAGAGGTGAACCCACCGCCCTGCGCGATTATACCCTCCCAAACCGGGCGGGCAAACGGCGGGTGGTCGCATCGGCCGTGCCGGCGGTCCGGTTGTAGCGGAAACTCCCGGCCTTATCCCGCCCGCACATCCTGACGCCGCACCGCGAGTTCGTGGGGACTTGAGGCAATCCGGCGCGATCGTTGCGGCGTCGGAACCGGGCAGCAGCTCATTCCGGGCGGCGGGGCGGACCGTCCCATCCTTCCCGACCCGGAGAGCCGGAAACGCTTCCGTACGCGGACGGACCAACTCCCCTTGGCCGCGGCCGAAGTGTCCTCAAGAATGGGGTTAGCTGCGCACCCCGCTCGACCGCCCCGAGGCAAACCCGTGGCCCTCCCGCCTCAACCGGACAGCCCCGCCCCCGCCGGAGAAGCGACCCTCCCGGCGCTCCCGCCCGCCGCGGCGGCGTCCGCGCCCCCGGCACCGACGGCACGACCGACCCACTCGCGCACGGCGATGGTGCTGACCGGCGGGGTCGTCGGGCTGATCGCCGGGCTCGGCGCGGGGTACGACCACTTCCGCAAGCAGCCGGCGGTGTACGAATCGACCGCGGTCGTGTCCGGCACCGACCCCGGGGCGGTGATGGCGCCGGTCGTCCTCGACCGCGCTGCCCGCCGCCTCGATGCGATGGCGCCGTTCGCGCCGCCGCTCCCCGGCACCACGTCCGAACGGGTCGCGTACCTGAATCAAAACCTGTCACTTCAGATGAAGGATGGGGTGGTCCACCTGGCGTTCCGCGGGCCGAACCCCGCCGACACGCCGAAGTACCTGAAGGCCGTCGCCGAGGCTTACGCCGTACCGGGCGCCCGGCCCGTTCCGCTGCCGCCGGCGCCCGGCGCGAAGGCACCCGTGACCCCGGCACCGACCGCGCCGACCCCGACGCCCGTTGACCCGGACGCGAAGGTCGCCGCCGAGCGCGCGAAACTGCAAGCGGAGCTCGCGGCGATTACCGGTGAGCCGATTCCGGCGGTCGAAACGCGCCTCGCGGCGAACCAGTCCGCGCTCAAGACCACGCAGGCGAAGCTGAAGACCACGAACAGCAACCTGGAGGCGATCGCCGCCGTCGGCACGGACAAGGTCGCGCGGCTGGCGCTGATGAAGAAACTCGGCGTCACCCCCGACCCGGACCGCCCCGCCGCCCCGTCGGCGGAGGAGAAAGAGTGGCAAACGCAGCTCGTGTCGTTCCAGCAGAAGAAGGCGGAGCTCGGCCGCCGCCTCGGGCCGGAGCACCGCGACATGCTCGCCCTCGACGAGCAGATCGCGTTCGTCCGCAGCCTGTTGGAGAAATCCGCGGCGATGCGCCCGACCGAGGACGCGCTCGACCGCCACCGCACCCCGCTCACGAACACGTGGGCGAAGCTGAACGCCGAGGCGTCCACGCTTGCCGGGGCCGTCCAGCGCGACGAGGCCACACTCGCCGCGGCCGCGCCGGTCCGTGCCAAGCTCGAGCAACTCACCGGCCCGCCGGCGCCGCCACTCCCACCGATGCCGGCCCCCGCGCCGGATCAGGTCACCGTCGCCCCGCAGCCGCGACCGGCCGCGCCGGCGACGTCCGCCGGTCCGGAAATCATGACGTCGCCGACGGAGGGCGAGCGGGTGTCGCCGCTGCTGTACCGGTCGCTCGTGCCCGGCGGCGCGATCGGGCTCGTCGCCGGGCTCGGGCTCGGGTTCGTGGCGTCGCTGGTGACCGGCGCGATCGCCAGCCGCCAAGCCCGCGAGCGAAAGCCGAAGCCGCTCGTGCCACTGAAGCCGGTCGTGGTGTCGGCCGTCCGCCGCACCGGCGCGACGCGGATCGCCAAGTACGACGGTCCGGCGCTGAACGTTCCGGTGCTCGGGCAGGTGCCGGCGCTGAAGCCCGACGCTCCGGTCGAGAAGAAGTCGGTCGAGGGCTGGTCGCCGGCGCTGGTGAGCTTCACCCGGCCGAACAGCGCCGAGGCGGAGGTGTACCGCGCCGCCCGCCGGGCGCTGGTCGAGGCGCTCGGGTCGGCGGGGCACAAGGCGGTGGTCGTCACCGGCCCCGGCGGGGGCGGTGACGGCAAGACGACGACGGCGGCGAACCTGGCGCTGTCGCTGGCGCAGTCCGGCAAGCGGGTGCTGCTCGTCGATTGTGACTACCACGGCACGAAGCAGCAGGAACTCTTCCGCCTCGGCCGCCTCGGTGACTCGCTGAAGTCGGTGATGATGAACGACGTGGACCTGCGGGTGGCGGTGCGGTCGTGCGAGGTGGCCAACCTGTTTCTCCTCCCCGCGGGCCGCGGCCCGGTGGACGGCGCCGACGTGCTGACCCGGGCGAAGTTCAAGGATCTGGTGGCCGAGTTGAAGGCGCAGTACGAGTACGTGATCCTCGACGCCCCGCCGACGACCGCCGAGAAGGAGTTGAAGGCGCTCGCCGAGCACGCGGACGGCGTGGTACTGGTGGTCCGCAACGCCGCCGACGCCCCGGCCAGGGTGGCGACGGCGACGAGCGAGGTCGCCCGCGCCGGGAGCAAGGTGCTCGGCGCCGTCGTGACCGCCGCCCCGGTCCCCGCGCCCGCGCCGGCCCCGACCGAGCAATCGACGCCGACGGCGGTGTGACAAAGCGTTTCGTGCCTCGGCGGCCGGGCAGAGTCGTCAGCCCATCCGGTGGGAGTTGATCGGATCGCCGCCGTGACACTCTCACCGCACGTCTACCACCTGGCCGAGGCGGCGAACTGGCCGTCGATTCGTGCGCGCGGGTTGCTCCCGGCGAGCGTGCTGTTCGACCTCGCCGGCCTCGTCGGGGCCGCCCGCGACCGGGTCGAGCGCGCACAGCGGGCTGACCACACCGAGCTGCCGAACGGCCTGTTCGTCCGCGACCAGAAGCCGATGCCGCCGGCGGCGCTTGCCGGGTGTCTTGTCGGTCTCACTGCGGCCGACTGGTACGCACTGGTGAACGCTCGGGTGTTCTTCTGGCTCGACCCCGACCGCCTGAACCGCCAGCGCGCCGCATGCGGGCCGCGGCCGCAGGTCGTCCTCACGCTCGACACGGCGGCTCTAGTGGACGCCTACCTCGACGTGACGGCGGTCACCCCGATCAACACCGGGAATGCCCGGCGCAAGCCGGCCCTTCGCGGCGCAGCGACGTTCGTGCCGTACCCGACGTGGCTCGACTCCGGCTGGGCGACGGAGGCGGTTGCGCTCGGCACGCGCGAGCGGAAGCGGACGCACCCGCCGGCGGAGTTGACGATCGCCGCGGTTGCGCTCGGCACGCGCGAGCGGAAGCGGACGCACCCGCCGGCGGAGTTGACGATCGCCGCCGCGGTCCCGGACGCGCTACGGTTCGTCGCCGCGGTCACCGAGTTGCCGCCCGGCGAGGCGTTCACGCCTGGGCGCGATCCGGTATCGTGACGGTACGCCCGCCCCCGCCTCGGATCGTTTTCATGGCGACGCTCGTTCAGGCCGTTCGGATGGCCCTCCACTACGGCGAGGAACACCTCGGCGTCACCGACGTGTTCGGCGAAGACGTCGGCCCGCCGCTCGGCGGCGTGTTCACCGCCACGCAGGGCTTGAAAACCGCGTGGAACACCCCGCTCGACGAGCGCGGTATCCTCGGCACGGCGATGGGCATCGCCTACGCCGGCGGGCGGCCGGTGTGCGAGATCCAGTTCGCTGACTACGCGTTCAACGCCATCGACATGTTCAAGCTCGCCGGCAACCAGCGCTGGGCCGGCGCCGGCGGGTACGACATGCCGATCGTGGTGATGGCGCCCAACGGCGCCGGCATCCGCGGCAGCCTCTACCACTCGCACAGCTTCGAGAGCTGGGCCAGCCGGCTCGGCGGGTGGAAGGTGGTGATGCCGTCGAGCGCGCTCGACGGCTACGGCCTCGTCATCGCCGCCATCAAAGACCCGAACCCGGTGCTGGTGCTGCTCCCGAAGGCGCTGTTGCGGGTGAAGGGCGACAGACTCCTCCCCGGCGAGCCGGCCGACGCGGACGAGCTTTCGCGCATGATCGACGCCCCGCTCGGCGACCGCTCGCAGTGGAAGCCGCAGTGGCCGGACCTCCAGGAGTACGTCGTCCCCATCGGCAGCGCCAACCTCGTCCGCGAGGGGATCGCCGGCACGGTGGTGAGCTACGGCCGTCCGCTGCCGCTGTGCGCCGCGGCGGCCGACGACCTCGCCCGCGAGGCGGGGCACACGTTCGACGTGATCGACCTGCGCAGCATCTTCCCCTACGACTGGCCGCTGATCTCGGCGAGCGTCGTCAAGACCGGCCGGCTGCTGATCGTGAACGAGGACACGGAGGTGACGAACTTCGGCGAGCACCTGCTGCGCCGGGCGATCGACGAGCACTTCTACGACCTGACCGTCCGCCCGCGCTGCCTGATGGGGAAGCACGTCCCCGGGATCGGCATGAACCCGGCCTACGAGTCGAACAGCGTGCCGCAACTGGCCGACATCAAGGAGGCGATGCGCGAGCTGGCGTCCGAACCGGCGTGACTCCCCTTCCGCGACCGACACATCGCCGGTACACTTCGACCGATTTCGGAGGCTCCCGCCATGAACCCGACGACCGTGCCGCCCGCGGCCGCGCCCGACCCGGACCGGGCGCGGTTCTACGCCGCCGACGCCGCGTGGTACGTGAAGCAACTCCCGCTGGAGCACTTCATGGAGTCCGTCGCCCAGAACACCCAGTGCCGGATCACGGAAGCCAGCTTCGACGCGATCCACCAGACGCGGCCGGACATCCAGTGCTTCGGCGAGCTGCTGATCCAGTACCCGATCCCGGGGAAGCGGTTGCCCGGCCGTGTCGTGCCGGACCACTTCGTGGTCGTCCACCCGGAGCCGCTCGCGCTCGACGGCAGTTTCCCCATCGAACTGATCCCGGCCCGGCCGCTGTTCGTACTGGAGTACGTGTCGAAGGGGAACCCGCGGAAAGACTACGACGGCAACCTGGCCTTGTACGAGCAGGCGCTCGCCGTCCCGTACTACCTCCTCTTCTACCCCGACAACGAGGAGCTGACGCTGTTCCGGTTGGCGGACGGGAAGTATGTGGCGGCCCACCCGGGCGACAGCGAGCGGTACGCGGTGCCGGAGTTGGAGTTGGAAGTCGCACTCGTTGACGGGTGGGTGAGGTACTGGTTCCGCGGCGAACTGGTCGCGATCCCGGCCGAGTGGAGCGCGTCGATGGCGGCGGAACGGGCCGCCCGGGTGGCGGCCGAGCAGCGGGCGAGCGAGGCCGAGCAACGGGCCGCGGCGGCCGAGCGCGAGCGCGACGCCGAGCGCGCCGCCCGGGCGACACTGGAAGCGGAACTCGCACGGCTGAGGGCCGCGCAGGGCGGCGCCTGACTTGCGGTTGCACGGGCGGAAGCCTTCTGCCTAGAATCCGCCGCTCCACGGACGGACGCGCCCCGAACGCACCGGGAAGGAATCCCGAATGGCCCTGGCAGTCCCGCCCGGCGGCCCCACGCCGCCCACCCCGCCGCCGGCCGCAGTTCCGTCCCCGACCCCGGACCGGCTCGCCCGCGCCGCCCGCCACGCGCCCCCGCGGACCCCGGACCTCAGCGTCGTCGTCGTCAACTTCTGCCAGTGGCGCAACACCGCCCGCCTCGTCACCCAACTCCGCCGCTCGGTCGCCGCCCGCACTGGCACCGCCGACGTGGTCATCGTCGACAACCACTCGCCGTCCCACGCCGTCGTCCGCCGGCTGAACGTTCTCCGCGGCGTGACCGTCCGCCGGTTCGGCCGGAACCACGGGTTCGCGCGCGCCGTCAACCGCGGCTGCCGCGTCGGCCGCGGCCGCTGGCTGCTGCTCCTCAACCCGGACGTGACCGTCCCCGACGGCTTTCTCGACGAGGTGCTCGCGGCCGTCCGCCGGCTCCCGGCGACCGACCCGCGGGCCGGGGCGATCGGGTTCCGCCTCGTGAACCCGGACGGCACCGGGCAGGCGTCGGCGGGGCCGTTCCCGACGCTCGGGAATACGATCGGCGGGCTGGTGCGGCCGCGGTCGCGGCGGAAGTGCCGGCACGTCGCGGCGGCCGAACGCGCGGCCGTCCCGTGGGTGACTGGCGGGTGCCTGCTCGTCCGCCGCGACTGCTTCGAGGAACTCGGCGGGCTCGACGAAAGTTTCTTCCTCTACTACGAGGACGTGGACTTCTGCCGCCGCGCCGCCGACGCCGGGTGGGGTGTGTGGTACGACCCGCGGCTGGAGGTGACGCACCATTGGCCGCTGCACGCCCGCCGCGTCCCGCCGCCGCTGCGGCTGATGACGCGCCACGCGCTGCTGACCTACGCTCGCAAGCACTGGCCGCGCTGGCAGGCGGGCGCCTTGAGCTGGCTGGTGTGGGCGGAGGCGGGACTGCGGCAGGGCTGGGCGGCAGTCCGCGGCGACCGCGACGCGGCCTTCTGCCACGCCGAGACGCGCCGACTGGTGGGCGACGTGTGCCGCGGCCGCGAGGCGCTGGCGCGGAGGCGCATCCGCACTGCCGCCGCCTTCCTCGACCCCGTCGCCGCCGAGCAGGACGGCCGCACCGGCTAATCCGCGCCGATGTCCTCGACGAAGCTCATCGACGGGTGAATCCGCTCGTATTCGACCGCGAGCTGCTCGGCGATGATGCGTCGCACCTTCAGCGCAACCTCCGGCGTTGTCCCCGGCGTACAGCGGGCGATGAACTCCGCGTCCGAGATCGGCGGGAAGCGGTCGTGGACGTCCAGCTCGCTCTGTCTTATCACGAGCAGCCATCCGACCACGAACAATACCACGACGACGATCGCCGCGCCGACGAACACGCCTTCCATCGCCGCACCCTCCTCGGAAGCCGGGAGCCGCCGCCGATCCGGCGGCCTCTTCATAGCCCAGAACGGTGGGTCTGGCCGCCCGCCGCATCGGGGCGGGGGCTGGCCGAGAAACGCACACGGCCCGGGAGGTTCACCCCCCGGGCCGGCGCTGGCTCCCCCACTCCCACTGCCGTCACGGCGTGCCGGCGAGGAAGCCGTCGCGGAGGCGGCCGTCGCGGGCGACGATGTACTTCAGCGGCAGGAAGGTGGCGAGGTCGCGGTGGGTGAGCACGAAGGCGACGTCCTCGGGGCGGAGTGTCTCCCACTGGTGGAGGCCGACCAGGATGTCGCCCCGGGCGATGCCCGCCGACCCCGCTACCCCGCCGGCCGACACCTCGGTCACGAGCAGCCCGCCGCGGAGCAACGGGTTGGCCTTCGTCACCGCGTCGGCGGCGACCGGCGCGACCTTCACCCCGAGCCGCTTCCAGGCGATCTCGGCGGGCGTACCGGGAGCCTTCGGGGCAGACTCCAGCGCGAGTTCCAGCGGCTCGACGGCGGTCCCGCCGCGGGTCACGCGGACGGCCAGCTTCGCGCCGCCGGCCTTGTCGAGCAGGGCACGCTCCAGGTCGATCGCGGTGGCGACGGGAACGTCGTCCACCCGGTCGAGCACGTCGCCGGCCTTGACGCCGGCCGCCGCCGCCGCCGACCCGGGCTCGACCACCTCGATCGTCGCCGCCCGGCGGACCGGCCCCTCGACGGCGTCGCGGACCGCGTCGCTGCGGACGACCAGCCCGTGCCGCACCCCGCCGCGGCGGGCGGCAATCATGGTCGCGGCCCGGCCGATCACGAAGTCGATCGGCAGCGCGAACCCGATGTTCTGGGCGCCGGCCCGGATGGCGACGTTCACCCCGACCAGCTCGCCGAGCACGTTCAACAGCGGCCCCCCGCTGTTCCCCGGGTTGATCGGGGCGCTCGTCTGGATCAGCCCCTTGTACCCGGTGTCCTTGTTCAGCGACACGTCGCGCCCCTTGAACGAGACGCGGCCCTGGGTGACCGTGTGTTCGTACCCGAATGCGTTGCCGATGGCGATGACCGGCTCGCCCACCATCAGGTCGGCCGACGTGCCCATGCCGAGGACCGGCAGCGGGCGAGCCGGGTCGAACTTCACGAGTGCGAGGTCGGCTTCCTTGTCGGTGCCGATCACGCGGGCCGGGTAGCCGCTCCCGTCGTGCAGGCGGACGCGGAGCGACGACACGTCGTCGATGACGTGGTAGTTGGTGAGGACATAGCCGCGGCCGTCGAGGACGA
>JAFKFQ010000306.1 GCA_017308215.1 bacterium | reverse complement strand
CGTGCCCCGGTGAGCTCCTGGATGGCGGTGTTGACGGCGACGACGGGGGCGGCCTCCGTCGCGTGGGCCACCTGGTTGCCGACGTTTCTCTCGCAGCTCTCCACCCCGGGGAACCTGAGCCGCTCCGCCGAGAACTGGCCGGTCCAGTTTCTGGCGACGCCGATCAGCTTCGCCCTCGGCCGCTCGTTCGCGTGGCGCGAGTCGCCCGCCTGGTGGCTGGGGGTCGCCGCGGCGGGCACGCTGGCGGCGTTCGTGGTCCCGGCCGCGCTCGGGGCCGTTCGCCTCCGGCGGCACCGGGCGGCGGCGGTGCTGCTGCTCGGGTGGCTCCTCCTGCCGGTCGCAGTCCCGCTCGCGTTCGCCGCCCTCGGCCGCCCGGTTTACAGCCACCGGTACGCCGCGATCGGGCTGCCGGCGTTCGCGGTACTCGTCGCCGCCGGGTACGTCAACCTGCGCCCGACCCCGCGCGTGGCCCTCGGGGTGCTGGCCGCCGCGCTCACGGCCGTGTCGCTGTACCGCTACGGGACCGAGCCGCTCAAGGACGACTGGCGCTCGGCCGCCCCGACCATTCTGCGCGGGCTCGACCCCGGCCGCCTGCTGGTCTTCGACACCGCGATCGAGGTCGTGAGCTTTCAGCACTACGCCGGTGCGGGCGAACCGCGGGAGGCGGTCGGGCTCGACTCGGCGCCCGCGGACGGGCCGGCCTTGATCGGCGTGCGCTACCGCGACGGCGTGCGGGTCGACCCGGTCGCCCGGGATCTCGCACCGGACGTCTTCGCCCGCGACCGAATCTGCCTGGTGCTTTGCGTCCCCGGCCGGCCCGAGGCGTGCCACCTGGCCCTGTTCCGCGAGCGGGGCTTCGAGCTCCGCCGCGCCGCCGAGTACCACCGGATTCGGGTTCTCTTCCTGGACCGGGAAGCCGGCCCGCCCGCCCCCACGCCCCGGGGAATGCCATGACGACGAGTACGGTGTACGTTCGCCGCGCCGACCGGAACAACCCCGCGCCGGTCGTCCGCGAGCTGTTCGAACGGTGCGGGTGGCTCGATCTCGTCCGCCCCGAGGCGGCGGTGGTCGTCAAGCCGAACCTGTGTACCGACCGGCCGGAGATGCTCGCCTGCGCGAACACCTCCCTGTCCGTGCTCCGTGCGGTCTGCGAACTCCTCCGCGAGCGGACCTCGGACGTGACCGTCGTGGAGTCGGACGGGGCGCGGTACCCGGCGGAGGCGGCGTTCGAGGCCACCGGCGTGTACCGCATGGCGGGCGAGCTCGGCGTGCGGGTGCTGAACCTGTCGACGGACACGCTCGTCGAGATCCCCGACCCGCGGATGACCGGGTTCGGGCTGTCGAAGACCTGGCTGGAGGCGGACGCCTTCGTCACGCTCCCCGTCCTGAAGACCCACGCGACCACGGTCTTCACCGGTGCCCTCAAGAACCAGTGGGGGTGCATCCCGCGGTACGACCGCATCCTCCTCCACAAGTACCTCCACGAGCTGATCGGCGACGTGAACGCCCTGCGGCCCGTCACGCTGGCGCTCATGGACGGCCTGGTCGGCATGCAGGGCCGGGGGCCGATCAACGGCTACCCCATCGACCTGAACGTCCTGCTGGCCAGCCGCGACCCGGTCGCGCTGGACGCGGCGGGGATGCGGCTCATCGGGCTGGACCCGCGCGCCTGCGCCCACGTCGTTCACGCCTCGGACATCGGCCTGGGGATCTACGCGGCCGAGAGCCTCACCCTCGACGGACCCTGGCGGGACGTGGCCACGACCGCCGAGCCGGCGGTCGAGGACTGGGCGATCAAGGTGATGAACCGCGTGTCCCGCTCCGGGTTTCTGACGCGAAACGTACTGCTGAACGACGGCCTGTTCTACGTGCTCCGCCGGGCCACCAACGCGGTCCGTGGCGGGGTGGGGCTCCTCAAGCGGCTTGTGGGATCGCGGTCGGCCGCGACGAGGCGGCGGTGAGCGCCGGGCCGGACGACTTCTCGGGACGTTCCCCACACCTCCGAGTTCCGCCATGATCGACCTCACCACCGTGCTCCAGGTGACGTGCTGGGTGTGCCTGGGACTCGTGCTCTACACCTACGCCGGGTACCCGGTCCTGATCCGGTGCCTGTCCGCGGCGCTGGGGCAGCGCCGGCGGCCGCCGGCCGGCGACCCGGCGGCGCTGCCCCAGGTCTCGCTTCTGATCGCGGCGCACAACGAGGCACCGGTCATCGCCGCCCGGATCGAGAACGCCCTGGCGCTGGACTACCCGAACGACCGGCTGGAAGTCGTCGTGGCGACCGACGGCTGCACGGACGCGACCGCCGACGTGGTTCGCGGCTTCGCCGGCCGGGGGGTTCGACTCCTGGAGTACGGCCGGCGGCGCGGCAAGACGGCGGTCCTGAACGAGTCCATCCCCCGGCTGGCGGGCGAGGTCGTGATCCTCTCGGACGCGAACACGCTCATGGCGCCGGACGCGGCCCGCGCCCTGGTCCGGTGGTTCCGCAACCCGCGGGTGGGCGTCGTGTGCGGCCGGCTCGTCCTGACCGACCCCGCCAGCGGGCTGAACTCGGACGGGCTGTACTGGCGCTACGAGACGTTCCTCAAGACCTGCGAGAGCCGGCTCGGCGCGCTGCTCGGCGCGAACGGCGGCATCTACGCGCTCCGCAAGGCGTGCTTTCGCCCCGTCCCCGGGAACACGATCGTCGACGACTTCGTGATCCCCCTGACCGCCCGGCTGGAAACGGGGTGCGCGATCCTGTACGACCCGGAGGCCGTGGCACACGAGGAGACGCCGCCCGCCCTCGACGCCGAGTTCCGCCGCCGCGTCCGCATCGGGGCGGGCGGCTTCCAGAGCCTCGGCCGGCTGTGGCGGCTGCTGAACCCCGCCCGCGGCTGGGTCGCGTTCACGTTCCTCTCCCACAAAATCCTGCGCTGGGGGTGCCCGCTGTTCCTGGTCGGGTCGCTGGTCACCAGCGGCCTGCTGCTGGAACACACCCTGTACCGGGCGCTGTTCGTGGGGCAACTCGCCTTCTACGCCCTCTCCGGCCTGCTCTCCTTTAGCCCGCCCGGGGTCCGCGTGCTGCGGCCGCTCCGGCTGACCACGATGTTCACCGGCATGAACCTCGCGCTGCTGGTCGGCTTCTGGCGCTGGGCGCGGGGCGGCGTCGGCGGGGCCTGGGTCCCCACCGCGCGGCCCGCCACCTGACCGTTTCGTCCCGAACCGGGAGCCCCACATGAACCCCCTCGACGCCCTGTACGCGATCCCGCCGCTGGCCGCCGCGGCGGGGGTGGATGGCCGCCCGCCGCCGGGCTCTGGGCCGCTGGCTGCCGGGATACCTCACCGGGTTCCGCCGCCGCGACCTCCCGACCTCCACCGCCCCCGTCCACCTCCTGCTGCGCGAGGCGAACCACTACGAACCCCACCTCGGGGCGATCGACCGCGTGGCGCGGGGGCGGATCGTCCGTTGGACCGGGATCTACCCCCGGTTGCTCGGCGGGTTCCGCGACAGCGACTGGCGGCCGCCCCATCACACGTTCTTTTACCAGTCTGAGGGCCACCGGCCCGAATTGGTTGACGCCCTCGCGCCCCTGTGCCGGGCCGGCTTCGGTGAGGTCGAGGGCCACCTTCACCACAACCGCGACACCGCGGCGAACCTCCGGACCACGCTCCTGGCCGCTCGTTACTGCCTGGCGGCCCGGCACCGGATGTTCGCCCGCGACCGCCGGTCCGAGCAGGTTCGGTACGGCTTCGTCCACGGCAACTGGACGAGGCGACCTCCGCCTGACGCCGTGACAGACAGTCGTCCCGTACGGGTGGTCCGGCCGCCGTCCGGTAGCGGCACCCGGCACAACACCGGCCGGCGACCGGACCCGCGGGCCACTTCGTCCGCTCGGCGGACCCGCCTCCTCTTACGTCCTCGCCCGGGCGTTGCGTCTTCCGTGCCCCGACCAGCAAAGTCGGTTCACGACCCGGCCTCACTCAAAAGGTCTCGTACGCCCCGATGTCGGTGGCGCCGCCCAGCGACCGGGAGGTGCCGTCGATGTCGGTCGTCAACTGAGGCAGGTTGATCCCCGCGTTGACGGCCGGCGAGCCGGCCTTCAGGCTGAAGTTGCCGTTCCGCCAGTCCACGAAGAGCTGGTCCGGGGTGGCGACGACGGAGTGCGCGTCCTGCCCGGTCTGGCTCCGCCACTGGGCGAGAGTGATCGTTGCCGACCCGCCGGTGTTGAACCCGTCGACCACGGCGTTGTAGTCGCTCTTGAAGCCGCTCAGGGATGCCGAGTCGATACCGATGCTGCCGTAGCTGGAGCCGGCCGTCCGGAAGAGGATGTTGTTGTACACCTGGTTCCCGGTGCTCCCCTGGCTGCCGCCGACGATCGAGATCGGGTAGTACCCGTTCCCGGCGTCGAACACGATGGTGTTGCCGACGATCAGGTTGTTCTTCGCCCCCTGGGCCCCGTCGATCTGGTACAGGGCGATGCCGTTGCGGTTCCCGTAGATCAGGTTGTTGCGGACGATCGAGTTCTGGACCCCGTCGAGGTTGATGGAGGAGGCCAGCACCCGCGCGTTGTTGATCAGCGTGTTACCCTCGATCAGCGCGTTGGTGACGACGCCGTCGCCGCCCTGACTGGCGTCCGAGTTGATCTGGATGCCGGACCCGCGGCTGTTGGCCACGTAGTTGTTCCGGATGATCGGGTTGTCCGCCGAGTTGCCCACGTAGATGCCGTGCTGGACCTGCGTGTTGGTGATGGTGTTTTTCTCGATCAACACGTTCTGGCTGAAGCCCGTCAAAATACCCCACCAGGCCGCGTTGTCGATGACGTTGTTGCGGATGATCACGCCGGTGTTCGAGACCGAGCGGATGTTCGAGTTGACCGAGCCGTAGCTCGCCATGACAATCTTAAATCCGTCAATTACGACGTAGCTGGCACCCTCCAGGTTGATCGCCCCCTTCGAGTACGAGACCTGCGGGGCCTTGGCGTTGACGAGCACCCCGGGGTCGGCCTTGAACACGATCGGGTTCGTGGCCGTGCCGCTGGTCGTGAGCTCGAAGCCGGCGTAGGTGCCGGCCCGCACCACGATCATGTCGCCGGGGCGGGCGTTGCTGGCGGCCTTCTGGAGCGTCGCCCACGGGCTCGAGGCCGAGCCGTTGTTGCTGTCGCTGCCGGTCGGAGAAACGTACAAGGTCCGCAGGATGCCGGTGTACCCACCCGGGCTGCCGGTGCCGCCGGAGCTGCCAACGGTGACGGTAGCGTTACCCGTGGCGGTGCGGCCCAGCGAGTCGGTGACGGTGAGGGTGACGGTGTACGTCCCCGCGTTGGCATACGTCTTGGTCGGGGTGAGCGTCCCGTTGACCGTCGTCCCGTCCCCGAAGTTCCACGCGTAGGTCAGCCCGGTCCCGGTCGCCGACCCCTGGAAGGTCAGCGCCTGGCCCGCGGTCGCCGTCCGGCTCGGGCCCGCGCTCGCCGTCGG
>JAFKFQ010000305.1 GCA_017308215.1 bacterium | reverse complement strand
ACACACCCGGACTGTGTCTTCCTCCCCAGTCCGTTGGCCGCGCGGGATGCACTGTCATGGTGCGCCCGCGGGGGCGGTCGTCCGGGCGACCGAGCAGGGGCAACCCTGCGACCCCCGCGGCACGAGCGGCCGGCCTGGGGCACCGCGCCGGAACCCGACACCTCACCCACCGGCGGCCGCCGGACCGTGCCGCAATGCACGGCCGACGGCCGCCGCGTGGCGTTTTTGCCCGCCGGAACCGGCCGGCTCGCCGTGGGTTTAAGACTTCCGTCTCCCCCGCCGCCCCGCTAGAGTAACAACTCCTACCCCACCGCTCTTCCCGGACGCCGTCATGTTCCGACGCCGCATCTGTTTCTGCTTCGCCTGCGCGGTCGCCGCGCTCACCGCGTACCTGATGATGTTCGCCGCCCCGTCGGTCGCCTCGGCCCAAGAGAAGAAGGCCGAGAAGAAGGGCGGCGACGCGAAGGCGGTGAGTTTCATCACCGACGTGGCGCCGATCCTCAAGGAGAACTGCTTCGCCTGCCACGACGCCAAGAAGAAGTCCGGCAAGTACGACATGACCACGTTCGAGAAGCTGATGGCCGGCGGGTCGGACGGCCCGCCGGTCGTCGCCGGGAAGGCGAAGGACAGCGACTTCCACGACCTGATCGTGACGGAGGAGCCGCGGCGGATGCCGCCACGCGACAAGGGCGAGGCCGTGCCGAAGGACAAGGCGCTGGTCATCGCCCGGTGGATCGACCAGGGGGCGAAGCTCGACGGCGGCCTCGACCCGAAGGCCGACCTCGTCAAGGAACTGCGCGTCCGCTGGAAGCCGCCGGTGCCGCCGGAGAAGTACCCGTTCCCGGCGGTGGTCAACTCGCTCGCGTTCTCGCCGGACGGGAAGACGCTCGTCGTCGGCGGGCACCACGAGCTCACCGTCTGGGACTTCGCCGCCGGAAAGCTCGTGAAGCGCGTCTACACGCGCTCCGAGCGTGCCTACGGCATGGTGTTCCTGCCGAACGGCAACCTCGCGGTCGCCGGCGGACGGCCGGGGCAGGAGGGCGACGTCCGCGTCTACGACCTGAACGCGAAGGGCCGCTTCGCGGGGGATGTGGACATCCTCGCCGGCGTGAACGACACGAAGGTGATGCTTAAGCACCTGATCGACGTGGACGACTCGGTGTTGTGCATCGCCGTGTCGGCCGACGGCAAGTACCTCGCCGCCGGCGGCACCGACCGCGCCGTGCGTGTGTGGGACTTGTCGTCGGGCGTGGCGGGCGCGCGGCTCACGCAGACCGTCGAGAACCACGCCGACTGGGTGCTCGGGGTGTCGATCTCGAACGACGGCCGCTTCCTCGTCACCGCCGGCCGCGACAAGACGGCGAAGGTGTGGGACTTGCAGGCGAAGGAGTCGGTGGTGACGTTCCCCGAGCACCAGAACATCGTGTACGGCGTGGCGGTGAAGGGCGACGGCACGGCCGGATTCTCGGTCGGGGCGGACAAGCAGCTCCGCACCTGGAAGCCGGGCGGCGAGGGGAAGCAGGTGAAGAACGCCGGCGGCCACGGCGACGAGGTGTTCCGCGTCGTCTTCAACCCGAAGCAGCCGATGCTGGCCACGTCCTCGGCGGACAAGACCGTGCGCCTGTGGAACAGCGAGACGCTCGCCGCCGGCGCGACGCTGAACGGACTGACGGACTTTGTGTATGCGGTGGCCTTCAGCCCGAACGGCGAGTACGTCGCCGGCGGTGGGTACGACGGGAACGTCGCGGTGTGGAAGGTGAGCGACGCGAAGGCATCGCCGAAGGTGTTCAATGCCTCGCCGGGGTACGTGGCCCCGAAGGCGGCGGAGCCGGCGAAGAAGTAGAGCAGGGTCGAGGCGACCGGCCGGCTCACGCCGGCCGGTCGCCGGTTATTGCTTGATCGGCCGGCCCGTCCGCCGGTCGAAGCCGTCGGGCGTTCGTGTGGCCGGAACGGGGTCGCCCATCTCCTTCACCCACCCTTCCAGCGCCGCCCGGTGCGTCCGCAATGCCTCGGCGTGCCGCGGGTCGGCGACCACGTTTCGCAACTCGTGTGGATCGGCATCGAGGTCGTAGAACTCTTCGGCGGGGCGCGGCGTCGGGAAGCACGTCCGCTGCTCGGGCGGCAGTTGCCCGGCGTCGTGCAATTTCAGCATCGCCTGGAACGTCGGGCTGCGCACCGCGTCGGCTGGTGGCGTCATCGGCACGTCGAGGTAGCTGTTACGGACGTAGCGGTAGCGCGCCGAGCGGACGGCGCGGGCGTGGTCGTCGAAGTCGTGCCAGTTCTTTTCGAGGAACACGTACTCGCGGTGCTTCGCGGTCGGGTCACGAAGCACTGCCGCAAAGCCTCGACCCTGGACCGACCCGGGCACAAGCGCGCCTGCGAGGCCGAGCAGCGTCGGCGCGACGTCGATGGTGCTTACGAGGCTCCCGGTCACGCTCCCGGCGCGGACGCCGCCGGCGGGCCAGCGGGCAATCAGCGGGGTGCGGCAGCCGCTGTCGTACACCGTCGTCTTGCAGCGCGGGAACGGGCGGCCGTTGTCGCTCAGGAACAACACCAGCGTGTTGTTCGCCACGCCCTGCCGGTCGAGCTCGCCGAGCACCTCGCCGACGAATCGGTCGAGGCGCGCGATCTCGTCGTAGTACCGCGCCAGGTCGGCGCGCACCTCGGGCGTGTCCGGCAGGTAAGGTGGGACGACCACGTCGGCCGGGCGGTGGGGTTCGGGAATCGTGTTGGGCTGGTAGTCGCGGTGCGGATCGAGCGCGGCGAGCCACGCGAAGAACGGCCGGTTCATGGGCCGCTGCCGCAGCGTCGCCACCCACTGCTCGCACCCACTCGGCCCGCCGCCGGCGTTCACCACGTCGAACGCGGCGAGCGCGTCCTTGCCCAGGTGCGTCTTGCCGGCGATGGCGGTCCAGTAGCCGGCGGCGCGCAGCAGGGCGGCGAGGTTCGGCTGACCCGCCGGGAGTGGCTGGTGGAGCTGCGGGGCGCCGTGGCTGTGCGGGTAGCGGCCGGTGATGAGGCTACACCGGCTCGGGCTGCACGAACTGGCCGGCACGAACGCCCGGTCGAACCGCATCCCGTCGCGGGCGAGGCGGTCGAGGTTCGGCGCGCGCACGGCCCGGTTCCCGAACGGGCCGCAGTCCTCCGCGCCGAGGTCGTCGGCGATGAGCAGGACGACGTTCGGAGGGACCGGGCGGTCGGCGGGGCTGAACGCGGCGAGCGAGAGGAGGAGCGGGGTCATGCGGCGGCCTCCGGGGCGGGCTGACCCGGAGGATACGCGAGCACCGGTGGGTAGGGAAGGGGCAGGGGGGCAGCAGGCCGCCGTTGGCGTGATCGGGTGCCTTCTCGGTGAGCGCGAAGGTGTCGAAGAAGGTGAGGATTCCCGGTCCGTCCATCCGGTCGGGGAAGTAGCAGGCACACTCCGTGTGCCGTTCTTCTGCCACGGCACACGGAGTGTGCCTGCTATTTTTTCGAGCGGCAGCAGACCGCTCGTACACGACGGTCGGGGAAGAGTTGAGGCGGGGTTAGAATTCGAGCGCGTCCGGCCACGCGGTCGGGACGACGAAGATCTTCCCGTCGCCGATCCGCCCCGTGCGTGCAGTGCGGGCGACGCGGTCGGCCAATTCGCGGGCGAGGTCGTCGGTTACCCAGACCGTGATCTCGACCTTCGGCAGGTACGCGGTGCTGTACTCGGACCCGCGGTAGCGGTCGAGGTAGCCCTTCTGGCGGCCGTAGCCCTTCGCCTCCCTCACGGCGCACACGCTCACGCCCATTTCGGCGATCACGTCCAGCACCGCCTCGGCTCGGAACGGCTTCACGACGATCGTGAGCTGCTTCATCGTCACACCCACCCGCCGGTGACGGGAAGAACCTGCCCGGTGATGTACGCGCTCTCCTCGCTGGCGAGGAAGAGTACGGCGTTGGCGATGTCCGCCGGCTGGCCAAGGCGGCCGGCGGGGATTTGCTTCAGGTACTCGGCCATCACCTCGGGCTTGACCTCGCCGAGCATCGGCGTCTGAATCACCCCGGGGGCGACGGCGTTCACGGTGATGCCGCGGCGGGCGAGCTCCTTCGCCAGCACGCGCGTCATGCCGATCACACCGGCCTTCGCCGCCGCGTAGTTCGCCTGGCCGTGAAATCCGACCAGCCCCGCGACCGAGGCAATGTTCACGATCCGCCCGCCGTCGCGCAGCACCTCGGCGCCGTACTTACAACCGTGGAACACGCCGTCGAGGTTGGTCTGGATGACGGCGTGCCACTCGTCGGGCGTCATCTTCTTCAGCGTGCGGTCCTTGATGATCCCGGCGTTGTTGACGACCACGTCGAGCCCGCCGAACCGCTCCCTCGCCTGCCGCATGAGCGCTTCGACCTGGGCGCCGTCGCGGACGTCGGCGGCCAGTGATACCACCTTGTCACCAAGCTGCCCCGCGAGCGTTTCGGCGTCCTTCCGGTTGGCGCCGTCCGGGTCGTCCCAGTAGTGGAGGACGCAGCCCGCCCCGGCCCGGGCGAACGCGGTCAGGATCGCGGCGCCGATCCCGCGGGAGCTGCCGGTGACGAGTACGGCCTTGCCGGCGAAGTCAAAACGGATCATTGCGGAATGCGGAATTCGGGTGGCGGAATAGAACACTTGCCTGTTGGGATTGTCGCCGGGAATCCGAATTCCGCAATC
Organism: bacterium; assembly: GCA_017308215.1. GTDB lineage: Bacteria > Planctomycetota > Planctomycetia > Gemmatales > Gemmataceae > Urbifossiella. The sequence continues at coordinate 4,663 of JAFKFQ010000305.1, read as the reverse complement.
CGCTTTCCGCAATGATTCGACTGGCGCACTTCAGCGACGTCCACCTCACCGCCCCGAAGCTCGGGTGGCGCGTCCGCGACCTGTTCGGCAAGCGCGGCACCGGCTGGGTGAACGTCCGCCTCCTGGGACGGGCGCACCGGTTTCGGTACGCGAACCGGGTCGTCGAGGCGATGCTCGCCGACTTCCGCACGCGCGGGTACGACCAGCTCGTCTTCTCCGGCGACGCCACGACGATGGCGTTCGACAGCGAGATGACCGAGTCCGCGCACCGCCTCGGGGTGTGGGACGCGACGCTGCCGCCGTGCCTCGCCGTGCCGGGGAACCACGACCTGTACACCTTCGGCGCCAGCCGCAAGCGGACGTTCGAGTTCGCCTTCTCGGCGTGGCAGCAGGGCGAGCGCGCCGACGACACGCACACCTACCCGTTCGCCCGGAAGGTCGGCCCCGTCTGGCTGATCGCGCTGAACTCGTCGAAGCCGAACGTCCTGCCATGGGACGCGACCGGGCGGGTCGGCGCCGCGCAGTTGGAGCGGTTGAAGGTGCTGTGCGCGAAGCTCGACCCCGGGCCGCGCGTGGTGGTGAGTCACTACCCGCTCCTGACCCGCGGCCGCCGGCCGGAAGCCCGCTGGCACCGCCTCCTCGACTGGCGCGAGGCGCGCGACGCGGCGGCGGCGTGCGGGGTGACGCTGTGGCTGCACGGGCACAAGCACGCCTGGTACGTGCTGGAGGCCGGCGACGGGCAGCCGTTCCATTGGAGAAGCTGTGGGGCTACCACGAGTACACGATCGACGGGACGCGCCTGACGGGGTTGCGGCGCGTGTTCGACCTGGAGAGGGGGGCGTTCGTGGACGCGGATCGGTTCGAGCTCGCGCTGGGTTGACGCGGCGCGATGTCACCGCAGCGGCGTCGCCAGCCACTCCCGCAGCCGCGGCAGGCCGGTCTTCAGGTAGAGCGCGCCCGACCACAAGTGTTCCGGGTCCAGCCCTCGGATACCGGTCCACAGGTCGTATACGCCCCACACCACGCCGTTCCAGGGACGCTCCGTGACCTGAATCACGATGTCCACAAAGCCCGAGTCGGCATCGTTCGGTAGCGACCGGACGGTGACCGGAGTGACCGGGTCGAACCACTTGGTCTTCCGCAATCGCCCCTCCGCGTCCCGGAGTTCCGGTGCGCGGAACAGCTCACCCGGTCGAATCCGGACCACACCGAGGATCGCATGGTCGGGGGTGTCGGTGTTACCCTCGATGAGAATCCGGCCGATCCGCGGCATGTCTTGCGCCTGGGCCGGCAAGCCGATGCCCAGGACCGCGAGGACCGCGCAGAAGAGCATCCGCTTCATCGCGACGACTTCCTTGTCAAGGAACCGGCCGACTGACGTCGGCCGGCTGTCCATTCAGTGTTACTTCTTGGCCAGCTGCTCCCGCGCCGCGTTCATGACGTTCTCAAGGGTGAAGCCGAAGTGCTTCATCAGATCCTTGAGCGGCGCCGACGCGCCGAACGACCGCATGGCGATGATCGCACCCGTCGGGCCGGCGTAGCGCTCCCAGCCGAACGCCGCCGCCATCTCGACGCACACCCGCGCCTTGACCGCCGGCGGCAGCACCGAGTCGCGGTATGCCTGGTCCTGCTTCTCGAACAGCTCCCAGCTCGGCAAGCTCACCACCCGCGCCTTCACGCCCTCGGCCGTCAGCTTCTCGTACGCCTCGACCACCAGCGGCACCTCGCTGCCGGTGCCGATCAGGATCACGTCCGGCTTGCCGCCGGCGTTGTCGGCGAGGACGTAGCCGCCCTTCTGGAGCCCGCTCGCCGGGGCGTACTTGGTGCGGTCGAGTGTCGGCAGCGCCTGGCGGGTCATGGCGAACACGACGGGCTGGTGCTTCTGCTGCACTGCGTAGCGGTACGCCTCGGCCACCTCGTTCGCGTCGCCGGGGCGGATGAGCACCATGTTCGGCATCGCCCGCAGGCTCGCCAGGTGCTCGATCGGCTGGTGCGTCGGGCCGTCCTCGCCGACGCCGATGCTGTCGTGGGTGAACACGTACAGCACGGGAATGTGCATCACCGCCCCGAGCCGCAGCGCCCCACGGCCGTAGTCGCTGAAGATCAGGAAGCCCGACCCGTAGGCCCGCAGGTTCGCCAGCGTGAGGCCGTTCATGATGGCCCCCATGCCGTGCTCGCGGACGCCGAAGTGGATGTTCCGCCCGGCCGGCGTCTTCGACGTGAACACGCCCGCCTCGGGGAACTTCATGAACGTCTTCGTCGAGGGGTTCAGGTCGGCCGACCCGCCGACGAACCACGGCACGTTCTTGGCGATGGCGTTGAGCACCTGCCCCGAGCTGTCGCGCGTCGCCAGCCCCTTCGCGTCGGCGGGGAACGTCGGGATGTCCTTGTCCCACCCGGCCGGCAGGTCGCGCTGCTCCAGCGTCTCGATCTGCAGGGCGAGGTCGGGGTGCTTGGCCTTGTACTCGGCGAACAGCTTGTCCCACGCGGCGCGGGCGGCAGCCCCGCGCTTGCCGATGCCGTCGGCGAACCGGCCGTACACGCCGTCCGGCACCAGGAACGACGAGTCCTCGGGCCAGCCGTAGGCCTTCTTCGTCAGCTTGATCTCGTCCGCGCCGAGCGGCTCGCCGTGGGCGGCGTGGGTGTCGGCCTTGTGCGGCGAGCCGTAGCCGATGACCGTCTTCAGTACGATCAGCGTCGGCTTCTCGGCGCCGGCGTTGAACTTCTCCAGGGCCGCCGCCATCCCCGCGGTGTCGTTCCCGTCGTTAACGCGGAGGACGTCCCACCCGTAGGCCTCGAACCGCTTGGCCACGTCCTCGCTGAACGCGAGGTGGGTGTGGCCGTCGATGGTGATGCCGTTGTCGTCGTAGATGAGGCACAGGTTGTTGAGCTTGAGGTGCCCGCCGAGCGAGGCCGCCTCGGACGCCACGCCCTCCATCATGCAGCCGTCGCCGCAGATGGCGTAGACCTTGTGGTCGAACAGCTTCTCGAACCCGGGGCGGCCGTAGTACGCGGCCATCCACTTCTGCGCGATCGCCATGCCGACCGCGTTGCCGACGCCCTGGCCGAGCGGGCCGGTCGTCGTCTCGATGCCGCTCGTCGCTTCCTGTTCCGGGTGGCCGGGGGTGCGGCTGCCGAGCTGGCGGAACCGCTGCAACTGCTCGATCGGCAGGCTCGGCGTGTCCTTCGGCCGGTTGTGCTCGTCGCGGTCCACGACGCCGGTGAGGTGGACGAGCGAGTACAGGAGCATCGAGGCGTGGCCGTTCGACAGCACGAACCGGTCGCGGTTGGTCCAGTACGGGAACTTCGGGTCGTAGTTGAGGAACCGGTTCCACAGGACGTAGGCGACCGGGGCGAGGCCCATCGGGGCGCCCGGGTGGCCGCTGTTCGCCTTCTGCACCGCGTCCATGGCGAGGGTGCGAATGGTGTTGATGCAGAGCCCGTCCAGGCTGTCGAACGCGGGCTGGGCCATGGGAGCCTCGGGTTGGGGAGCGGGAGTCGATTCCAGCTTACGAGACGCGGCGCGGGGTGCCAGCAGGAACCGGTGAACGGCCGGCTACAGGCTCCAGACGCGCACCGTCCCGTCGTCGCCGCCAGAGAGCACGGTGTTTCCGTCCGGCGCGAACGCGACCGTCAGCACGTTTCCGGTGTGGCCGGTGAACTTCTTCAGCTCCTTCCGCGTCCGCATGTCCCACACGCGGACGGTGCCGTCGTGCCCGGCCGAGGCGGCGTGGTCGCCGTCCGGCGCTGGGGCGACGCACGACACCGCGTCGGTGTGGCCGACGAGGCGGCACAGCTCCTGCCCGGTGAACGTGTCCCACACGCGCACCAGCCCGTCGGCCCCCGCGGACAGCACGCGCCACCCGTCGGGGCTGAACGCGACGCTGGAGAGGATCGTGTTCCTCAGCACGAACGACCGCAGCAGCCGGCCGGTCGGCACGTCCCACAGTTTGACCGTCCGGTCGAGCCCGCCGGAGAGGGCGAGCTTGCCGTCGGCCGCGAACGCCACCCCGACCACCCAGTCCGTGTGGCCCGGCAGGCGCTTCAGCTCCTTGCCGGTGGTCACGTCGAACAGCCGCAGCTTGCCGTCGTACAGCGCGCCGCACAGCGCCGTCTTGCCGTCCGGGGCGAAGGCGGCGCTGCGGTTCGTCTGCCGGTCGAAGCCCTTCAGCTCGATGCCGGCGTCGGCGTCCCACAGCCGCACCGTCTGGTCGAGGCTGCTGGAGAGCACCTTCCGCCCGTCCGGCCCGAACGCCAAGCAGCACACGCGGTCGCGGTGCCCCGCCATGACCCGCAGCTCGCGGCGCGCCACCAGATCCCACACGACGATGCCGCGGTCGGCCCCGCCGGACACGGCGCGCGTGCCGTCGGGCGACACCGCGAGGCAGGCAACGGCCCCGGTATGAATGCTCAGAACAGTGGGCAGCGGGCTCGTCGTGGTGGGCAGTAGGCTCGTCGCAGTGGGTAGCGAAGACAGGGTGGCGGCAACCGGCTCGGTCTGCCCGCCGCTCGCCGCCCACTGCCGACCCCCGAGCGCGGCGACGAGGGCGCGGACCTCCGCCCGCGTCGTGAGCGCCGTGTCCTTGATCTCGCCGAGCCGCGCTTCCAGCCGCTCGACGTAGCGCGCCATCAGCGCCGCGAGCTGGGCGGCGCCGTCCTCCTG
>JAFKFQ010000304.1 GCA_017308215.1 bacterium | reverse complement strand
AGCGTGAGGTGTCGGGTGTGGCCCCACCGTCCCTGTTGTCGGCCCGGACCGCAGCAGGAGTTTCGGACTCGGCGCACACACCCGGACTGTGATTCCCCCAGTCCGTTTGCCGCGCGGTCATGCACTGTTATGGTGCGCCCGCGGGGGCGGTCGTCCGGGCGACCGAGCAGGGTCACTCCTGCGACCCCCGCGGCACGAGCGGCCGGCTGGGGCACCGCGCCGGAACCCGATACCTCGCCACCGGTGACCGCCGGTCCGTGCCGCAATGCACGGCCGACGGCCGCCGCGTGGTGCGTTCCGGAGTGATGCCGGGCGGTGCGATTCGACTTGGTCGGTCGAGGCCGCCCTAAATCGCCCCAAACTTCCGAGCCCCCCCCAGCGTGAAGTCGACGGCCGTTGCAAACGTCGGATGCGGAAGTCTCGCAACGACTTGAACAACAAGGGTGAGACCAGACTGAGAGGGTGACTCGACTCGGTTCGACCTCAACCACCCCAAATAGCCCCAAACTTCGGTGCCCCCCAGACGTGAAGCCGTTCGCCCGCGCCGACCGCCAGAGGAGGGCGTACAAACACCCCCGTCACCCATTACACGTCCTCTCCCGACCCCATCCGCGGAGACCGATTGATGGCCGATCACCTCAAGACACACGCCCACGGCTGCCCGGCCGGGACCGACCACGACCGCGAGGTGCCCGAGATCGACCTCCTCAGCCCGCTCGCCGTCCGCGGGGTGACGCTCCGCAACCGCATTGCCATGTCGCCGATGTGCCAGTACGTCGCCCGGGACGGGTTCGCGGACGACTGGCACCTGGTCCACCTCGGCAGCCGGGCGGCCGGCGGGGTCGGGCTGGTGGTGGTCGAGGCCACGGCCGTCGCGGCGGAGGGGCGGATCACCCCCGGCGACCTCGGCATCTGGACCGACGCGCACGTCCCGCCGCTGGCGCGGATCGCCCGGTTCGTGGAGTCGCAGGGGGCGGTGGCGGGAATCCAACTCGCCCACGCCGGGCGCAAGGCGAGCTGCGACCTGCCGTGGGCGGGCGGCGCCGGGCTGACGCCGGACCGCGGCGGGTGGCCGGTGGTCGGCCCGAGCGCGGTCGCCTTCGACGAGGGAAATCCGGTGCCGGCCGCGCTCGACGCGGCCGGGATCGACGGCGTCGTGGCCGCGTTCGAGGCCGCGACCCGGCGGGCGCTCGCCGCCGGGTTCCGCGTCGTCGAGGTCCACGCCGCACACGGCTACCTGCTGCACGAGTTCCTGTCGCCGCTGAGCAACTACCGGACCGACGACTACGGCGGGAGCCTGGAGAACCGGATGCGGCTGCCGCTCCGCGTCGCCGCGGCGGTGCGCAAAATCGTCCCGCCCGAGCTGCCGGTATTCGTCCGCATCTCGGCGACCGACTGGGCGGACGGTGGGTGGGACGCCGACCAGTCGGTGGTACTCGCCGGCCGGCTGAAGGAACTCGGCATCGACCTGATCGACGTGTCGTCCGGCGGGCTGGTGCCGAAGGCGCGCATCCCGGTGGGGAAAGGCTATCAGGTGCCGCTGGCGCGGAAGCTCCGGGACGAGGCGGGGGTGATGACCGGGGCGGTCGGGCTCATCACGGAAGTGAAGTACGCGAACGAGATCGTGACCGGGGGCGACGCCGACCTCGTGTTCGTCGCCCGCGAACTCCTCCGCGAGCCGTACTGGGCGCTGAAGGCCCAGCAGGAGCTCGGTGCCGAGCCGGTGTGGCCGATCTCCTACGGCTACGCGGTCAAGCGGCGGGCGCGGTGAGTGTCGGGGCCGGCTGGTCGTTGGTACAGGTGCCTGTACCAACGACCAGCCGGCTCACGCCGGCCGTTCGCCGCCATACCCCAGGCCTAATCCCGCACCCGCGCCCCGGGCGTGACCAGGTCGTTGAACCGGTCCACCGGCTCGCGCGCCGCCCAGGCGATGCCGCGCAGCAGCAGCACGCGGAACAGCGGGTCGTCGAACGTCCAGGCGAAGTGCCCGGGGATCGACACCACCACCCGCCCCTTCGCCGGCTCCAGCGTCCAGAACAGCGGCTGGTCCTTCCCGTCCTCCTTGCCGCTCGCCAGCAGCGTGATGCCCTTTGGGTCGCCGACGAGTTGCCAGTAGCTCTCGTCGTGGAAGTGCGCCTTGTTGAAGTTCCGCCCGATCGGGTGCTTCGCGCCCGTCTCGAACCCGAGGTCGAGCGGGCCGTGGCGGAACTTCGACCGCCCGCCCTGCCACGCCAGCCCGATCCGCTGCGCGAACCCCGGCGCGTCGGCGCCGCCGTCCACCGCGTAGTGGACGTACACCGCCCCGCCGCCGCGGGCGAGGAAGGCGTCCATGTCCCGCGCCCGCTCCGGCGTCCACTTCCCCTGCTGGTAGAAGACCAGCACGTCGGCCTTCTGGAACTGCGCGGCGCTCGGCCAGTCGTCGGCCGTCTCGACGGTCGTCTTCTCGGCGACGCCCAAGAGCTCCTTCCACGCCGTCTTCCACGCCGGGTAGTCGTGCTCGCCCGGGCCGTGGTCCTTCCGCCCGCTGACGAGCACGATGGTGATCGGACGGACCGGCGCCGGCGGGTTCGGTGCTCCCGCCAGGACCGCCGCCACCTCGGCGCGCGCCCGCGGCTCGGGCGGGCGGGTCGGGCCGTAGTCGGGCATGCGCGGCGGCTGCGTCAGCAGGAACGTCATCAGGTCGCGCATCCGCTCCGGGCCGAGGAGCTTCGGCAGTCCTTCGGGCATCGTCGAGACCGCCGCCGGCGTCAGCTTCTCCACGTCCGCCTTCGCCACCTCGGTGACGACGCCCTTCGTGTCGCCAATTCGCAGCTTTTCGTTCTGCGTGCGAACGACGCCGGTGAGCGTGCGGCCGTCAGTGAGCTGTACGGTGTAGGTGAGGTGGTCCGGGTTGACGGCGAAGCTCGGGTTCTCGATGTCGCGGAGGACGGAGGCGTAGTCGCGGTGGACGAGGTTCGACAGGTCCGGCCCGAGGTCGCCGCCGCGGCCGTGGACGGCGTGGCACTTCGCGCACGCCGCTTGCTCGCCGAAGAACTCGGCCCGGCCGCGCGCCCAGCTCCCGCCGTCGAGTTCGGGCGCCCGCACGGCGACGACCTCGCGGCCGAGCGCCTTCAGGTCCGTCTCGGCCCACGACAGCACGAACCGCCGCAGCGCGAGCGGGCGGGGGCGGCGGTCCTCGGCCGTGGTGAAGTGGATGGACGCCTTCACTCCCGACGCAACGTGCGAGGTCAGTCGCAGGTCGAGCGGGACGTGAACGTTCGGCGTCGGCTGCACGGTGAAGCCCGCCTTCGTCCCGTAGGTGACGGTCACGTCCTCGGGCGGGAACGGCTCGTGGTCGAGCTGCGAGCCGACCTGCACCGCCGGGCGGAGCATGTCCGTCAGGTCGAGCTTGGCCCGCAGCGCGAGCTCGCCCACGCCGCCGACCTGCGCCCACAGCGCGTCGTGCGGCGCGCTGCCGGCGGTCAGCGCCTTCGATACGTCGAGGTCCGGGTGTGGCAGCCAGCCGGTCCACGCCGTCCCCGCGTTAGCCGGCGTCCACGTCGCCTCGCAGCCGGTCAGGTCGAAGTCGAGGTCGATCTCGGGCACCTGCCGCAGCACGCCCTTCGGTTGCTTCCCGTCGGCGGGGCGGCCCATGCCGGGGAGCGTCAGCGCGTAGTGGACGGCGGCCGGGTGCGGGTCGGTGGCGAGTACCAGTGTGCGGCGGTCGGGCGTGAGCTGCGCCGAGCGGACCGGCACGTCGAACCGCGGCGCCGCCTTCTGGAGTTGCACGATCGCGTAGCCCGGCCAGATCGACTCAAACCGGTCGCCGGCGCGGACGTGGCGGCCGGCGGTCAGCTTTGTGTGCTTTAGCGCGTCGCGGAGCAGCTGTGGGTCGACGGGGCGGTCGAACTCGACGCGCACCTCGCGCGGGCCGTTCGGCCACGCCAGCACCGGCTGCGGGTGGTCGCGGTCGGTGTAGGTGATCTTGAACAACTTCCCCTTGCCCGTCGGCCCGCTCCCCCAGTCCGGCCCGCCGCCGTGGCAAGCCACCACGAGTGACCCGTCCGGGGCGACGCAGCAGTCGATCGTGAGCATGGAGAGCGCGGCGAACAGCTGCGTGCCGGCGACGTACCCGCTCGGCGTCTTCACCAGCTTCGTGCGGTACAGCTTGCCGCGTGACTCGCCGGTCACGATCGCGTCGCCGGCCCAGTGCTTCGGGCCGAACGTGGGGCCGCCGTCTTTCACCGGCTCGTTGAAGCAGAACCCGCACGTGGACTGGTGCTGCGGGCCGTAGTCGAACGTGCTCGGCTCGTCGATCACGTTCGGCAGGTGCTTCGGGTGCCGGGCCGGGAAGCCGTAGTGGCGGCCCTTCTGGACGTGGAGGAGTTCGTCGAGTGGGTTGCCGTTCGGCACCCACGTCGCGCCCTCCTGGTCGGTGGCGAACAGGTCGCCGTGGCGGTTGAACCGCAGGCCGACCGGGAAGCGGATGCCCGTCGCCACGACCTCGCGGCTCTTGAAGTCCGGGGCGACGCGGATGACCGTGCCGGCTTCGTCGGCGAGCTTGTACTGCGGGCGGCCGTCCTTGTCCTTGAGCAGCGGGTCGGCGAAGTTGTACGTGCCGCGGCCGTAGTAGACGCTGCCGTCGCGCCGGTCGAACGCCACGCCGAGCCCGTCCACCTGGTGGAAGCTCTCCTTCCACGGCCCGGCGACGGTGATCTCCTTGTCCGCCTTGCCGTCGCGGTCGGTGTCGACGATCAGCAGCAGTTTCGTCTTGCCGACGACGAACACGCCGTCGCCGTGCGGGTAGTCCGGCGGGGTGAGATCGACGCCGATCGGCGAGCGGAGCGCGCCCCGGCTGTCGTACCACACGTCGGCCCGGTCTTCGAGGCCGTCGCCGTCGGTGTCACGGAGGTGCCAGATGACGCCGTTGTACCCGACCGCCAGGAGCGTACCGTCCGGGCGGTAGAGGACGTTGTTGACGTTGGTGAGGTCGAGCTGCAACTCGCGGACGGTGAACCCCGGCAGGAACACCTGCACCGGCGGCGGGTCTTTGACCGGTACCAGCACTGCGGCGCCGGCCTCGGCGTCGGGCGGGAGGTTCTGGCGCAGCGTCGCGTGCTTCGCGCCGAGGTAATCGCGGACCTGCTTCGCCTCGTCGGCGGGCAGCACGCGCCCGTAGACGAGAACCTCGGCCACGTCCCACCGGCCGAAGCCCTGCACCAGCTGGGCGCCGGGGCCGTTGTTGTAGTAGCGCGCGCCGACGGTGATCTCGTCGAGGCCGACCGCCTTGCCGTCGCGCGGCCGCTCGCCGGCGGCGACGCCGTTCGCGGTCAGCCGCACGGCCTTCGCGTCGCCGGTCACTTCGAGCGTTTGCAGCTCGCCGAACGGCTGCTCCTTCGTGAGCAGGTTCCGCGCCCCGCCGAACCCGCGGCCCTCGACGTTGAGGAAGTTGAACCGCGGCGACAGGAATGGGCCGTAGTCGAGCGTAAGGCCGCTCTCGTAGTCGCGCTGGTTCGGGGCGTTGAACGCCAGCACGCCGCGGAACCCGCCGGGGTTCTGCCGCGGCACGGCGACGACGAAGACGGTGAACGCTTCCAGTTCGGCCTTCTGCTTCACGGCGCGGAGGTGGTCGTCGAGCCCGTCGAACCGCACCACCGCGCCGCCACCGGCCGGGAGACGCGTCGGCCGCTTGTCGGCCTCCGGCTGGCGGACGTGTCGACCTTTCCCGGAGGCGTCGAACCAGGTTTCGAGCTTGCCGTCGTGCGGGACGAGCTTGTCGCCGTTCGCCCGGGCCGCGTCGAGCCACAGTTCGAGCCCGCCCGTGACCGGCAGCTTCGGGTCGGCCCACTTCTCGGCCGCGGTCAGCGGCGAACCGGACACGCCGACCGCGAGCGCGGCGAGGAGGAGGGTGGTGCGGGTCATGCGCGCCTCGGGGAGGATTTCGGCGGGTGGTGACCATCATCCGACCGTGGGCGCCGAAGTAAAGTACGGAGTAACCGCGGGAGCAGCGGTTCGGCTTGACGGCCCCCCGTCCCGGCGCGGCACAATACGCCGTCCGCCCCCCCGGCATGGAGGCCGCCCCGTGGCCCGTCCGTTCTGGCTCACCCGCCTCCTGGTTCGCAGCGGCGTCGCGCGCTTCCTGCCGGCCGCCCAACGCCTCACCGACGGCCACCCGCACGCCGTCCGCTACTACTCCGACAAGGTCCTCGCCGCGCCCGTCGAGGAACTCCTCGACCCGGCCTACCTGCCCGGGTCGGCGGGGGCGGGCGTCGTCGACCTGAACCAGCCGGCGCCGCGCGCCGAGTCGCCGGTCGGCCCCGGGCGGCCCACGCCGGACCGCCGCGGGTCGCCGCCGCCGTGGGGCACGCCGGACCTGAAGAACGCCCTCGCCGACCTGTACGTCCGCCGCGACGGCCGCGACGTGGACCCCGAGCACGAGCTGTTCGTCACCCACGGCGCCACCGCCGCCTACGCCGCGGCCCTCGACGCCTTCGTCAACCCCGGCGACCGCGTCGTGCTGTTCGACCCGTGTTCGCCGCTGTTCGACCTCGGGGCGAAGTCGCGCCGCGCCCGCGTCCGCCGGGTGCCGACGTGGAACGACGACGGCCGCTGCCGGTTCCTGGAGCGCGACTTCGAGCGCGCCGTCCGCGGGGCGAAGCTGCTCGTGTTGTCCGACCCGGCGAACCCGACCGGGGCGTGCTTCGCGCCCGAAGACCTGGAGTTCATGCTCTGGATCGCCGCCGGGTGGGACGTGCTGGTGTACGCCGACGAGTCGTTCGGCCGCTTCCGCTACGACGGCCGCGGCAAGTCGCTCGGCGCGCTGCCGGGTGCCGAGCGGCGCGTCCTCACCGCCGGGTCGGTGACGCCGGGGTGGGGGCTCGGGTCGGTGCGCGTCGGCTGGCTCGCCGGCCCGCGGCCGCTGGTGCGGGCGTGCGCCCTGACGGCGAGCCTGAGCGCCCCCTACGTGCCGACCGTGTGCCAGCAGGCCGCCGCCCGCGCCGTGGCCGAGGCCGACGCCGACTTCATGCCGACGCTCGGCCGCTTCCGCGACCGCCGCCGCTACGTCATCGACCGCCTCCGCGGGATGGGGCTGGAACCGGAGTGGCCGGCGGGCGGGTACTTCGCGTGGGTGCCGGTGGGCGGCCTCGGGCTGGACGGGCGGGCGTTCGCGGAGCGCCTGTTGCGCGAGAAGGCTTCGCCGCGGACGACGGCCGCCTGCGCGAGGGTCTGGCCCGGCTGGCGGCGTTCGTGGCGGAACTGCGGAACCCGGGCGTGCTGCCGGCGCCCGTGGAAGAATCGGTCGAGGAGCCGGCGGAACTGGGGCAGCCGACGTTCAGTCGGGTGTGACAGCGCGGGCGGCGTCTTCGGGTCGATGTCGGGTGCGAACCCTCGAAGTGGCGAACGGCCGGCGTGAGCCGGCTGGTCGTTGGTACAGGTGCCCGAGCGGACCACCCGGGTGACCGGTCTCCGCGTCAGGCCGCCGTACCAACGACCAGCCGGCTCACGCCGGCCGTTCGCCGGGGGCGACCGGGGGTGCTCACCTACCGGTGCCGGTTCCACGCCAGCGCGAGCGGCGCCACCGTCAGTCGCGCGAGCGGCGCCGCCAGCACCACGCCGAGCACCACGCCGTAGGCCGGGACGAGCGCCGGCGGCACGAGCCACACGAGCAGCGCGGCCAGCACCGCTGCGGCCGCCAGCCACGCGGCCGCCAACCGCCCCGCCGCCGCGGCCGTCACCGTGCCGCGGGCCACCTGTCCCCACGCGAACCACCCCGCCGCGAGCAGCTTCACCGCGACCGCGGCGCCGGCGACCCACGGGAGCGCGTCGAGCATCCGCTCGCGCCGCGCCGGGTCCGAGTGCCACTGCGCCCACCCGGCGAACAGCTGGAACGCCAGCAGCGTCAGCACGAACGTCTGCGCCGGCACCAGCCACGTCCGCCCGGTCAGCCCGACCCACAGGTTCGCCACCAGCGCCCGCCACGTGCCGAGCACCAGCCCGACCCCGAGCAGCGCGAAGACGCCGACCGTCGCCCCGTGCCCGTGCCGCTCGACGCCCGACTCCCACACCCGCTCCAGCTTCTCGAACCCGTCGGTCGCGGCGAACCAGGCGGCGGCCGCGGCGGCCACCACCACCCACGTCAGCGCCGCGGTCAGTGTCATTGCCCGCACCTTTGCCGCGACCAGGGCGCGGTTGTCGAGCGGCCGCGTCGCGGCGAACGTGGTCAGCGCCGTGGACCGGATCGACTCGCCGGGCGACCCCGCCGTCACGCCCCAGTACGCGGCAATGAGCGGCGGGATGAAGAGGAAGGTCAGGCCGAAATCCGCCCGCTGCGCCGGGCGCTCGAACGCCAGCGCGACGGCCGCGAGCACGGCGACGAGCGCCACGACCGCCGCCACGTACCCGCGGCCGCGCAACCGCCACTCGTACCACGTCTGCGCCGCCATCGCCGACGCGAACGGCGCCCGCTCGCCCCCGGCGGTCGCGACGCGCACGTCTTCCGCGGGTCGGCGCCGCCACGCCCACTCCGGGTTGTCGCCGCGGCGCGCACGGGCCACACCGGCGCGGGCGGCGAGGAACGCGAGCGGAACCAGCACCGCGGCGACGACCGTGAGGACGCGGGCTTGCTCCTCCGGGTCGGCGAAGTAGGTGTTGCTCCGCAGCAGCACCGTCAGCGCGAGCGCCATCACGCCGGTGCGTAGCCACGCGACGCCGAACGGCAGCCACACCAGCGCCTGCGCGGTCGTCACGACCGCCGCCAGCATCGGCCCCCACCACCGCGGCGTCTCGACGCCGGCGGGCCGGAGCACGAGCGCGTCCCACGCCACCCACATCAGCACCGCCGTCGCCGCCCCCTGGAGCATCGGCCAGCCGACGAGCACCCACGTCGGCACGGGCAGCACGAACAGCCGCGCCGGGAAGCCGGACTCGGCCGCCTCCAGCCGCGCCTCGAACCCGTAGGCGAACACGCCGACGACGTAACAGAGCGCCATCACGAACCAGATCGTGCTGACCATTGCCATCTGGGCCGTCGGCGGGTCGGCCGCCGCGTACGCGGCGAACCCGCCGACCACCGCCGCGGCGCCGGCGAACCCCCACCGGTGCCGCCACCAGAACTCCCACGCCAGCGCCGCCGCGGGTGCGTGCATGGTCATCCCTCCACCACGGCGGTCGCCTTCACGCCGACGCGCGCCAC
>JAFKFQ010000537.1 GCA_017308215.1 bacterium | reverse complement strand
GCCCGTGGACGTCGAGCAGCAGCCCGCGGCCGTAGGTCTTCCGCACCTCCCGGCAGTACCCGGCCAGGGTGTCGCGGTAGGCGTCGTACACGGGCTTGGCCCGCGGGTCGTCGTAGGCGATGTCCGGGGGGCGGTTGGCGTCGATGTACCTGCGGTGGAACCGCGCCTCCACCAGATAGGGAGGCTTGCCCGTCCGCTTCTCGACCGCGGCGGCTATGGCGGCGGCCAACTCCTCCGTGCCGGTGTCGCGCCCAGCGAAGAACCCACTCCCACCGACCGGCAACCCGTTCCCCCGCCGCGGGGCGACCCCGGGCACGTCCTTCGTCCCCCCGTGCGGGGCGGACAGGATGACCGGCAGTTGACCGCGGCGGGCGGTGACCAGCCCGCCCGCCGCCGGGCCGGCCTCTCGGGGCGGTGGGGCGGTCGGTGGCGCCTGGGCCAAGGCGCCCGCCGTCAGGGCGCCGAGGGCGAGGAGGAGGGCGGCGGGGCGGGCAAGCGACGTCACGGGTTGGGGCTCCGGGGGTGGCGGCAGGGGTCGGATCAATAGTCCGGCAGGACTTCGCCGTTGCTGCGCGTGATGAGGGCGGCCACGACCCCGACGGTCACGGAACTCTTCAGGAAGAAGACGGACCCGTCGGCCCGGAGGGCGTTCATACCGCCGGTGTGGAAGCTGTACGCCTCGCCGCCGTTGGTGCAGTTGATCGCGCAGCTCGCGGCCGTCCCGGTAGTCGTGCTGTACGAATCCCCGGTCGTGGGTGAGGAGCCGTCGAAGACGTGGTAGTTGCGGTGGTCCGCCCACATCTGGGTGTCGGCGGTCGTCGCCCCGCTCGGGTCCGGCTTGCCGAGCCGGTACTGCGTGGGGCCGCCGGCCGACTCCACCACCATCAGCGTGTTCGAGGTGCCGTCGGTGACCGAGATCACCGGGGTGTTGACGTTCGGCACGACGGCCCCGCTCCACGAGCTGTTCACCGTCGCCGACAGCAGGTTGGTCTTGTCGATCGAGCTGCGGTTCCGGGCGAACACGAGGTAGTCGGTCACGTACCCGGTCACCGTCCCGCCGCCGTAGTCGGCCGGGGCGCCGAACGACCGCGTCCGGCTCCCGCCCGGGGCCGACGGGCAGAGGTAGATCGGGATCGCGTTGCCCACCAGCGGGCGGTTCACCAGCTCGCGCCAGTCCTTCGTGATGTCGAACCCGTTCTGGATGTTCGACTGCTCGATGTACGGCAGGAGGGTGAAATGGAAGCTGCGGGCGGGCCGGTTGTTCCGCGGGGCCGGGAACGGCAGGGTGGACGGGGCGTTGCTGTCGAAATCGATCGCCGCCGGGGGCAGCCCGCCGTACACGCCCTCGTAGTTGTGGGCGGCTAGGCCGATCTGCTTGAGGTTGTTGGCGCACTTCGACCGGGCGGCGGCCTCGCGTACCTTCTGGACGGCCGGCAGCAGGAGGCCGATGAGGATGGCAATGATGGCGATGACGACGAGCAGTTCGATCAGCGTAAAGGCGCGTCGGGCAGCGGGCATCCGGCGCATGGCAACTCCTCGGGGGCAGGGCAGGCGTTCCTGGCGGTCGGACGGCTCGGGCGGGAACGATGCCCGGACCGCGCGGAGAGGAGGTCACTCGGCAGTCGGTCGGCGGTCAGTTGCGGCCGGCGGCCCACAGCAGGGCCGTGCGGAACATCGCCCGGGCCTCGGGCGAGTCGGTCTTCTCCGGGTGCGGGCTGAAGCAGAACACCCTACCGGCCCCGTAGGTCGCGCGGGCGGCGGCCGTCGTCCCCTTCATCACCCCGGGCTGGGCGCCGCCCCGGCTGTGGATCTCGGTCTGGTACGCGGCCAGGGGTTCGTAGTCCGGGATCGCGTTGTCCTTCCCGGGGGCCAGTAGTGGCCCCTGCCCGTAGTACACGGTCACCACGTCATCCTTCGCCCCGAAGAATTCCTCCCCCTTCGGGCTGAGCTTCAGTTCAACATCCCCGGTCCCGCGCGCCCAGTGCGCCCGGTCCAGGACCTCGGCGTCGAGGATGTGCAGCGACCAGTCATAACTCCGGCTGGCGAGGTACGCCCCGGCGCAGATGCCGATGTACCCGCCGCCCTGCTTGACGAACTCCTTGACTCGCTCCCGCCCCTCCTGGCCGAGGGCCTTCGCCTGGCCGGAGCCGCTCCCACCCGGCTGAATGAGGACGCGGAAGTCCTTCAGCTTGCCCGACCGGATGTCCTCCCCGGTCACGAGCCGGACCTCGAATCCGGGCACCCGCTCGACCGCCTCGGCGGCCGGTCCCTTCGTCTTCCGCGCGCCCTCGTCCGCGAACACGGCCACCCGGATCGGCGCCGCGGGTACGGCTGGCTGACGGGCGGCGAGCGGGGCCGACGCCACCACTGCGGCAAGGAGCAGGAGCGAGCGGCGCATGAATCCCTCGGGGTGGCAGCCTGGGCGGGTGAGGGAGGGTGGCGCGAGAGAGGCCCTCAGGAGGGATCACGACAAATCGGTTTCGACTGTGACACGCCCGGCGACTTTGGTAACGTATTTTTCCGGAACTACCCCCTCTCCCGCCCGTAACCCGTTTCTGGGTAATGACCGACGACGGCTCGATCACCGGCTGGGTGAACCGGCTTGCGGCCGGTGATCCGGACGCCGCCGGCCCGATCTGGGACCGATATTTTCGGCGCATGGTGTCGCTGGCCGCCGGGCGACTCCCCGGGCGGTCGGCCGACGCCGAGGACGTCGCGTTGTCGGCGTTCTTCCAGTTCTGCCAGGCGGCGGCGGGGCAGCGCTTCGCCCGGCTGGCCGGCCGCGACGATCTATGGCACCTGCTCGTGGTGCTCACCGCCCGGAAGGCGGTGGACTGGCGGAAGCGGCAGGCGGCACAGAAGCGGGGCGGCCCGACCCACGAGCTCCCCGAAGAGGTGCCCGGTCCGGACGACGACCCGGCTCTGGCCGCGGTCGTCACCGACGAGATCCGCGCTCTCTTCGACCGGCTCGAAGAGGACGACCTGCGGGCCATCGCCCGACTGAAGGTCGAGGGATATACGAACGAGGAGATCGCCTCCCGGCTCGGCTGCACGACCCGGACGGTGTTCCGCCGACTCGCCTTGATCCGCGACCTGTGGGAAGCCGCCGCCGCACCGGAACCGCAACCGGACCGCTGAACGCGGCCACCCGTGGTGCAATGACCCAGCACACCCCTCCGACGTTCCTCGACCTGCCGGTCGACGCCAAGCGTCGGGTGGACGGCGTCTGCCTGGCGTTCGAGCAGGCCGGGCGCGGGGCGCGGGTCGAGGACTTCCTCGCCGGTGTCGAGCCGGCCCTCCGCGATGTGCTGCTCACCGAACTCTTGGCCCTAGAGCTCGAGTGGCGGCGGGGTGTGGGAGACACCCCGACCGCGGCCGAATACCTCACCCGGTTCCCCAACCGGGCGGGGGCCATCCGGGCGGCGTTCGGGGCGGCGCAGCCGGCCGTCGGCGGCGCCCTGGGCAAGTACCGACTGACCGGCGTCCTCGGCCGGGGCGGGATGGGGGTCGTTTACGAGGCGGTAGACTCAGTCGTCGGCCGCCGGGTGGCCGTCAAGGTGCTGCCCGACCGACTGTCGTCGCACCCCGAGGCCCACGCCCGGTTGCTCGGGGAAGCCCGGCTCGCTGGGCAACTGCTCCACCCGAACGTCGTCGCCCTGTTCGAGGCCGGTGAGGCCGACGGGGTAACGTTTCTGGTTCTCGAACGTGTCACGGGCGGCAGCGCGGCGGACCGGCTCCGGCGGGACGGGGCGCTCGACTGGCGGCTGGCGACCCGGCTGGCGGCCGACGCCTGTCGCGGACTGGTCGCCATCCACGACGCCGGGTTTCTTCACCTCGACATCAAACCGGGGAACATCCTCCTGCCGGGCACGGCCGACGGCCCGGCCGGCTCGGTCCTCGCCAAGCTCGCCGACTTCAGCCTGTCGGAGGCCGGCGCCGGCGCGCCGGGCGGGGGTGTGGCGGCCGGGACGCCAGCGTACATGGCCCCGGAGCAGCGGGGCGGGGGCGAGCTGACCCGGCGGACGGACGTATTCGGGCTTGGGTCGGCGTACTTCGCCCTGCTCACCGGCCGCGCCCCGTTCCCCGGTGCGACGACGACCGCGGTGATGGCCGAGCAGTTGCGTCAGCCCCACCCGGACCCGCGGACGGTGAACCCGACCATCCCCGCGGCGGCGGCGCGGGTGGTGCAGCGGGCGATGACGCCGCGGCCGGAAGATCGCCACGCCACGGCCGCCGACCTGCTCGCCGACCTGGAGGCGCTACTGGCCCCGCCCCGGCCGCGGCGGTGGTGGCGGGAGGCGTTGGCCGCGCTCGCCGGGGCGGTGGTCATGCTGGCGGTGGCCGGGGGCATCTCGCTCCTGTTGTCGTCGCCGCAGGGCGACGGCCGCCCGGTCGACGCACCGGCGGCCCCGTCCTTCGCGTCGGTGGACGCCTGGGAGCCGCTCCTCGACGAACACGACCTGGGCGGGTGGAAGCCGGTCGTGGCCGAGGGCGGGACGCCGATCGGGGCCGGCCCGCCGAGCAAGTTCAGCCTGGTGCTGCTCGACGGTCTGCCGGCCCTCCGGGCGACCGGGACCGGGCTCGGCGGGGTCGAGTCGGAGCGCGAGTTCGAAAACTTCCACCTCCGGTTCGAGTACCGCTGGGGGGCGGCCGAGGGAAACCACCTGGCGAGCGTCCGGTACCACTGCACCGGGCCGGTCGGGTCGAAGGGGACGCACGGGATGGAACTCCACCTTCGGCGGGCGGGCAGCTACCTGCGGCTCAACGACCTGCTCCGGGTGGATGTGGGAGAGTTTCGGGAGGGCGGGGTCGTGCCAACGACCCCGGGCGGACAGCGGATCGACCCGCAGGCGAATGTGGAGGCGCCGGTAGGGCGGTGGAACAAGGCCGCCCTAGTGTGCGTCGGGGACTGGGTGGTCCACGTGGTCAACGGCACCCCGGTGCTGGCCCTGGCTCGGTCGCGCCGGGCCGAGCCGCCGGATCAGCCGTTGACCCGCGGCCGCATCCGCTTCCAGTCGGTGAAGGGGGAGGTCTTCTTCCGCAAGATCGAGGTCCGGCGGGCGATCGAGTTCCCGCCCGAATACCGCCCGGCGGACGGCCGGTAGGCCCCTAGCAGCTCTGAATCGGCGACCGTGTGATCAACACTGCGATTCGGCCTTCATCGCGCGGTCATCCATACTCTCAAGTGGGCGAGAGTTGCTGCCGCTCCAAGCCCACTACCCGCCAGTTCAGCCACCAGGCACCGATCCCAGGCCAATTCCGACCCGCCGGACGGCCGTTCGCCCCCGCGTCAGCCGGCCGGCGGGTTAACACCCCCGAGACGCCAGAACTGCCGAGAAACCGACGGAGCCGTCTCTCTCGGCCTGTTAACCCGAGAGCCCGGCTGTTAACACTACTCCGTTAGAACCGGCGATCGGTGTGCGCGGCAGTGCGGGCAGTCGGCCCTCGCGACCGGGAGGAGCAGTTGCTGGAGTGCCCGGCG
>JAFKFQ010000536.1 GCA_017308215.1 bacterium | reverse complement strand
CGTTCACCTCCGGGCGGCTCGCCAGCCACGCCGCCGCGGCGCGGCAGTCGAGGACGGTCTGGCGGATGCCGGCGAACGTCTGCTCCAGGTTCGTCGAGAGCAGCCGGGTGGGGCTACCGGGCGGGCGGCGCGGACCGTAGTGCGCCATGTGGACGTACAGCACCGCGACGCCGTGCTGGGCCAGCCACACCGCCTGCCCGCGGGCGACCGTGCCGCGGCCGTCCATGATGTCGAGCACCACCACCGCCGGCACCTTCGCCCCCGCCGACGCGGCCTTCGGCACGAAGTACTCGGCGTGGACCGTGTCGTTCGCGGGCACCGCCGACTTCACCGGCGACGGGAACGTCAGGTCGTGGACGGTGAGGCCGGCGTGCGGCATCTCGAACCGCAGTTTCACGTCGAAGTCGAAGTCCTGGGCCGGCATCCGGTAGCGGTCGGGGACGTTGGCCTTCGCGTCGTCGCCGGGCGTGAAGCGGAAGCGACCGTGGACCGGCGCGGCGGCAACCGGCTCGGCCGCGACCGCGGGGAGGTCGAGTACGAACATCAGCAACAGGGCCGACACCCCGGGGGCGGACCGGCGGGTCATGCCGTCTCTCCTGATAAGTGCGAAACGGGGAACGTGCCCGGGCGTTGGCACCCATCCTACGCGCCCGCCGGACGGCGTGCCAAACACGAACCCCGGAGGGTCGTGCGGCTGCCCGCGGCCTCGCGCCGCGGCGCGCGAAGCCGCAAGCGATCGTCTTACTTGAAACTTCCGTGAACTTCTGCCGTTGGGCGCTCCCCCGGGCGGGTGCGTCGGGGTATGCTGTCCCCGATTCGCCCTCCCGCCGGAGCCCGACTCGTGAAAAAACTCCTCCTCGCCGCGTCCGTGCTCGTCGTCCTCGGCGTCGTCGTCGCCGCCTCCCAAACCACCCGCGTCGCCCAACTCACCGGCGGCGGCTCGGGCGGCGCGTTCGGCGGGATTGAGCAGGGCGAGAAGAACCCGTTCACCGGCCTCCGCCCGAACGTCGGCAACGGCCAGTTCCAGTTCGCCGTCGTCTCCGACCGCACCGGCGGGCACCGCGAGAAGGTGTTCTCGAAGGCCGTCCACCAGATCAACCTGCTCCAGCCCGAGTTCATCATGTCGGTGGGCGACCTCATCGAGGGGTACTCGACGAAGGAGGACGTGGTCGCCACCCAGTGGGACCAGTTCGACGGGTTCGTCAAGAAGTTCGAGGCACCGTTCTTCTACGTGCCCGGCAACCACGACCTGACCAACCCGATGCAGGTGAAGAAGTGGGGCGAGCGGTACGGCAAGCGGTACTACCACTTCACCTACGAGAAGTGCCTGTTCCTCTCCCTCTGCTCGGAGAACCCGCCGGACGAGATGGGCGCCATCGACGCCGAGCAGCGCGCGTGGGTGAAGAAGACGCTCGACGCGAACAAGGACGTGCGCTGGACGTTCGTGTTCCTCCACAAGCCGATCTGGGTGGCGAAGGACCTGACGAAGAACGGCTGGGGCGAGGTCGAGGCGGCGCTGGCCGGGCGGAAGTACACGGTGTTCTGCGGGCACGTCCACCGGTACCAGAAGTTCGTCCGCAACGGGAACAACTACTACCAGCTCGCCACCACCGGCGGCGGGAGCAAGCTGCGCGGGCCGGAGTACGGCGAGTTCGACCACGTCGCCTGGGTGACGATGAAGGCCGACGCCCCGCTCGTCGCCAACGTCATGCTCGACGGCATCCTGCCCGAGAACCTGAAGCTGCCGGACGTGGAGGAGCCGGGGTCGAAGCGGAAGATGGTGCCGACGCACCCGGCCAAGGCGAAGGTGGTGCTCGACGGCCGGCCGCTCGCCGGCGCGACGGTGGCGCTGCACACGCTCGGCAAGGACAAGGACGACAAGGCGAAGTACACCTACGTCGCCGACGGGCTGACCGACACCGCCGGGGTGGCGCCGTTCACGACGTACACCCGGTTCGACGGGGCGCCGGTCGGCGAGTTCACGGCAACGGTGGTGAAGACGGGCCGCGGGTTCTACGACGGCGAGATCCCGGAAAAGAGCAGCATCCCGGCCCGGTACGCGACGCCGGCGACGAGCCCGCTGCGGGTCGAGATCAAGGAAGGGACGAACGAGCTCACGCTGGAGCTGCGGAGCCGGGAGTAGCCGGCGGGTAAGACCGGCGGCCGGCGGCGGTATGCCCAACGGCCGCCCGGGATTTCGATTGCAACCGGGGGCGGGTTTGGCAGACTGGGGTGTCGCCCCGCTGCCACCCCGCCCCCGCTCCGTATCCTACCCCGACCCGCCGGCGCGCCCGTCGTCCGCCCGAAGGATGCCCACGTGGACCACGCCCTCGACATCCCGCCCGAAGCCGCGCCGACCAAACCGCCCAAGCTCAACACCGCCGCCTTCAAGGCCGTCCCCGAGACGCGCGAGCTGCGCGACCGCGTGCGCGCCGCCGTGCAGGCGTTCGTCGCCGGGCTCGACAAGTCGAAGCCGCTCACCAAGGACGACACGAAGGAGATGGGGGAACGAGTGCTGGCCGGGCTCGGGCTCGGCGGCCAGTACCTCGGGTTCACGATGGTGATGCTGTCGAACGAGTTCTGGCGCGACCAGGTCGCGGCGATCCCGTTCCACCGCCGGCTCATGCTCCTGCCGCACTGCCTCAAGAACGCCGAGGGGTGCCCCGCCGAGTACGACGAGCTCGGCCTCGACTGCAAGAAGTGCGGGGCGTGCGAGGTCGGCGACTTCCGCACCAAGGCGGAGCAACTCGGGTACAAGGTGCTGGTGAGCGAGGGCACGCCGATCGTGCTCAAGATCATTGTGTCCGGCCACGTGGACGCGATCGTCGGCGTCGCCTGCCTGAACGTGCTCGAAAAGGCGTTCGACAAGGTGCTGCTCGCCGGCATCCCCTGCATCGCGACGCCGCTGCTCTCCAGCAACTGCAAGAACACGTCGGTGGACAACGACTGGGTGTTCGAGTCGATCGGCCTGCACACCCCGCCGCCCGAGACGACGACGAAGACCTACGTCCACCTGATGCGCGCCGCGAACGGGATGTTCGACGAGCCGGAACTGACGCGCCTCGTCCCCAAGGCCCGCCAGGGCGCCGGGGCCGCGGACCCGCTCGCGCGCCACGAGCACATCGCCTACGACTTCCTCGCCCGGGGCGGGAAGCGGAGCCGGCCGTTCATCGTCCTCGCCGCCCACGACGCCCTCACCGGCGGCGCCGCCACCCGCGCCGCCGACGGGTGGGAGATCGCCGACCCGGTGAAGCGGGCCGCGCTGGCCATCGAGACGTTCCACAAGGCCAGCCTCGTCCACGACGACATCGAGGACGACGACGCCTTCCGCTACGGCGTCGAGACGCTCCACCGCACCCACGGCACCGGCGTCGCCATCAACGTCGGCGACTACCTGATCGGCCTCGGCTACCGGCTGGTGTCGCGCGACCGCAAGGCGCTCGGCGCGGAAGTCGCCGCCGACATCCTCGACAAGCTCGCCGACGCCCACCTGAAGCTGAGCGAGGGTCAGGGCGCCGAGCTCCTGTGGCGCGACGCCGCCGACCAGGCGCTCACCACGCTCGACGCGCTGAAGATCTACGCGCTGAAGACGAGCCCGGCGTTCGAGGCGGCGCTGTACACCGGCGCCCGCCTCGCCGGCCCCGTCGAGCCGTACGAGAAGATGATCGCCGACTTCAGCCGCAACGTCGGCGTGGCATTCCAGATCCTCAACGACATCAAGGACTGGGTGGGCGACGACGACAACAAGCTGATGGCGGGGCAGGACGTGCTCGCCGCCCGCCCGACGCTGCTCCTGGCGCTGGCGCTCGAAGGCTCGACGCCGGCCCGCCGCGAGGAACTGCTGCACCTGATCCGTCGCAGTAGCAACGCGGACGACGTGGTGAACCGGGTGCGCGACATTTACTTCGCGGCGGACGTGTTCGGGAAGGCGGACAAGCTGGTGGACAAGTTCCGGGCGAAGGCCGAGGCGCTGGCCGACGAGGTGGAGCCGGAACCGTTCCGCGAGCTGCTGTACTACCTCGTCGACACGGTGCTGGAGAAGGGCGAACTCCCGACCCGCGGCGTGACGCAGTTGGTGCAGCTAGGCCGTTCGCCCCGGCTTACCGCCAGTCGAGTTGCCCGAACACCAGGTTCCCGAAGAACTGCGACTTGTCGGACGCCACCGTCCGCGGGTTCCGCCCGTCCGGGTCGGCGACGGTCAGGAAGCTTTCCGTCTCCCGCCGGGCGTCCTCGCCGGTGATCCGCTCCTTCGCCAGCACGTCGGCGTGGAGTTGCGTCCAGGTGTACGCCACCCGCTTCCCGTCCGGCGACCACGCCACCCCATACACCTGCCCGTTCTCCGGGAAGTCGGCCAGCGCCTCGCGCTTCCCGGTGGCGATGTCGAGCAGGTAGGGGCGGTGGCTGCGGCCCCATTTGTGGGCGTCCTTCCGCGCCTGGTCGCCGTCGGCGAACAACACCCTCTTCCCGTCGGGCGAAAGCCGGGCGTTAATGAACCCCGGCGGCGTCTTCAGGTCGGTCAGCGGCCGGATGCCGCCGTCGCCCGCCCGCGACAGCACCAGCTTCGCCGTCTTCTTCTCCGCGTCCCGCTGCTCACACAGGAACCCCAGCCCGTCCGTCATCACGTCCAGGATCCGCAGCCCGTCCCCGTCGCCGTGCGGCACCACCTCCCCGGTCGCGGGGGTGAGCGTGGCGTGCCGGTAAGCCGTCCGGCCCGGGTTCGTCGCCTGGGCGATCGACAGCGCCTTCCCGTCCGGCATCCAGTGCGGCTCCAGGGTGAACCCGGGGAGGTCGAACACCTTCGGCTCGCCGCCGCCGTCCAACCGCCGGACCACCAGCTTGAGCGGGAACGGCTGAAGCTCCACGCCGGGCTGAAGAGCCTGCGGCGGCTCGTCCTTCAACCCGACGATCGCCACCCACACCCCGTCCGGCGACACCGCCGCCTCGCCGCCGAAGCGTACGCCCTCCGGCGGGCGGAACTCGTCGAGCTTCTTCCCGTCCGGGTCGAGCCGCCAGTGCTCGCCGACCCGGGCGACCACGATTCCGACGGGCGTGGCCTTCGCCTTCGGCGCCGGCGGCTGCGCCGCGACCCGCAGTAGGGCCGGCGCGGGGCGGGGAATGTCGGGCTGCCCGGCGGACGGGCCGGCGGCGAGCGCGACAACGGCAACCAACCCGAGTGCGAGCGAGACGGCGCGGAACTTGTGCAGGACCATAGCGCGGACCACTCCGTGCGCGAGGGCGGCGACTGTGGCCGAAGCCGGTTCGCCGGAGGCAAGCGCGGAGGCCGCGGCGACCAGCCGCGGGGGGACGACCGCCGGTGCCAGCGCCGCCAGCCCGAGGGCCGCGACGCCCCGCTTCCGCAGCCGGTCGGCGAGGAGCTTCCGCCCCTTCGCCAGCCGGCTCGAAATCGTGCCCTCCGGCACCCCGAGCCGCCCGGCCGCGTCCCGCCGGCTGACGCCGTCGAGCTCGCACAGCACCACCGCGGCGC
>JAFKFQ010000263.1 GCA_017308215.1 bacterium | reverse complement strand
GGTCCGCTCGGGCACCCGGACCAACGACCAGCCGGCTCACGCCGGCCGGTCGCCCGGGATTCTCACCCGCCCGGCGCCCACGCCCGCGTCAGCCGGTACACCGCCACCCGCAGCCGCGGGTGGTCGCGCCCCACGACCGGCTCGATCCCGCCGTAGAAGTTCGGGATCGTCTGCGCCGCCAGCCAATCACCCCACTCGAACTCCGCCACCTTCTCGACCACCTCGGCCGGCGGGTCCACGATCACGTTCCCGGGGTACGGACGGTAGAACCCGGTCGCGTCGGGGAACCGCGGAAGCACGAGGTAGTCGCCCGCGGCCGGCTCCGACTGCCCGACCACGAGCGGCACCATCCCCGCCCGCTCGCAGTAGAACTGGAACCCCCAGTGCCCCGAGTACCACGCCCGCGCCCCGGCGGGAACCGCGGTCGCGGCGCGGCCCGCCAGTACCTTCTCTGGGAACGCGTCATAGGCGTCCAGCGCCGCGACCAACACGCCGGCGCCCACGCCGAACGGCAGCACCCACCGGGGCGGGTAGCTCGTCCGCGTGCGACTCACGACGCATGCCGACAGCACCCCGAGCGCCAGTGACACCCCGATGACCCGCCGCGCCGCGGGGAACGGCGTCATGGCGAAGTAACCGGCGAGTTCGAGCAGCACCCAGCCGACGACGAACCAGTTGTCCGCGTCCCACCGCACCGGCCGCTGCTTCCGCAGGCGAACGAGTAACTGAAACGCCGCCGCGAGCGCCGTCAGCAGCACGGCGGCGCCGGCCGTGCGCCACACCAGCGCCGGGAGCGTCAGTTTCGGGTGGTCCGCCGGCCCCACCAGGACCGCGTCCGCACCGGGGATCAGGCACACCAGCGCCACACCGGCCGCCCACGCCACCGCCCCCGCGGCAACGAGCTTCGCCGGCACGCCGACCGCCCGCTGCGCGTACACCGCGCACCCGACGCCGAGCGCGCCGAGGTGCGCGGCCAGCGGCGCGACCAGTTCGAATTTGTCGGCGAACCAGCCCTCCGCCGACGCCTCTTGCTGCCCGGCGTGGTAGAAGAAGTGCGCCTTCCCGTACGTCAGGAAGACGAGCCCCTCCCACGCCAGGAACCCGCCCGCCGCCGCGGCGACGGCGGCCGCCGTGAGCGCGAACCGCCGGTGCGTGAGCCCGTACCAACCGAGCACGGCGGGTGCGACGAGCGCCGTGTACTTCGACTGCATCGCCAGCGCCGCGAGCAGCCCGGCGCCGACCGCGAGCTTCCAGCTACGGGCATCGGCGGCCCGCGCGAACACCGCCAGCGCCGCCAGCCCGAGCGCGGCGGCGGGGATGTCGAGCATCAGGTTCACCATCGGCAGCACCGCCGGCGAGAGCACGATCAGCGGCAGCGCGACAGCCTCCGTGCCGCGGGCGAAGCGGCGGAGCAAGTCGCGCACGGCCCACGCGAGCAGCCACGCGACGGGGAAAAGCCACAGCTTGAGCAGCACGGGCTCGACGCCGAACAGTCGAACACCGAGGGCGAGCCAGTACGGCACGACCGGCGGGCAGAGGATGTCCATCGCCGGCTCGGGCGCATCGTACCAGAACAGCTCGAACCCGTAGGGGTCGAGCGGGTGGGCGGCGACGTGCGCGGCGAACGCGAGGTACGCGGTGTCGTCGATCACCACCGGCTTGACCGCATTGGCGAGCGTGACGACCAGCGCCAGGACGTGGGGGCGGGAAAGCAACACAAACCCTCGGGTCGGGCCGGCGAGCGGCGGGTGGTCTGGGTTCCGGCCCGGGCGGCTGCTAAAATACGCCCGTGGGCCACGGATTCCACACCCCGGATGGACACCCGTTGACGGACCGCCCCGCCCTTCACGCCTACCTCCTCGGCCGGGTCGAGTTCGACGCGCTCCTCGCGCTCCAGCGGCGCCTCGCCTACGACGTGGGCGGCGACCGCGACGGCGGGGCCGTCGTCGTCTGCGACCACCCGTCAGGGATCACCGTCGGCCGCGAGGGGAGCCGCGCGCACATCCGCCCCGAGCCCGAAGAACTCACCGCCCGCGGCTGGCCGGTCCGCTGGGTCGCCCGCGGCGGCGGCGTGTTGCTCCACCTCCCCGGGCAGGTCGCGTGCTACCCGGTCCTGCCGCTCGACCGCCTCAACCTCACCCCGGCCGCGTACCTCGTCGAACTGCAATTGCTCGTGATCGACCTCCTCGCCGAGTACGAGCTGCGCGGCGTGCCCGACCCGCTCGCACCGGGGGTGCGGGTGAACGGCCGGCGCGTGGCGCACGTCGCCGCCGCGGTCCGCGGCGGGGTCACGGCGTTCGGACTGGTCCTGAACGTCGATCCCGATCTGGAGCCGTTCCGTGCCGTCCACTGCGACGGCGACCCGCTCCCGATGACCTCCCTCCAGCGCGAATCGACCGCGCGCGTCCGTGTCGCCGCCGTGCGGCAGCGGTTGGTCGAGGCGGTCGCGGCCCGGTTCGGGTTCGCCCGCGTGTCCCTGTTCCACACCCACCCGGGGCTCGCGCCCCGGCCCGCGACCCATGCGAGCGCTTCCGCTACTCGATAAGCCGCCGCCCGCCGCGACCGGCCGCCTCCCGGCGTGGCTGAAGCGCCCGCTCCCGAAGGGGAACGGCAACGCCTTCACGCGGACGCTCCTGGACGACCTGCGTCTGGAGACGGTCTGCGAGAACGCCAAGTGCCCGAACCGGCCCGAGTGCTGGAGCCGGCGCACGGCGACGTTCATGGTGCTCGGCAACATCTGCACGCGGCCGTGCGGCTTCTGCTCGGTCCCGAAGGGCGAGCCGCTGCACGTGGAGCACGACGAGCCCGAGCGCCTCGCGGAAGCGGCCGTCCGGTTGGGGTTGAAGCACGTCGTCATTACGTCGGTGACGCGCGACGACCTACCGGACGGCGGCGCGAATCACTTCGCCGAGTGCGTTCGCGCCGTGAAGCGCCGGATGCCGACGGCCGCGGTCGAGGTGCTGACGCCGGACTTCAACGGCGACCCGGCGGCGATCGACGCGGTGGTCGCAAGCGGCCCGGAAGTGTTCAACCACAACATCGAGACGGTGCCGCGGCTGTACCGCGTCGCCCGCGGCCGGGCCGAGTACCGCCGCAGCCTCGACCTGCTCGACCGGGTGAAGCGCACCGCCCCGACGATGGTCACGAAGGCCGGGCTGATGCTCGGCGTCGGCGAGACGATCGACGAATTGTTCGACGTGCTCGCCGACCTGCGGGCGATCTGCTGCGACGTGGTGACGCTCGGCCAGTACCTCGCGCCGACGTACAAGCACAGCATCCCGGTGGCCCGCTACGTCCCGCCCGAGGAGTTCGACGCGCTCGCCGTGCGGGCGCGGCTGTTGGGCTTTTCGCAGGTGGTGGCGGGACCGTTCGTGCGGTCGAGCTATCACGCCGACGAGATGGTGCCGGGCCATGCGGCGCACGCCGATCACGCTCCCTGACCTCGGCGTCGCGCGGGCGGTGCTGAGCCTGTGGTACGCCCGCGTCGGCGACCGGGTGTTCGCCGGCGACCGCGTCGCCGAGGTGCTCATCCCCGGCGCGACGGTGGACGTACCCGCGCCGGCCGACGGCGTGCTGGCGAGTCAGGCGGTGTTGGCGAACGACCCGCTGGTTGCCGGACAGATGATCGGCGAGATCGAAGCCGAAGCCGGAGAATAGACAGGATAGCAGGATGAACAGGATCGCAACCCAAGCCAGGGCTCGGTCATCCCGTACATCCGGTTATCCCGTCTAAACTCCGTGCGCTCCATTACCAGCCGGCTGACGCCGGCCGTTCGCCCGGACGGCGCTCATGGCTCGACCCGCGTTCATCTCGCTCGACGGCCCGGACGGGACGGGCAAGTCCACGCAGCACGCCATGCTCGTGGACTGGCTCGCGGCGCAAAAGATCCCCGTCGTCGCCTGCACCGACCCCGGCGGGACCGCACTCGGGCAGCAGGTGCGTCAGCTCGTCCTGTTCGGTCGCGACCACCGTATCGCCCTGCGGGCGGAGGCGTTCCTGTTCCTGTCGTCGCGGGCGCAGCTGGTCGAGGAGATCATCCGCCCGGCGCTCGACCACGGCGAGGTCGTCGTCTCGGACCGGTTCACGCTGGCGAACGTCGTCTACCAGGGGCACGCCGGCGGGATGGACCCGAAGGAACTGTGGGCGGTCGGCCGCGTCGCCGCCGGCGGGCTCGACCCCGACCTGACGCTCGTCTTCGACGCCGACTTGGACGTGGCGCTGTCGCGCCGCACCCGCGCCGCCGACCGCCTCGAAGAACGCGACCGCGAGTACCAGGAGGCGGTCCGCCGCGGCTTCCTCTACGAAGCGGGGATGCGCCCCGGCCCGTGCCAGATCATCGACGCGACGCCCGACCCGGCAACGGTGCAGCAGGCGGTGCGGGCGAAGGTCGCGCGGTTGCTGACGGACTTCGGGTGGAGCGTGTCGGAGTAGGGTGGCAACCCCGGGCGGCGTGCCGCGGAGTTCGTGGGAGTGACGCCCCGGGGAGCCACGCCCGCGGTGTCCGTGGTGGTCATGGCGGTGCGGCGGGGCAACGCCACCATGACACCGCGGACGCCGCCCGGGGTTGCCACCCCGGACTAGCCAAGGCGCCCTCCGGGCTCCAAACCCCCGGCGCCCCCACGCGGACTCGGCCCGACCTACGGGAGAACACGGATGTCCTGGGACCGCGTCCGCGGGCAATCGACCGCCCTCGCCGCCTTCCGCGCCGCGGCCGACCGCGGGCGGTTCGGGCAGGCGTACCTGCTCGTCGGGCCGGACGGCGTGGGCAAGCGCCTGTTCGCCACCGAGCTCGCCAAGGCGCTGCTCTGCGAGAAGCCGCCCGCGCCGCTGACCGCCTGCGACCACTGCCCGGCGTGTGCGCAGGTCGAAGCCGGCACGCACCCGGACGTGCTCACACTCGCCACGCCCGAGGGGAAGCACGAACTCCCCGTCGAGGAGATGCGCACCTTCTGCACGAAGATGGCGCTCAAACCGGCGCGCGGGCGGCGGAAGGTCGGCATCGTCCTCGACGCCGACGACGTCAACGAGGAGTCGGCGAACAGCTTCCTCAAGACACTCGAAGAACCTGCCCCCGGCTCGCTCCTCCTGCTTCTCGCCACCGAATTCGACCGACAGCTCCCGACGATCCTGTCGCGCTGCCAGGTGGTCCGCTTCGCGCCGCTCGGCGCGGACGACCTGCGCGCCGTGCTCGAAGCCGAGGGCGTCGCCGCCGACCAGCTCGACCGGCTGGTGCGACTCGGCGGCGGCAGCGCCGGACGGGCGCTCGCGCTGGCCGACCCCACGGTGTGGGAGCTGCGGACGACGCTGGTAACCGGTGTGACGGCGCCGCGGCCGAACTTCGGAGCGCTGGCGGAGGCGTGGCAGCGCTTCTACGAGGACGCCGGCAAGGACACCGCCGCCCAACGTCTGCGCGTGTCGCTGGCGGTCGGGTTCTTGGTGGACGCGGTGCGGAACGCCCTGCGCCTCAGCCTCGGCGCCGACGTGCCCGACCTCGACCCGGACGAGTCGGCGCGGCTGCGCGCGTTCGCCGACCGCCTCGGCCCGGACCGCCTGCTGGAGCTCGCCGACCGCTGCGTCGAGGCCGACGCGCACGTCGCCCGCCGGGTGCAGCTGATCCTCGTGGTGGAGTCGGTGCTGGAACAGTTCACCCGCCGCGCCGCGTGACGCCCGGTTCGGGCTTCGTAGGTCGGATCGAATCTTCGAGACATGACACCGCAGCGCAGGAGCTTACGGCGAGGCGCCGAACGCTGGAGCCGAACCATGAACGCGGGCCGATTGCTGACACCGCGACAGGCGTACCTGGCGATGTTCGAGTTCCTGCGCCGGCACTACGAGCGCGACGAGACGGACGTGATCGGCGGTCTGCTCGGCGGCCTGTCACTCCTGCCCGACGGCGGGAGTGCTGACCCCACCCAGCTGGTCGGCTGGGAACAGGCAGTTCAGGCGGTTATGACCGCAGAATCGCAACCCGGCGGCTACCGCGGGGCGGATTTCGCGCTCCAGCCGCCGTCATCGTAGGTCGGGTCGATTCTTCGAGACTTGACACCGCGGCCCAGGTGCGTGCCGAGGCAAGCGAGGAACGAAAACCCCGCGGTGTCTTCGTTCCCCCAATGCCGCATTCGCCACTCGCGTCCCGGCGTCAGGTCTCGCAGACCCGACCCGACCTACAACAGCCACCATGCCCGACACCATCCGCCACGTCGCCTGCACCGTCTGCGGGTGCGTGTGCGACGACCTCGCCGTCACTGTGGACGCCGGCCGCGTGGTCCGCGCGGAGGGCGCGTGCCGCCTCGCCGAGCCGTGGTACCTCGCACAGAACACGCACCGCCCGCCGGCGACGCTCGTTGACGGTGCGCCCGCCGAGCCGGACGCCGCGTTCGCCCGCGCCGCCGAACTGCTCGCCGCATCGCGGGCGCCGCTCATCTACGGCCTGTCGCGCAGCACCACCGAGGGGCAGCGCGCCGCGACGGCGCTCGCCGACCGGCTCGGCGCCACCATCGACACCACCGCCAGCACCGGGCACGCGCCGTCGATCATGGCGCTCCAGCAGGTCGGTGAATCGACCAGCACGCTCGGCGAGGTGAAGAACCGCGCCGACCTCGTGGTCTTCTGGGGCTCCGATCCCGTCGTCACGCACCCGCGGCACCTCGAACGCTACTCGGCGGACCCGGTCGGCCGGTTTGTCCCTGGCGGGCGGCGCGACCGCTTCGTCGTCGTGGTGGACGAGCGCGAGACGGAAACCGCGAAGCTCGCGGACCGCTTCATCCAGGTTGAACCCGGTTGCCACTGGGAGGCACTGTGGCGGCTGCGGATGCTGGTTCGGCTCGGCCCCGAGGGACACAGGGACACAGGGACACAGGGACACAGGGACACAGGGACAGGAACCCCTTCTCAGTCCCTCAGTCCCTCAGTCCCTCAGTCCCTCAGTCTCGAAGACCTGGCCTCCCGCATGAAGACGTGCCGCTGCGGCATCGTCTTCTTCGGGAGCGGCATCACGCGCGAGCCGCTCGGGCACCGCGTCGTCGAGGCGCTGCTGCAACTCGTCACCGACCTGAACGAGCACACGCGGTTCTACGCCCGGCGGATGAGGCGGTTCGGCGACGTGGCCGGGGCCGACTCGGTGCTGGCGTGGCAGACCGGCTATCCGTTCGGCGTCAACCTCGCCCGCGGCTACCCGCGCTACAACCCCGGCGAGTTCACCGGCCCCGAACTGCTGGCCCGCGGCGAAGTCGACCTGTGCCTGGTGGTCGGCGGGGAGACGATCGCCGACCTGCCGCCGGCGGCGCGGGCGCACCTCGACCGCATCCCGGTGATCTTGCTCGACGCGCCCGACGCCGAAACCGACCTCAAGGCGGCGGTGC
Organism: bacterium; assembly: GCA_017308215.1. Lineage (GTDB taxonomy): Bacteria > Planctomycetota > Planctomycetia > Gemmatales > Gemmataceae > Urbifossiella. The sequence goes on along the minus strand of JAFKFQ010000263.1, from coordinate 34,998 downwards.
GGTTCACGACGGCGGTGTACGGCGTCCACCGCCCCGGCACCGCGTACCGCATGGACGAGGTGCCGATCCCGCTGCGCGTGATCCTGCCGACCGACTACCCGAGCGACGGCGAGGTGCTGAACGAGCTGCTGCGGCGCGTGGGCGGCCTCCCGTAGGTCGGGCCGCCCCGCTTCCGGCCCGCGCGGCGGCGGCGTAGAATACAGCGTCTCACCTCCGTCGCTCTCCCGTCGTTCGTCCGAGGGCCGACCCGATGGCGCTCACCGCCGCCCAGATCGCCGACCAGCGGAAGCAGGTCGAGGAGCTCATCGCCGGCCCCGACGTCGGGTTCGCCAAGGCGCTGTTCTTCGGCCAGTTCAAGGGCGACCTCCTCTTCCCGTACCCCGCCCTCGCGCCCGACAAGCAGGCCGCCGCCGACGGGATGGCGGCGAAGGTCCGCGACTTCGCCCAGCTCGCCATCGACGCGGCGAAGATCGACCGCGAGGCGCGCATCCCCGACGCCGTCGTGAAGGGGCTCGCCGACCTCGACGTGTACCGCCTGACGATTCCGAAGGAATACGGCGGGCTCGGGTTCAACCAGCAGCAGTACCTCAAGACGATGGAGGTGCTCGGCGGGCACGACGCCAGCGTCGCCGTGTTCGTCAACGCCCACCACTCCATCGGCTGCCGGGCGCTCGTCCTGTTCGGCACAAAGGAGCAGCAGGCGAAGTGGCTCCCCGGCCTGTTCGACGGGTCGAAGCTGTGCGCGTTCGCACTTACCGAGCCGGAAGCCGGGTCGGACGCCGGCGGCGTGCGCACCACCGCCCGGCCCACGTCCGACGGGTCGGCTTACATCCTCAACGGCGTCAAGCACTACATCACGAACGGCGGCATCGCGCACGTCCTCACGGTCATGGCCCGCACCGCGGCACCGACCCCCGAAGACCCGAACGCCACGAAGGTGACGGCGTTCCTCGTCACGCCCGACATGCCCGGCTTCGAGGTCGTCGAGGCGCGCGCCGAGAAGTGCGGCATCCGCGGCACCGCGACCGGGAAGCTCCGTTTCACCGACATGCGCGTGCCGAAGGAGAACGTGCTCGGCCAGCTCGGCCGCGGGCTCCAGGCGGCGCTCACGGTGCTCAACTACGGCCGCGTCACGTTCGGTGCCACCTGCACCGGGCACGCGAAAGTCTGTCTCAAAGCGATGGCCGTGCACGCCAAGACGCGCGTCCAGTTCCAGCAGCCGCTCGCCGAGTTTCAACTCGTCCGCAAGAAGGTCGCGTTCGCCGCCGCGCACACCTTCGCGATGGAGGCGGCGACGACCGAGTGCGCCGCGTTCATCGACAAGGGCTCGCCCGACTACATGCTCGAAACGGCCATCCTCAAGGTGTTCGCCACCGAGCACTTGTGGACCATCGTGAACGACACGCTCCAGGTGTACGGCGGGAAGGGCTACTTCTGCGACCAGCCGGTCGAACGCTGGATGCGCGACGCCCGCATCAACACCATCGGCGAGGGGGCGAACGACGTGCTGAAGGCGTTCATCGCCGTGGTCGGCTGCCGCGGGCCGGGGATGATGCTCAAGGGGCTGCGCGACGACATGCTCGGCGGGCGGTGGAGCCTGCGGAACCTCGGCGCGTCGCTCGGCGTCGTCGGCCGGCTGGCGGTCCCGTGGCTGACCACTTCCGCTCCGTCGGTGCCGGTGAAGTCACCCGAGCTGAAGGCCGCCGCGGAAGAGGTCGGGAAGCTGACGCGCGAGTTCGGGCTGAAGCTGCCGCACGTCTTCCTCTCGCTGAAGGACGAGGCGACGTTCGCGCAGGCGCAACTCGTCCACGAGCGCATCGCCGACGTGGCGATCGACCTGTACGTGTCGGCGTGCGTGCTGGCCCGGCTCGACCACCTGCTCGCCGGCCCGGCGGGGAACGGCAAGCCGGCCGACCCGCACGCCGACCCGGAGGCGGGGAAGTACTTCCTGGCGCTGGCCGCCCGGCGGATGCACCAGAACCTCGCCGCGCTCGACGCCAACGACGACGACGCGCTGCTCACCGCGGCGACGAGCGCACTGGGGCGGCTGTGACCCAGTTTTGTGGCGCGGCACTCCGTGCCGCCTCCCCTCGGGTGCTTGCGACTTCGGTCGGATGCTCCCGCGCCGCCGCGGCACGGAGTGCCGCACCACACTGGCCGCCGCGTTGAACCGGTTGTGACGGTTCGGTGTCACTGTGTCCCGCGCCCCGGGTGTCCGGTCGGCGCACGGCTGAGCGGGTCGTAGCAACTGTGCCGCCTCGCCGCGCCCGCGGCTCGAACCCATCCCCGCCGCCCCTCTGCCCGCTGGTCGTCCCAACTGCTTGCGGCGGCGGCGATTCGGAAAAATCGAGCGCCGGCCGAAGTGTCACTTGCGCCGACGGTGCCGGGTGTGCTACCGTGACCGGTGTCGTCGCCCGGGGTTTTTCCCGGCCCCGGGAGCGTGGCCAAAAACGTGACGTAGAATTGCGGAGCGTTTGCGAACGACTGCGGCTCATCGGAGGAGTCACATCATGCTGGTCCTGAGTCGGAAACTCGGCGAGAAGATTTACATCGGGGATAACATCTGCATCACGGTCGTGGACATCGACCGCGGCAAGATCCGGCTCGGGATCGAAGCCCCGCGCGAGGTGGCGATCTACCGCCAGGAGCTGCTGCCGCTCAACCAGCAGCGGCCCGACGGCCCGGCCCCCCTGCCCGCCGTCTCGTAGCCCCCCACCCCGCAAACGCACCCACGCACCGCCCGCGGACGGCCGTCCGCGGGCGTTCGCGTTTCGGGACGCCCCGCACGACCCGCACCGTCGGTCGTGCGGGTCCACTTTAACGAATCCGGTCCGATTCCGGGAACGTACTGCCGCCCACTCTCTTGAGACCGGTTTTCCCGGCTGGTAGGCTACTAACCGTTCCCGCGGGTCGGCCGGTTCGGCCGTGCGCCCGCGTCGGAGCGGGGGGTGTCGGTCATGCGTGCCGCCGCGGTCGGGGCCGTCGCCGTGATGCTCGGACTGGTCGCCGCCGGCCCGGGGCAGCAACCGCCCGCGCCCGCGGGCCAGGCGGTCAAGCGGCCCGCCGCCCCGCCCCCGCCGTCCGCGCCGGCGCCCGAGCCGGTCGGCCCCGCAGACCCGGCGGTGGCCGCGCTCGTCCGCGACCTCGGGGCGGCGGACTACAAGGCCCGCGAAAAGGCCGGGCGCGACCTGGAGGAACTCGGCGACAAGGCGCTGCCGCACCTCCGCAAGGCGCTCGTCGACACCACCAGCCCCGAGGTCGCCCGCCGGCTGTCGGTCCTCGTCCGCAAGATGGAGTACGACCGGCTGGTGAACCCCCGCCGGGTGACGATGGCCCGCAAGAGCCGCACCCCGAAGGAGCTGTGCGACGAGGTCGCCCGCCAGACCGGCTACCGGATCGAGTTCCAGGGGAACGGCCCGGCCGCCGACGGCCGCCACGTCGTCGGGTTCGACAACGCCCCGTTCTGGGTGGCGATGGACGCGATCGCCGACCTGGCCGGCGCGACCGTCAACACGAACGGGTACGACGACGACGCGGTGATGGTGAGCGCCTTCGGCCCGCCGACGCGCACCCCGCACGTCGCCTACGCCGGGCCGTTCAAGGTGGCCGCCACGAACATCCAGCTGAGCCGCAGCCTGCCGCTCACCGGGAACGACCCGCGCGGCCTCGGCTTCGTCCGCCCGTCCGAGTCGGTGAGCCTCCAGTTCAACCTGTTCTCCGAGCCGAAGAACCCGCTCCTCGGGATGAGCCTCCAGCCCGCCGTGATCTCGGCCGAGGACGACCTCGGGCAGTCGCTCGCCCCGCCGCCGAACCCGGGCAACCCGTTCGGCGGGCGGGTGTCGTACTACGGCGGCGGGTCGTACCGGTCGTTCAACCTGACCGGGAGTCTGAACCTCGTCCGCGGCGGCCGCGAGGCGCGGACCATCCGCTCGCTCAAGGCGAAGGTCGGCGTCAACCTGCTCTCCGGGGTGGTACCGGAGGTGACGGTCCCCAACCCGGTGAAGGCGAAGAACCTGAAGGTGACCGGGCGCACGGTCGAGGTCGAGGTCGATTCGGTGGCCGGCGGGAACGGCGGGTACACGGTGTCGATGACGATCAAGAAGCTCGGCCAGCACGACCCCAACTTCCCGGACTACAACTGGTCGAACAGCATCTGGCAGAAGGTGGAACTGACGGACGGGAAGGGGAACCGGTACCGGAATTTCGGCCCGAGCAACATGAACACGAGCCCGACCTCGGTGACGATGACGCTGCCGTTCCAGCCGACCGACCGGCGCGGCGTCCGCCAGCAATTCGGTGAGCCGGTGCGGCTGGTGGTGAACGAGTGGGTCCAGTCCACCCACGAGGTCACGTTCGAGCTCCGCGACGTGCCGCTGCCGTGACCCGGCCGGGCTTGCCAAAGCCCGCGAGGTTTCCGTGAGTCGCTACGCCGAGGACGAGGACGACCGCCCGCGCCGGCGTCGGTCGGCCGGCGGGGTGCCGTGCCCGGAGTGTGGGTGGCGGTCGCAGCGACCGGGGCCGTGGCCGTGGTACCTGGGGACGGTCGGCGCGGTGATGTGCAAGGCGGTGGTCTGCAACGACTGCGACCACGATTTCGACGCGAAGAAGCCGCACGCGAACCTGGCGACCCGCAAGCGCAACCTGGCGATCGGGATCAACGGCTGCGGGTTCCTCGGCATCGTGCTGGTGATCGGCCTGCTGGCGCTGTGGATCGCCTTCACGATGCGGCGGTGACGGCCCACTGGCGGATGGGGGAATGACGGGTTCAGGCCACCGGACTCCGCGTCCGGTGGCGCACGGCACAAACTACCTCGTCACGCCCCCGCCGCGGTCCGCCTGTGCCGGGCGGGCGTCCAGCCGGGCACCGCGGCCGCCCAGCGCTCGACCACCGCCCGCACGTCCGGCCCGGACCCGGTCGCCCCGTCCGAGAAGTACGACACCTCGATCGCCGCCACGTCGGCGTCGATCGCCGCGCGCTGGGCGTCCGTCACCTCCGGTCGCGCCCGGATCTCGCGCAGGATCGCCGCGGCGACGAACGGGTCGAGCTTCTCGGGCAGCCGGCGCTCCGCGACGGCGGCGGGCTTCAGGCGCACGGCCACGACGATCAGCACCGCGAGGGCGAAGAGCGCCGCCACGGCGCCGGCCAGTACCCACGGCCACAGCGCCGCCGTCCGCCCGTAGGTCGCCTCCAGCGACACCTCCTCGCCCACCGGCGCCAGGTCGGCGTCCACGTAGCGCTGGAAGATGACCTCCTTCGTCGGCACCTTCACCGCCGGGAAGCGGAACGCCTTCGGCAGCGCCGACTGCCCGTCCTTGCCGCGGAGCGTCAGCAACCACGTCCGCTCCGAAACGACCGCGTTCGCGGCGGCGTCCTCCTCGAACTTCTTCACCCCGAGCCCCTGGTCCTCGGTCTTCACGACCTCGAACCCGGGCGGGGCGACCTCGCCGACCAACTCCGCCAGGTCCGGCACGAGGCCGACGCCGACCGCCTTCACCTCCAGCAGCAGTATCCCCTTCTCGGCCTGGCGCTCGTCGAGCGTCTGGGTGACGGTCAGCTTCTCGACCGGGCGCGGGTCGCCGGCCGCGTCGCGGGCGCTGATCGGCACCGCCGCCGACTCCATCGGCATGACCACGTAGCCCGACGTGTCGAGGAAGTCGAGGTCGATGCGGAGCGGCGACACCTTGTCCACCTGCGGGCCGCGCGGCTTCAGGAGGACGTAGGCGTAGGGCGTGGTCCGCCACCCGAACTCGCGCGGGTCGGCCCGCGAGTTCACCTTCTCCCCCTGGAACGTCACCGACACCACGTCGAACTGCTCCTTCAGCGCCGTCCGCGCCGCCTGCTCGAACCGGTCGCGGTAGTCGGCGGTCGGGCGGCCGTAGTTGTACGAGTAGGCCATGCTGTTCTGGTTCTGGAGGTAGCGGCCGAACCCGCCCGACTCGCGCTCGATGTCGCGGGTGTGGCGGATGTTCACGAACAGCCCGAACGGCCGCCCGTGCCCGACCCGCGTCGGCCCGTCCACCACCGCCTCCAGCTGGATCTCGGTGACGAGATCCTTGTAGTAGTCGAACAGCTTCTTCGCCTCGGCGGCGCGCGGGTGGTCGCCGACCACCGCGAACCCGGCCTTGAGGTAGTTGAACTTCACGTGCGGCTTCGCCCCGCTCATGCGGATGAACAGGTTGTTGGCGAACCGCGCCAGGTGCTTCTCGGCCTGGTCGCCGGGCAGCGCCAGGAGCGCGGCGCGGATGTGCTGCTGCTGCGTCCAGTCGGGCTGCTTCTCCTCGGTGATCATCCCCAGGTCCACGGCCCCGAGCGACGCCGCGAACCACTGCTCGTACACGGAGACGGTGTGCTCGGCCTCCGGGGTCGTGAGCACCACCTTCGCGTACTCCGCGGCGGCCTTCTTGAACCCGGCGAAGGCGTCCGACCGCTGCGCGGAGAACGTCGCCGACTTGTTCAGCTCCTGGCGGAAGTTGATCTCGTCGTGCGCCAGCGCGGCCCGGGCGGCGAGCAGCGCCCAGTGGTCGGCGTGCTTGCCGAGGCCGTCCGTCACCACGGCCTGCGCCACCTCGTACCCGCGGATGACTTCGGCCTCGATGTCCTTCTTCTTCCGCTTCGTCTTGTTCCGCTCCTGCACCGCCGGCTCCTTCCACAGGCCGGCGAGGTTGGTGCGCATCTGGTCGGCCAGGGCCGCGAGCGTCTTCGGGCGGAGGTTGTCCACCGACCCGAATACCGACTCGATCGCCTCGGTGCGGTACACCTCGGCCGAGCTGTGGCAGGCGGTGAACGCCGTCACGATCACGCCGTCGTCGAGCACGCCGGCGCCGCCGGGGAGCTTCTTGATCCGCGCCGCCCAGCCGGCGAGCTCGCGCAGGTTGCGCTCCTGCTTCGACCGCGTCAGCGGGATGCCCTCGGCCCGCTGCTCGAAGGCGAAGAAGAACCACGAGTAGCGGTTCTCGTTGCGGGAGGCGTTCGGGTCGTGGTTGCGCGTCCACACGCGCAGGAATTCCTTCACCAGCTCCTTCGCCTCGTCCGGCTGGGCCGTGGCGAGCTGCTCGATGAGCGGGAACGCCTTGTCCTCCTCGTTCGCCTTGAGGTGGAGCCGGGCGACGGTGCCGGCGAGGCGCGGGCGGAGGCCGTCGTCCACCGCCGCCACCCACGCCGGGCTCGGCGCCGCCTTGATGACCTCCGCCACCGGCACCGGGCGCGGCATGTTCGGCTGCTGCATCATCATCATGCGGGTCATCGGGTCGTCGTCGTCGGTGCCGAAGAAGATGTTCCCGTACATGTCGCGGCGCAGCCGGGGGTTGCCCGCCGAGCGGTCGAACCGCTGCGAGAACTCGGCCTCCTTCATCCAGCCGGTGGCCAGCAGCGTGAGCGCCGGCCGCCACTCCTTCGCCCGCGCCGGGTCGGCCTTCAGCAGCGCCTCGACGGCCGTCTGCGACAGCTTGAGGGCGTTGAACCGGTCGTCGGGGATCATCGGCCGCGCGGTGAGGCCGCGCGACACGAGCGAGCCGACCGACGCGAGGATCTCCTGCCCGCGCTTCGGGTTCTTGGTGAAGCTCTCGGCGAGCCACGCCTGCCCGAGCTCCTCCTTCAGCCGGGGGGCGAGTTCGACGGCGCGGAGGAGCCCGGCCTCCTTCTCCTCGGCCGGGCCGTCGGGCGCGGACAGGACGGCTTGAATCGCGGTCCACGCCCGCTCCAGGTTGCCGCCCTTCGATTCCTTGGCGTGCAGCGCGAGGAAGTGCTGGGCGAGGAGGTTCAGCGCCTCCAGGTCTTTCTCCTGCTGCGCCTTCTCCGGGGGCGGGAGGAAGCCGCCGGCGTACTCGGCGAGGCCGCCGCCGATGAGGACCTTTGCCGCCTGCCGCACGGTGAGCGTCGCCGCGCCGGCCGGCTTCGCGGCGTCGGTCTTGAGGCGGGCGACGGCGACCTCGGCGAGCGTGCCGCCGGCGACCGCCTCGCGGAGGATGCCGCCGAGCATGGTGAGGCGTTCCTTCTCGGCCTCCGGCGTCGCTTTCTTCACGGGCGGCGCCGCGGCGGCGAGGCCGAGCACGTCGTCGGCGGTGAAGGCGTTCTTCTCGGCGAACTGCGCCGAGACCGGGCCGCCGGGCATCATCCCTTCCGACATCCCCTCGGGCATCCCGGGGTTGCCGGAGCTCGGGCCTTGCCGCAGGCTGCGGAGGAGCTGCTTGTACGCCGCCGTGCCCTCGTCCTCGGGGAGCGACGCGAGGTACGCCTTCACGTCGCCCCACTTGCCGAGCGTGACGTTCGTCTGGAACGCCGCGAGCTCCTTCGCCAACTCCTCGGCCTTCGGGTCCGGCTTCTTCGGCTCCTTCTCGGGCGTCTCGGGCGCGGCCTTCTTCACCTCCGGCTTCGGCGCCCACGCCTTGAGGACCGCCGACGGCCGGCGGTCGAACGTGAGCGCCTTCAGCTTCGTCAGCCGCGGCGCCTCCTTCGGCTCCTCCTTGTCGCCCTTGCCCGCCTCGGCGGAGACCGCGGTCGGCGGCGTGCCGGCCGGGCGCGGCGGCGGGGCGACCGGCGGCTGCGCCCGAGCGGCGACGCCGGCGGCGAACACGAGGAGGGCGAACGCGAGCGGCTTCCTCACGGGTGCGGCCTCGGGTGGCGGTCTGTTGTCTTGTAGTGGTGCGTCGATCGCTCGGCGTCGGGTCCGGCGAACGGCCGGTGTGAGCCGGCTGGTCGTTGGTACGGGTACCCGAGCGGACCACGCGGGTGACCGGTCGCTGTGTCAGATACCTGGGGCAACGACCAGCCGGCTCACGCCGGCCGTTCGCCACGTCGGGACTTCGCACCCGACACCGATCGGTCGATGGTCCAGTAAGTCGGGGAAGCGGGGAGGCGAACCCGCCCGGCGCCGGTGAGGTGTGGCGCCGGGCGGTCGCGGACGATCAGTGGCCGCTGTCGTCGATCGGCGGGGCGCCGCCGGCGCCGCGCACGTCGTTCTGCTTCGGCGCCGGGCCGTTCTTCTTGCCCGGCTTGCGGCCCTTGCACGAGCAGCAGCCGTTGCACTGCTTCGGCAGGTTCAGCCCCTGGAGCTCGGATAGTTCCATCCGCGCGAGGCGGACGGCCGACTCCAGGTCTTCGCGGTGCTTCGTGGCGGCGGCCGCGTCGCCGCGGCGGTCGGCGTCCTCGGCCAGCAGCCGGTACGTCTGGCGGGCGGCCTCGATTTCCGGCTCCCACTCGTCGCGGCCGAGCCCCTCGAGCCGCATCAGCCAGGTGGTGTAGTACTGCGCGTTCGCCAGCGTCGAGCGGGCGTCGGCGAGGAGCTTGGCGTCGGCGCCGGCGTCGGCGCCGATCTCGTCCACGAGCGTGCGCAGGTCGCCGTGCGCCTCGGGGAGCTGCTGGGCGAGCATCTGGGCCTTCGCCCGCTCCAGCCGGATGCGCTGCGCGTCGGCGGTGCGGCCCTCGGGCAGGTCCTTGAGCGCCGCGGCGTACTCCTCGACCGCCGCCGTGTAGTCCTCCGTGGCGACCGCGGTCTGGGCGGCGCGGACGTGTTTGGCGACGAGGTCGAGCTTCCGCCCGTCCACGCCGGGGCCGAACCAGTGGGCGACCGCGGCGGCCGAGCCGACCAGCAGCCACCCGGTCAACAGCAGGATGCGAACCGCCATGAAACACCTCCCCGAAAAGAGACGCTTCCGCCCACAAACCGTTCCGAGCCTACCCGACGCCGAGGCGAATGTCACGCTCGGTTCATTGTGGTGTCCGTCTTCGTTTTCAGCCCTTCGGGCTGAAAACCCACGGACACGCGGACTACTCCGCCCGCGGCCGGTGCCCCGGCTCCCAGCCGGTGCCGATCAGGCCGAGGGCCAGCGGGAGCAGGCCGAACACCGCCGCCCCGGCGCCGACGCACAGGAGCGCGTACTCGCGGGCGGTCCAGCGGTCGCCGCCCTTCGGCTTCGCCCGCTCGTCGATCTTCGACACCAGCTCCGTCGTCAGCTGCTTCTCGTTCCCGTCGTGGTAGGCGCCGTTCAGCCGGGCCGCCACCTGCCGCAGCGTGGACACGTCCTGTCGCGTCGTGTGCCCGCCGAGCGACTTGCCGACCGTCGGGTTGCCGACGCCGATCATCACCACGTTGCTCCCGATCGACGGCGGCATCTTCGGCATCCCGGTCGTCGGCACGGTGTCGCCGTCGGTCACCATCATCAGCACCGCCGACCCGGGCGGCCACGGCTTGGCGAGCTTCGCCGCCTCCTCGAGCCCGGCGAAGATGTTCGTGTCGCCCGGCTTGAAGGCGTGGCGCATCGGCAGCTCGGTGAGGATGTTCCGCACCACCTCGCGGTCGGTCGTGTCCTGCACCACCGGCTTCGCCTCGGACGCCACCGCCACCACCGTCGTCTTGTACCGCTCCGCCTGCACCCGCTCGAAGAACGACTGGATCAGGTCGGCCGCCCGCTCCGACCGCTTCTGCTTCCCGCCCGGCCCGGCGTCCTCCACCTCCATGCTCCGGGAGATGTCGAGGACCAGTACGAGGTGCCGGTACTCGCTGTCCTTGATCTCGCCGGCGCGGTGCGCCGCCGGCGGGAGGACGAGCAGGACGGTCAAACCCCACACCGCCGCGGCGAGCGCGAGGACGCGGAACACCGCCGCCACCGCCGCCACGCCGACCCGCGCCCGCCCCGGCCCGAACGCCAGCGGGGCGACGCGCAGGACGCGCGTGAAGTGGAGCAGTTCGGCCGCGACCGCCACGATCACCACGACGCCGGCGGCGGCGAACGCCAGCGCGACGGCGTTCAGCCCGTCGGCCGACGTCGCGTCCAGCTTCGGGATCGGTGGGAGGCTCACCACGGCGTGTACCTCAGCCCGAGGAGGGCGAGCAGCCCGACGAGTGCGACCGCGAGCCCGGCCAGGGTGAACGGTTCGTAGTAGTCCACCGTCTCGACCATCGTCGGGGTCAGCTTCGCCTGTTTGAGCGTGTCGATCCGCTTGAAGATGGCGGGGAGGGCGTCGGGGTCGTCGGCGCGGAACGCCTCGCCGCCGGTGAGCCGGCAGATGTTGACGACCTCGGCCTGCGGTTCGAACCCGCCGACGATGATGGTGAACACACTCACCTGCTCGGCGTTCAGCTCGCGGGCCAAGTCCTGGTCGGCGTTCTGGAGGTCGTAGCTGAACCCGTCGGTGATGAGGACGATCATCTTCTCGCCCTCGTCGCGGCGGCGGAGCTCGGCCTTGCACCCGCCGATCGCCTTGGCGATGGCCGTGCCGCCGAACGGGGCCGGCGCGATCTCGGGGCGCATGAACGGCGGCGAGCAGCGGATGGCCGACGTGTCGGTGGTGAGCGGCACCCAGTGGACGAACGCGTCGCCGAAGAACGTGAGCCCGAAGGCGTCGCCCTTGCGGAAGTCGAGGAAGGCGTCGATGGCCTTCATCGACGCGTCGTACCGGGTGCCCTCGCCGAACGGCGCGGTCATGCTCCCGGACACGTCCACCGCGAACTGGATGTTGGTGAGTGACCGCTTCTGCTGCGGCGCCCCGTTCCGCTGCGGTCCGGCGAGGACGCACACGGCCACGGCCAGCAGCAGTGGCGCGGCCGACTCGGCGAGGCCGATGAGCACCCACGTCCACCACCCGCCGCGCGCCCGGGCGCCGTCGAGCGGTAGGACGATGCGGCGCGACGGGATGACCCACCGGCCCGCCCACACCCACGCCAGCGCGAGCGCCGGCAGCAGCAGTGCGGCGAGCACTACCGGGTGCGCGAACATCGGCCAGACGAGCGGGGTATCCTTGAACGTCACGGCGTCCCCCCGGCGAGGTCGATCGCCTCCGGCGGCAGGTCGCGGTACGGGGCGAGGAGCGCCGGCACGTCCACCGGTTCCGGCTCGCCCGGCTGGTGGAGCCACTGTTCCAGCTTCGCCAGCAGCGGGCCGGCGTCCGGGTGCGCCCGCAGCTTGGCGTGCGCGACCGCCGGGTCGGCGCCTTCCAGGTTCAGCCGCTTCCGCCAGTACGCGAGCAGCCCGCGCTCCAGCCCGGCGAGCTCGGCTTGCGACAGCTTCCCCGCCACCGCGCCTTCGAGCAGCGGTCGCAGCCGTTCGGCGAGCGACACCGGCTTGTCGGTGGCGCCGGCGGCCTTGCGGCGGCGCGGCAGGAAGAACGATGCGACGAGCGCTACCATGCCGAGGGCCCACAGCACGACCACGCCGACGACGAGGTAGCGGTAGCCGCCGACGTGCGGGCCGGGCTCGATCTCCAGCTTGTGCGGCAGGACGTGGCCCTTCGGCAGCACCTCGTTCACCTTCACCGTCAGCGGCGGGAGGTCGCCGAGCGGCGTGCCGTCCTTGCGGCGGAGGTACGGGCGCAGGTCGTGGGTGCCGGGTTCGAGCCCCTGGTATTCGAGGTCGTAGCGGAAGGCGGTGCCGTGCGGGTAGACGCGGACGACACGCAGCACGACCGGCGCCTTACGGTCGTCCTTCCGCTCCCGCTCCAGCTCGCTGCCGGGGAGCACGACGCCCTCGAGCATGCCCGCCATGCCGACGGTCGTCTCCGGCTGTGCGCGGAGTGAAGGGGTGAGCGGGTGAAGGGGTGAAAGGGTGACGAGGAGCGCGAGCGCCCCGGCGTGACCACCGAACCTCGAACGTCGCCCCGCCATCATTCGGCTCCTCACCCTTTCACCCGCCCACCCCTTCATCCGTTCATCGCCTACCGCCGCCCCCGCCCCAGCACGTTCCGCCCGCGCAGGAAGTTCCGCAGGTCGGCGACGAACGGACGGTCGGTGCGGACGAGCAGGTGGTCCACGCCGGCGCGCTTCAGTTGCCGCGCCGTCATCTCCGGGTCGGCCCACGACTTCCCGCCGCGCGTCACGAACACGCGCCCCGTCTCGGCCTCGCCGGCCCGGAGGAAGCCGGCGCCGTGGACGCCCGTCTCGGCCGGGTCTTGCAGGCGGATCACGACGACGTCGTGTCGCTGCGCCAGCAGCTTGAGCGCCGGCACCGCCGCGTCGTCGTGCAGGTCGGTGAGGGCGACCACGAGGCAGCGGTTCGGCAGCGTCGGGGCCAGTTCGGTGACGCGCCGGCCGAGCGTCGTCGGCTCGTCGAACCGGAACCGGCGGAAGGCGTGGAGCCACTGGAGCACCTGCGCCCGCGACAGGCTCGGCTCCATCCGCAGGTCGCGCCCGCCGACCCCGACCACGCCGACCGGGCTGACCCGGTCCAGGCACGCGAACGCCAGCCCGCCGGCGATGTGGACCGCCACCGCGTACTTGCTCCGCTTCACGGACGACACGGTCATCGACGCCGACGTGTCCATCAGCAGGTAGCACGGCAGCTGCTTCGGCGCCTCGTACTCCTTCACGAACGGCTTGCCGGTGCGGGCGGTGACGCGCCAGTCGATGGCCCGCACCGGGTCGCCCGGCTGGTACGGGCGCGACTGCGCGTACTCGATCCCGGAGCCGAGGAACGGCGACCGGTCGGTGCCGTAGGCCAGCGCGTCGGCTAGCTTCTTGACCGCGATCAAGAACTGGCGGGCGTCGAGGTGGTCGGCGGTGTCGAGGGTGCCTTCCACGGGTCAGTTCCGGGCCGCGAGGGCCGGCTTGCCGGCGCCGCGGGTGAGGTCGTGGAGGATGTCGCGGAGCACGTCGTCGCCGCGCTTCCCGTCGGCCAGCGCCTCGTAGGTGAGGCGGATGTGGTGGAGGATCACGTCCGGGGCGAGGGCGTACAGGTCGTCGGGCACGACGTACCCGCGGCCGAGCACCAGCGCCCGCGCCTTCGCCGCCTTGATGAGCGCGATGCCGGCCCGCGGGCTGGCGCCGAGCTCCAGGTCGGGGTGCGACCGCGTCCGCGTCACGGCATCGACGACGTGCTCGAGGAACGTGTCGCTGACGTGGACGGTCGCCGCCGCCTCCATCGCGGCCACGAGGTCATCGATGGTGCCGACCGGCTCCTCGGCGAGCACGTCGAACTCGGTCCGGGCCGTCGCGCCGCCGCCCTCGCGCTTCACCCCGAGCGCCATGTTCCGCCGCAGCACCTCGCGCTCCTCGTCGGGCGTCGGGTAGACGAGCCGGTGCCGCAACATGAACCGGTCGAGCTGCGCCTCCGGGAGCTCGAACGTGCCGGCCTGCTCGACCGGGTTCTGGGTGGCGATGACGAGGAACGGCGACGGCAGCTTGAACGCCTCCTTGCCGATCGTCACCTTCCGCTCCTGCATCGCCTCCAGCAGCGCCGACTGCACCTTCGGCGCGGCGCGGTTGATCTCGTCGGCGAGGAGCAGGTTCGTGAACACCGGCCCCTTGTTGACGCGGAACTCGTTCACCCGCTGGTCGAGGATCTCGGACCCGAGGATGTCCGACGGGAGGAGGTCGATGGTGAACTGGATGCGGGCGAACTGGAGCGCGATCGACTTCGCCAGGCACGACACGAGGAGCGTCTTGGCGAGCCCGGGCACGCCTTCCAGCAGCAGGTGCCCGCTGGTGAGCAGCGCGATCAGGATGCGCTCGACCACGACGTCCTGGCCGACGACGACGGTGCCGATGCGCGCCCGCACGCCGTCGAGGAACCGGACGACGCCCGCCGGGGCGGCGGTGCTGCGGGGGTGGCCGTTCGCGGTCGGGTCGTGCATGGCCGGTCCGGTACGGGGTGCGGGTTCAAGGGAGACGCCGCCGGGCGACGGCCGTCTCATGGTGCGCGGCAGCGGGCCGGGCGGGAGAGAGGTATGCGGGTAAGACTCTACCGACCGGCCGGCTCAGATGCAATGAGTTAATCCTGAGCGACCGCGCCGCGCGCCGCGCAGCGGCGAATGTCTACGATAACGGTACTGCCCGTACCGCACCGAGGAGCCCCGCCGTGGCCGGCGTGAACCCATACATTCAGAAGGCCGACGCCGAGAAGGCGAAGGCACCGTTCACCGTCACCTTCGTGGACGAGGAGACCGGCCAGCGCACCGAGGTGCGCGTGGACCCGGCGACGTTCCCGTTCGGCCACATCGGCCTCGACGGCAGCCTGCTCGACATCGCCGAGGAAGCCGGCGTGGAGATCAACCACTCGTGCGGCGGGGTGTGCGCGTGCTCGACGTGCCACGTCTACGTCCAGCAGGGCGGCGCGAGCTGCTCGAAGGCGACGGACGACGAGGAGGACATGCTCGACGAGGCGCCGGCGCTGACGCCCGACTCCCGGCTGAGCTGCCAGTGCGTGCCGAACGGTTCGGCCGACGTGCTGGTGGTGATCCCGAAGTGGAACCGCAACCAGGTGAAGGAAACCCCTCACTGAGCGGGGGCATTTTTTGACAGGATGAACAGGATGAAGCAGGATTAAAACAGATACTTGTTTTTTAATCCTGCTTCATCCTGTTCATCCTGTCAAAAATTCTGCTTCTGAATCGCTTCACGCCACTCGTACACCGCCCGCACCGCCGCCGCGACGCGGCGCACGTCATCATCACTTCCCCACAGGACCGGGTGGTGTAGCGCGATGCACCCGAGGCCGGCGGCAGTCGCCTCGCGGAGGTCACCGGCGGCGCGGTAGCGCGACGGCGAGCGGCCGGCGTGCAGGCTCGTGAACCCCACGTCGAACGCCACCCCCTCCGCCCGCAGGGCTGACACGAACACCTCGCGCGTCAGCCCGAGCGCCCCCGGGTCGTAGCGGAACCCGACCTTGTAGTACGCCGGCGACCCCGCGACGCGGTTCTCGAACGGCGTCAGCCCCGGCACGTCGGCCAACTCGCGGAGCAGCAGCGCGACGCGTGCGGTCCGCTGTATCGTCCCCGCCGCCAGCGCCGCGAGTTGCGGGCGGACGAGGGCCGCGGCGAGTTCGCTGAGCGGCGCCCACGCTTGCGTCCCGCGGTGGAGCCAGAGCTTCGCCCGCTGGAAGCCGGCACGGTCTCGGAACAGCAGCGCTCCGCCGCGGCCGGCGGTGACGAGCTTCGTGCCGCCGAAGCTGAGCGTGCCCACGTCGCCCCACGTCCCGGCCGGCTTCCCGGCGACCGTCGCGCCCGTTGCCTGCGAGGCGTCCTCGACCACACCGATGCCGTGCGCCGCGGCCCACGCGCACACGTCCGGCATCGGCACGAGCCCGCCGTGGAGGTGCGAGCACAGCACCGCCTTCGTGAGCGGCGACGCGGCCGCGTCGAGGGCGGCGTGATCGAGGTTCCAGTTGTGCGCGGCCACGTCGGCGAGGACCGGCTTCGCCCCGAGCGCGTGGACCGTGAGGAAGTTCGGCTCGTAGTCGTAGCCGGCGAGGATCACTTCGTCGCCGGGGCCGACCTTGAGGGCGCGCAGCGCCGTCTCGACGGCGAGGGTGCCGCTGGCGCAGGTGAGCGCGTGCGGGACGGCGTGGAAGGCGGCGAGCTCCGCCTCGAGTGCGGGGACGTTGTCGCCGTGGTAGCGGCCCCAGGCGCCGGTGGCGGTCGCGGCGGCGAGTGCGGCGGCCACGCCGGGGTCGGGCCGCGGCCACGCCGGCGGGCCGTTCGGGAAGGCGGGCGCGCCGCCGAGGATCGCGGGTCGGTCGGGCATGTCGGAATTGTGCGGCCGGCGCGGCGGTCAGTCCAACCGGACCGTCACTTCGCGCGGCTCGCGGGTGTCCGGCACCTCGACCACCTCGTCACGCGCCAGCCGTCGCAATGGATTTGCGGAGTACGGAACCGAATGCCGCCGGGACCGGGCCTGGGACCACGCCTCGACCTGGAACCGGTCCTCCACGAAGGCCACGACCTTCGGTCCGCTCCACAGGCCGCCGTCGGGCGGCTCGGCTTGGAGCGCGGTGAACCGTTCGGCCTTCTGCTCGGGCGTCAGCTTGGGGTCGGACCCGTTGCTCCGCCGCCCTCCCCGACGGACGGCGGGGCCGTGGGCGTTGTACCGCTTGAGGGCGGCCCGCCCCCTGGCGGGCGTGAACCCGACCAACTTCGCGACGGCGGTCGCCGAGAGCGGCTCATCGGGCCGGGTGACCAGCCACAGGACGTGCCACCGAGTTTTCTCGGCCGGGTTGGCGCAGGTGCGGTAGCGGCGGTCGATCTCCGCGTGACTCAGGTGCTCAACAATTGGGAGTCGCTTCATCGTAACTCCTCCCGCTGTTGGGAGGGTTGCGTATCAGCCGGATTCGGTATCAGTGCGGCAAGCCGAAGACGTAGTACACAAGCGACGCCGCCCCGAGCACCGCGCCGCCGGCGGTCACCTCGCGCCCCCGGCCGGCGAGCACCTTCAGCAGCGGGTGGATGATGAGCCCGGCGGTCAGCCCGTTGGCGATGTTGTAGGTGAACACGATCATCGCCAGCGTGACGAGCGCCGCCGTCGCCTCGACCGGGTCGTCCCACTCGATGTCGCGCACCGAGCCGACCATCATCACCCCGACCGCGACCAGCGCCGGGCCGTAGGCGTAGGCGAGCCCCTGGAGCGGCTGCACGAGCGGGATGAAGAAGAGCGCCGCCGCGAAGAGAACCCCCGTCGTCACCGCCGCGAGCCCGGTGCGGGCGCCCTCGCGCACGCCGGCGGCCGACTCGATGTACGCGCCGCTCGTACTCGACCCGACGACGGCGCTGAACACGCACGCCGCCGCGTCCACCAGCATCGGCTTCTCGGCCTCCGGGAAGTTCCCCTTCTCGTCCAGCATCCCGGCCGCGGCGCCGACGCCGACGAGTGTGGCGAGCGTGTCGAGGAAGCTCATCAGGAACAGCGTCAGCAGGACGGGGAGGAAGCTGAGCTTCAGCACGCCGACGATGTCGAGCTGGAACGCGATCGGCTCCAGGCTGTACTCGCCGGTGAACGGCAGCGCCACGACGCCCGCGGGCGCGGTGCCGTGGCCGGTCAGGTAGCCGGCGACCGCCGTGACCACGATGCCGATGAGCAGCGCCCCCTTCACGCCGCGGCACAGGAGCGCGGCGGTGACCAGGAACCCGAACACGGCGAGTTGCACCCGCGGGTCGTAAAAGTTGCCGATCTTCACCGGCACGGGCGGCTTCACCAGAACCTCGGTGCCCGCCGGCGGCGCGGGCGTTCCTTCGACGAAGCTGGTGACGACGCCGGTCTGGTACAGCCCGATGAACGCGAGGAACAGGCCGATGCCTGCGGCGAAGCTGTGCTTCTGGCTCGGCGTGACCGCCGCGGCGAGCCAGGTGCGGAGGCGGAAAAGTGTGATGGCGACGAACACGAGCCCGGCGACGAACACTGCGCCGAGGCGGAGCTGCCAGCCGATGCCGAGGGCGGTGAGGCCGAACGCCAGGAACGCGTTCTCGCCCATGTACGGAGCCACCGCCAGCGGGCGGTTCGCGTACAGCCCCATCAGGATCGAGCCGACCGCGGCGACGAGGATGGTGGCGACGGTACTCGGCCCGACCGGCAGCCCGGCGAACTGGAGGACGGCCGGGTTGACCACGATGATGTACGCCATCGTGGCGAACGTGGTGGCGCCGCCGAGGACTTCGGTGCGGACGGTGGTGCCGCGCTCCCGCATGCGAAAGAACCGCTCGACGGCGGTCGGGCCGGGCTCGTTCGACACTTCGTCCCTCCGGCGTGTCGGCCCGGGCGCGGGGCGTTGCCGGACTGCCGGTCGGGCCGAAGCGTAGCCGGAAGCGATTGTATCCGGCGGTCGCGTCGACCGCCCAGCCGGGAGTCGGTCAGGCGGCAGCGCCTTCCGGCCGCTTGACCAACGTGATCTCGTTCCCGGTGGCGTTGTGCCGCACGTCGTCCATGAACGCCCGGATGAGGAGCAGGCCGCGGCCGCTGGCCTTCTCTAGATTCTCCGGGTCGGTCGGGTCGGGCACCTTCGATACGTCGAACCCCGGCCCCTCATCGCGGATCACGAACACCGCCTCCGCCGTTGACACCGTCACCGCGACGTGCAGCCGGCGGGCGGCGTAGGGCGCCCGGAACCGGCGCTCGGCGGCCAGCCGTTCGAACGTCCCGCTCCCGTCCTGCCGCAGGTCCGAGCTCAGCTCCAGGTTGCCGTGGTACAGGCCGTTCAGCAGCGCCTCCTCCAGCGCCACCCCGACGCGCACCCGGTCCGATGGGCCACACACGCCGAGCTGCGACACGTGCCCCTGGAGGTACTCGACCAGCGGCGGCACGAGCGCCGGGTCATTCTCCAGCTCCAGCCGGCATTCCACGTGCGTCAGCGACCCGAGCAGTCGTTGCTGGCGGCGGTCGACGCGGGCGGCGGCGAGCACGTGTTCGACGGTCGTCACCAAGTCTTGCGCCAGGTTCTTCTTGGCGACGTAGTTCGCTGCCCCGGCCCGCAGCGCCTCGACGGCGGTGTCCTCGCTGCCGCCGCCGGTCATCAGGATGACCGGCAGCCCCGGGTGCGCCTCGCGGACGGCGCGGACCAGGTCGAGCCCACTCATCCCCGGCATTTCGAGGTCGGTGACCACGGCGGCGGGTCGGCGCTCGGCGATGGCGGCCAGCGCCTCGTCGCCGTCGTTGGCGTACTCGACGCGCAGCGCCGGGTCTTTCTCCAGCACGCGGCCGGCGAGCCGGCGGGCGACGGGCGAGTCGTCCACGACGAGGATGGTGTGCGTCTCGGCGGCCGCGGCCGGCTGGGCCTGGTCGGGGGGGAGGTCACAGGCGGTCACGGTGGTCCTCCGGTGAGGGTCGGGTAAAGTCCCCAACCCTAGCACAAGTGTCGGCAGCGGTTCCGTCGTGTGTGTATAAAGTGTGGCCGATGGCGGAACAGATCGGCCGCCGGGCACGAAATTCGCGCCCGACCAGATTCGGGCGAGATTCCCACCTGCACCGGCCGCAGGCTCAGCCAGCTCACCCGGACTCGGCCGCCTCGGCCTCGGCACGCCACCGGGCAAGCGTCTGGCGGTCTTCCTCGACGCACGAATGCCCGATCGACTCGAAGAACGCCAGCGACTGCTCGGCGAACGGGATCGCCTCACGGTGCCGGCCAAGGTAACGCAGGACAATGGCCATATTCCAGTTCGCGTTAGTTTCCCCGTGCCGGTCGCCGATCTCCCGAGCGATGACCAACCGCTGCTCGTAGAAGGTGATGGCGGCGCGAGTGTCCCCGAGGGAGTAGTGGGTGCTCCCCAGGCTCCCCAGGGCGTTCCCCTCGCCCCGCCGGTCGCCGATCTCCCGGGCGATGACCAACCGCTGCTCGTAGAAGGTGATGGCGGCGCGAGCGTCCCCGAGGTCGCGGTGGGCGTTCCCCAGGTTCCCCAGGGCAGCCCCCTCGCCCCGCCGGTCGCCGAGCCTGCGACAGGCTTCGACCGAGCCTTCTAGCCACACGATCTGAGTCCGGGCAGGTAGCCGGAGAGACAGAACGTGCGCGCCCTTATTGGGGCAATCCCGAGATAACTCTGTGGCACGCAGATCGATCGTTCGCTTCTCGCGTGGCCAGTTCCAGCCGGCCTGGATGTTGGCCGCTTCCCAGTCGTACAGCGCCAACCCTTTCAGAACGTCGTCGTGCCCCTTCAAGTAAAGGTCGTTGGCAGCCGCTAACACCTCACAGTAATGCCGTGCGAAGCGGCGTTCGGCGCCGCGCAGGCGATCGGCCGTGCCAGCTTGACGGGGGTGGTCGCCCGCGAAGGAGTCGCGGGCGATCGGGCGCATCAGGTCGTGGAGGCTGTAGCGGTCGGTCGGCTCGTCGTACTCGATCAGGCTGCGGTCCAGGAACGCAGTCAACTCGTCCACTGCCATGTCAGTGTCGGGCTCGTCGCCGGTCTTCAGATCCCATACGACGGCGACGGCGACGGCGTTGAAGTCGGCGGGGAAGACGGAGAGCATCTGCCAGCGCTCGGCCTGCTCCGGGTTCGCCTTCACCAACTCCGCGGCGCTCAGGCTCAGCACCGCTTCCACGTCCTTGTCCTTCGCCTTTCCCTTCAGGCGTTCCAGGCGCTGGGCTTCGTCCGCGAGTGCGGCAATGTAGCGCGGCACCGACCAGTTCGGGTGGAGGCGGAGGAAGTCGCCGGCGACCCGCAGCGCCAGCGGCAGTCGGCCGCACAGATCCGCCACCGCGCGGAGCTCGGCGTCCGTCTCCTTCGGGCCAACAATGCCGCGGAGCAGCGCCAGCGCCTCGGCCGGCGGCAGCACGTCCAGGCGGACGGCTTCCACCCCGTCCAGCGCGAGCGCGGCCCGGCTGGTGACGATGAACCCGGCCGGCGGCGGGGCGGTGACGAGGAGCTGCACTTGGTCCTCGTCCTTCGCGTTGTCGAGGACGATCAGCACGCGCTTGCCGGCCAGCACGCTCCGGTAGAGCGGGAGCAAGTCGGCGGCGGCGTCGGGGAGCTTCCCCTGCTCCGGGTGGAAGTCGCGGACGACGCGCGCCATCGCCTCGGCAGCGGTCATCGGCTGGTCGGACGTGCCGCGGAGATCGACCACCAGTTGGGCGTCGGGGAAGCGGTCGCGGACTTCGTGGGCGACCTTCACCGCGAGACTCGTCTTCCCGACGCCGCCCATCCCGCGCAGCGCCGACACCCCGCCCCGTCCGCCGTCCCCGCGGAGGAGCGCGGCCATGCGGCGGGCCTCGTCCGCGCGCCCGGTGAAGTCCGCGACTACGGCCGGGAGCTGGGCGAGGCGGTTCACGACAAGCGGCGGCCCGGGCGGCGGCGGCGCCGATGAGACGGGAGCCAGCTTCGCTCGTTCCTCGACCGCAAGCAGCTCATGCCAGTGATTGATCTTTAGCTTGGCGGCGAGCTTGTCCAGCGTGGCGAAATCGACTGCCTCGCCCGCCAGTACTTTCAGCAGCGTCTTCTCGCCGATTTTGCATTCGGCCGCGAAGTCCACAATGCTCAGCCCGGACCGCTCGCGCTCCTGGCGGATGAGGTCTGCGTCGGGCTTGTAGCTCGGCCGACTTCGCCCGCTACCCGCCATTCCATCACCTCACCGCAAAGTCACCACGGACCCACCGCGGTTGGGACCGCGAACGCACCGCACATCGGATTTAGGATTCGCGTGTCGTGTGGAACATCCAGCCTAACCGCTGACGGACGACGCGGGCAAGGCTTCACCCAAACCTCGAATTCGTGTGGAGAACTCCGATGTTGATGACCCTCAAGTGGCTCCTGGTGTTGCTGGTGCTGGGTATCGAGCTGTGCGCTGCGTGCAACGGCGTGTGCTGCGAAATCGTCGTGTTGTGCGTGTTGGAAGGGCTCGCCGCCGGCGTCGCGCACGGGCTGGTGGTCGTGCTGGCCTTGATGGAGCAGGTCCGCGACCCGGCCGTCGTCACGGTGCGCCGGGCCGTCGCCATCGTCCGCCACGATGCGCGGATCGGGCTGGTGTCGGGGCTGCTCATCGGCTTGACCTACGCTCTGGTCAAGCTGCTGACGTGACGGTCGGTTCGTCGGCGCCCGTCGTGGGCGCCGACGGTATGGGACGGCTCCGTCCAACACGCCGTTGACATCCGCCCGCGCAGCCGGGACACTCGAAGGGTTGGCCCCGCCCTCCCCACCGCTCGCCACGATGCCGCGCTACCTCCCTGCTCTCGCCGTACTCGTCCTCGCGTCGCCGCTGCGGGCGGACGAGGGGAAGGCTCACTGGGCCTGGAAGAAGCCGACGCGGCCGGCGGTGCCGGTCGTCGCCGGGACGCGGCCGGCGAACCCCATCGACGCCTTCATCCGCGCGAAGCTCGACGCGGCGAAGCTCGCGCCGGCGCCGCGCGCCACGCCGGAAGCGCTCGTCCGCCGCGTCACGTTCGATCTCACCGGCCTGCCGCCGACGCCCGAGGAAGTCGAGGCGTTCGTCCGCGACACCTCGCCCGGGGCGTGGGCGAAGGTGGTCGATCGGCTGCTCGCGTCGACGCACTACGGGGAGCGGTGGGGGCGGCACTGGCTCGACCTCGCCCGCTACGCCGACACCAACGGGTACGAGTTCGACGAGCCGCGCCCCGATGCGTGGCGCTACCGCGACTACGTCATCCGCGCGCTCAACGCCGACGTGCCCTACGACCGCTTCGTCACCGAGCAGTTGGCCGGCGACGAGGTGTTCGGCGGCGACCCGGCCGCGCGCGTCGCCACCGGGTTCAACCTGCTCGGCCCGGACATGACCGACTCGTCCGACCAGGCGCAGCGGCGGCTGAACACGCTCAACGATATGACCGACACCGCCGCGCTCGCGTTCCTCGGGCTCACGCTCACCTGCGCCCGCTGTCACGACCACAAGTTCGAGCCCATCCCGCAGGCCGACTACTTCCGCTTCCAGGCGTTCTTCGCCCCCGCCGCGTTCCGCACCGACCTCGCCGTCGCCACCCCCGCCGAGCGGCAGGCGCACGCCGACGCCGAGACGCGCTACCAGGCGGCCACGAAGGACGTACGCGCCGCGCTCGACGCCGTGGAGGCGCCGCACCGGCAGAAGCTGTTCGAGGCGAAGCTCGCCAAGCTGCCCGCCGACACCCAGGCCGCGCACCGCACGCCGGCCGACAAGCGCACCGGCGGGCAGATCGAGTTGGTCGAGCAGTCGATGGCGAAGGTCCGCGTGGTCGACGCCGAGGTGGCGAAGACGCTGTCGGCCGACGAGAAGAAGTCCGCCGACGGGCTGCGGGCGAAGCTGAAGGCGTTCGACGCGCAGAAGCCGCGCCCGCTGCCGACGGCGATGGGGCTCACCGACCGCCCCGGCCCGCCGCCCAAGACTCACGTGCTGGAGCGCGGCGAGCTCGGCAACAAGGGCGCCGAGGTCCAACCCGGGTTCCCGACCACGCTGGTGCCGGGCGCGACGGACGCCGCGGTGTCGCCGGTCCCGCCGGGCAGCGGGCGGCGCGCGGCGCTGGCGAAGTGGGTCACGTCGGCCGACAACCCGCTCACGGCGCGGGTGATTGTGAACCGGCTCTGGCAGCACCACTTCGGCCGCGGCATCGTCGCCACGGCGAGCGACTTCGGCGTGAAGGGCACACCGCCGACGCACCCGGAACTGCTCGACTGGCTGGCGTGCGAGCTGGTCGAGGGCGGGTGGACGCTGAAGCGGATGCACCGCCTCATGCTGCTGTCCGAGACGTACCAGCAGTCGACGGCGGTGAGCGCGGACGCGGCGCGGGTCGATCCGTCGAACGCGCTGGTCGCGCGGATGAACCGTCTCCGGCTGGAGGGCGAGGCGGTGCGCGACGCCATGCTGGCGGCGAGCGGCCGGCTGAACCGCAAGACCGGCGGGCCGGGCGTGGTGTTGCCCGAACTGGCGCGCGCCGCCGGCGGGTCGCGGCCGGTGCCGGCGACGGCCGACGCCAGCGAGCACTCGCGGCGGAGCGTATACCTGTTCGCCCGGCGGAACCTGCGCGACCCGTTCCTCGAAGCATTCGACCTGCCGGACAGCAACCAGAGCTGTCCGAAGCGCGAGCGGAGCACGACGGCGCCACAAGCGCTGTCGCTTCTGAACTCGGCGGAGGCGATGGCCGCGGCGAAGGCGCTGGCGGCGCGGGTGGAGCGCGAGGCCGCCGACGAGCCGGCGCGGGTGGATCGAGCGTACCAGCTCGTGCTGGGCCGGGCGCCGACGGCGGCGGAGCGCGAGCGGGCGGCGGCGTTCCTCCGCGAGTCGCCGCTGACCGAACTATGCCGGGCGCTGTTCAACCTGAACGAGTTCGTGTACTTGGACTGACTGCCAACGCTCGTTCCCCAACCGTTACAGGGGAACACGGTGAGGGTCACATGCGCCGGGTGAGTGCGTTCTTCACGGCCGCGGTCCTGATAGCCTACGGGGCCGGAATTGCAACCGGCTGGCTCGTGGCGAGGCGCCCGCAGCGGCCTCCGCCCGTGCCGCCACCCGTGGAACAAACTCCGGTACCTCCCCAACTTGAGAAGGAGCCGGAACGAGGGCCGGAGTTGTACGGCCTCATCGAGGAAATCCGCCGGCCGTCCCCCGGCTCGCTGGTGGTTCGGCTGGTCTGCCGTCCGCCCGAGCACCCGAGCCAGAAGTCGTCGCAGAGTGAATCCGAGGGCGAACAGAAGTCGGTGTACATTGTCGGGGTCGGCAACGAAACCGTCGTCCGGCAGCGGGCAGGCGGGGCCGGTGAACTGGCCGAGGGGCAGGTCGTCAGCGTGTGGTGGACTGGCGAAATCGAGGCGACTTACCCCGCGCAGGTGTCAGCCGTGCGGGTCGTGGTTGAGCAGGAGCCGTAGTGGGTACGGGCACGCCACTGACCGTGCTGTGTCCAGCGCTGTTCCACTTGAACGAGTTCGTGTACCTGGATTGACGATATGGAGAAGCCCCGGATCATCGTCGGCGTGCCCGGCGCGTGGCCGACACGGTCTGACATCGTCAAAGACATCGCCGCGCGGAGCGGCGGCTACCTGCTCGCGGGCACGGTCCTGACGGACGCGGCGACGCAGGACTCGTTCCAGCTCGAGGTCTACGACCGCGACCCGCACATGCGCCGGGCGTTCGAGGTCGCCGGTGGCGGGCGGTACACGGCGGCCGAGCTCGACGCGATCGACCGGCACACGCACACGCTGTACCTCACCGGCGAGGGCGGCTCGACCGACGCCGCGTGGAAGGTGATGCGGGCCGCCCGCGGGCTGCTCCGGGCCGGCGGGCTGGGGGTGAAGGTGGAGTCGGCCGGGCTCGCGCCCCGCCCCGAACTCTGGAGCAAGTGGACCGACAGCAACTTCCTCCCGAACCTGTACCACGCCTTCGTCGCGCGCGTCGGCGGTAAGACCGGGTGGTTCTCGTGCGGGATGCACCACCTCGGCTGCCGCGACATCGTGATCGGCGGTGCCGACGCGAGCCCGGACGAGGCCGGCGAACTGATTCACCGGTTTCAGCTGTACGAGCTGCTGTCGTCCCCGGCGCTCGCGGCCGGCCAGACGTTCAGCCTGGACGCCACGGCCCCGGTCTTCCGGATCACGGCGGAAGAGTGTCAGACCTACCCGCCCGGCGACCTGTTCCACAACCCTTACGGGATGTGGCGACTCACCCGAGTGGTAAAGTAACGCCATGACCCCGTTCCCCGACCGCCGCGCCTTCCTCCGCAACGCCGGGTGCGGGTTCGGCGCGCTCGCGCTCGCCGCCCTGCTCGACGAGGAGGCGCGGGCGCAGACCCCGCCCGACCCGCTCGCGCCGAAGGCGCCGCACCACGAGGCGGCGGCCAAGCGCGTCATCTTCCTGTTCATGTCCGGCGGGCCGAGCCACGTCGACACGTTCGACCCCAAGCCCGAACTCACCCGCCTCCACGGCCGGCCGTTGCCGGCGTCGTTCGGCCCGGTCAAGACGCGCCGCGGCGTTGACCGGAACCGCCTCCTCGCGTCGCGCCGCACGTTCCAGCGCCACGGGCAGAGCGGCACCGAGGTGTCCGACTGGTTCCCGCACATCGGCAGCTGCGTCGACGACATCTGCCTCCTCCGCGGCTGCTACGGCGACAGCGTGACGCACCCGGAGTCGGTGTACCTGATGAACACCGGGTCGATCCTCATGGGGCGGCCGAGCCTCGGGGCGTGGGCGACCTACGGGCTCGGCACCGAGAACCGCAACATGCCGGCGTTCGTCGTCATGCCCGACCCGGGCGGGTGGCCGAAGGGCGGCGCCCCGGCGTGGGGGAACGGCTATCTGCCGGCTGCGTACCAGGGCACGGTCGTGCGCGGCGGGCCGAGCCCGGTGGCGCACCTCGCCACGCCGAACGGCGTCCGTGCCGAGCAGCAGCGGCGCACGCTCGACTTCGTGGGCGAGGCGAACCGCGCCCACGCCGCGGCCCGCCCGCTCGACACCGAGCTCGCCGCCCGCGTCGCCGCCTACGAGCTCGCCTTCCGCATGCAGGCGCACGCGCCGGAGGTGGTCGACCTGTCGAAGGAGACCGACGAGACGAAGCGCCTCTACGGCCTCGACCGCGCCGAGACGGCGGAGTTCGGCACGCGCTGCTTGCTCGCGCGCCGCATGGTCGAGCGCGGGGTGCGGTTCGTGCAGCTGTACAGCGGCGACACGAACGGGTGGGACGGGCACTCCGACCTGGAGGGGAACCACGGCCGCCTCGCGCTCGCCAGCGACAAGCCGGTCGCCGGGCTCCTCACCGACCTGAAGCGCCGCGGGCTGCTGCGGGACACGCTCGTCGTGTGGGGCGGCGAGTTCGGCCGCACGCCGATGACCGAGGGGACGAACGGCCGCGACCACAACCCGCACGGGTTCAGCATGTGGCTCGCCGGCGGCGGGGCGAGGGGCGGCGCCGTCGTCGGCTCGACCGACCCGATCGGCCTCCGCGCCGCCGATGGGAAGACGCACGTCCACGACGTCCAGGCGACGATCCTGCACCTGCTCGGCCTGAACCACCGCCGGCTGACGTTCCGCCACAACGGCCGCAACGAACGGCTGACCGACAACGGCGGCGAGTTGATCGAGGCGGCGCTGGCGTGACCCCCGGCCCCCTGCGGCGTGCGGGCGACCGGGGGTGTCATAAACCGTCCTCTCCACGCGAACCGACCCCGGTCTCGGGCCGCGGCCGTGGAACGGCCGTAACCGCCGTCCCGATCGCCACTTCGTGCCTCTCCCCGCCAGCGCCGGATGAAATCTTGGCGAATTTGTGACCCGGTTTTCCACAGGCGGCCATTCCTGTATTGGTGGCGCCGCGTGCGGCGGTAGGAGTTCGTAATGCCCGCCCATCGTCCCGACCCGGTTACTCGGCCGGCGGACGACGAGTTGTCCGACCGCGAACTGCTCCGCCGCTTCGACGCGGGGCACGACGAGGCCGCGTTCGCCGTGTTGCTCCGGCGGCACGGGTCGATGGTGCTGCGCACCTGCCGGCGCGTCCTCGACCGCCGCGAGGACGCGGAGGACGCCTTCCAGGCGACGTTCCTGGTGCTGGCGCGCAAGGCCGGCTCCGTGTCCTGGCACGACTCGATCGCCACCTGGCTCCACACCGCCGCCCGCCGCCTGGCGCGCGAGGTCCGCCGCGGCGCGACCCGCCGGCAGGCACGCGAAGCCCGCCGCACCGCCCCGGCCGGCGCCGACGACGCGGTTACCGACGTGTCGAGCCGCGAGTTGCTGGCGATCCTCGACGAGGAAGTTGCCTGCCTCCCCGACGAGTACCGCGGGCCGCTGCTCCTCTGCTGCATGGAGGGGATGAGCGGCGACGAGGCGGCCGAGCACCTCGGCTGCTCGCCGAGCACGGTCAAGCGCCGCCTCCGCGACGCCCGCGAACTCCTCCAGGCCAGGCTGACTCGCCGCGGGCTGGCGGTGTCGGCCGCCGGATTGCTCGCGCTCCTCGCCGCCGGGACGGCGGTCGCCGCGGTGCCGGCGCAACTCGCCGCCGCCACCGCCCGCGCCGCGGTCCAGTTCCACGCCCGCGTGCCGCTCGCCGCCGGGCTCGCGTCCGGCCGGGCGGTGCTGCTCACGCGCACGCTCCTGCCGGTGGTGTCGCTGAAGTTCGCGGCCGCGGTCGGCGTGTTCGTCGTCGCCGGGCTGGTCGGCGTGAACCGCGGCGGGTCGGGCGTTGGCGCGGCGCCGCCCCCGACACCGGTCGCCACGGCCGCGGCGGTCGGCGGCCCGGTCGCCGCGGCACCGGCCGTGCGCGGCACGCCGGTGGTGGTCGAGACGACGCTGCCGACCTCCGGGCCGTTCATCCGCCAGTACGCCTTCGACGGCGTGCCGAACTCGTTCTTCGCGTCGGCCCGGAACCCGGTGGCGGACGACCACTTCACCCTCCGGTTCGACGAGCCGGTGGCGGTGACGGCGGTGGCGGTGCGGACCGGAACCCCGAACGACCACGACACGCTCGACTCCGGCCACCTCGAAGTCTCGGCCGACGGGATCGCGTTCGAGAAACTCGCCGCCTTCGCCCGCGGCACGGCCCGCGGCGACGCCGGCGGGCGGAAGCTGCTCGCCGTGCGCGTCCGCCCCGGGGCGCAGCGCCACCCGCTGCTCGTCCGCGAGTTCGAGATCCGCTCCGACCCGCCGCCGGCCGTGTTCCGCCACCCGGTCGAGTTCGTGGTGGACGCGACCGACGCCCCCGAGCTGAAGGACTGGGCCACGCGCGCCGCCCGAGTGTGCGAGCGGGCGTACCCGATGATCTGCGACGAGCTGGCCGCGGACGGGTTCCGGCCGCCCTCCCGCATCCCGTTCGTGGTCCGCCGCGACGCCGACGCTGCGGTGGCGGCCGGCGGCGGACGGGTCATCGCGTCGGCCGGGTACTTCGCCGCGAACCCGCACGACGTCGGCGCGGTCGTCCACGCGACCTCGCTCCTCGTCCAGGCGTACCCCGGGCGCGGCGCCCCGGGCTGGCTCGTCCACGGGGTCGCCGACTACGTCCGGTTCCACAAGTTCGAGCCGTGGGCGGCCGACCCGCCCGACCCCGACACCGCCCGCTACGACGGCGACTCGCGCGAGACGGCGGCGTTCCTCGCATACCTCGTGTCGGCCCACGACGCCGCACTCGTGCGCCGGCTGAACGCCGCGCTCCGCGACGGCAAGTACACCGACGACCTCTGGGCGACGCTGACCGGCAAGACTCTCCGCGAGCTCGGCGACGAGTGGCGCCGCTCGCTCCGCCGCTGACCCGCCCGCGGGTCGCGGCTTCTCTCCGGCCCGCCGCGGCGGGTCATCCATCCCCGTTGGTGCGGAGGACCGCCATGCGCTTGCCCGTCCGGGCCGGCTTTCGGCCCGCGTTCACGCTGATCGAACTGCTCGTCGTCATCGCCATCATCGCCATCCTGATCGGCCTGCTGCTGCCGGCCGTGCAGAAGGTCCGCGAGGCCGCCGCCCGGACCAAGTGCGGCAACAACCTGAAGCAGATTGGCCTCGCCCTGCACAACTACCACGACGCCAACGGCCGGTTCCCCGGCGGCCGGGCGACCTTCCCCGGCAGCCTCAGCCCGGCGCTCGGCGGGGCACAGATGCCGGCCTTCCTCGCGTACCAGCCGGCGGACCAGGGGCCGATCGCGGCCGAGTCGATCGGCGGGTGGATGGTCCGCGTCCTCCCGTACCTCGAGCAGGAGACGACGCAGCGGCTCGTGGTCGGCAAGTCCACCGCGGCCGACATCGGCGCCGGCTACTCGTCGCTGGGCGCGGTGACCGTCTCGATGTACGTCTGCCCGACGATGACGGACCCGACCGGCGGTGCGGCACCGCCGGCGCCGCTGGCCCTCGTGAGTTACGTCGGCGTGACCGGGAGCGACGAGAACACCGACCCGGCGACCGGCCCGATCGGGATGAACGCCAACAACGGGATGTTCCCGGTGAAAACGCCGTTCGGCCCGGACCCGGGCGTCCGCCCCCGGCTCCAGGCGACCTCCGTCGTCGACGGCCTGAGCAACACGGTGGCGGTCGGCGAGCGGCACGTCACGCTGCGCGGCACGACGTGGGCCGGGGCCGACTACCACACGCTGCTGGCGTTCCCGAACCAGAACTCGTTCGGCGGCGTCGGCCCTGGTGGGGCGGTCACGCCGACCGCGTGCCCCGGCTCGCTCCCCGGCCGCTACGCGGCGTTCAAGCCGGCGGACCTGTGCAGCCAGGACCGGTTCAACAGCCCGCACCCCGGCGGCGGCAACTGGCTGCTCGGCGACGGCAGTGTGCGGTCGATCGCGTACGCCGCCGGGACCACGATCCTGCCGGCGATGGTGACGGTGAACGGCGGCGAGGTCGTACCCGAGTAGCGCGGAGGGTCGCTCATGAGGAAGCTGCTCGTCGCGGCCGCGCTCGCGGCGGTCGCCGGGTGCGGGCCGTCCCGCTCGGACGTGACCGGTACCGTCTCGTACCGCGGCCGCCCCGTGGTGTACGGGACGGTCAGCGTGATCGGAGCGGACCAGATGACGTACTACGGCCCCATCCGCCTCGACGGCACGTTCGCGGTGACGGGCGTGCCGGTGGGGCCGGCGCGGGTCGGGGTGTACAGCCCCGACCCGTACTTCGAGCCGCCGATCCCGCCGGCGGTGAAGGCGAAGGCCGAGGAGGCGCGGCGGGCGGCGGGGATCGAGCCCGCGCCGAAGCCGCCGAGGGGCCAGTGGGTCCGCCTCCCGCCGAAGGCCGCGGACCCGCTCACGTCCGGCCTGACGGTGGAGGTCGGCCCCCGGCCCACGGTCGCCGAGCTCCGCGTCGAGTAGTGGCCCGTCGCCCGGTCGGTGTCGGGGCGCCCCCCCCCGCCGGGGCGAACGGCCGGCGTGAGCCGGCTGGTGGCTCGGGGCTTGGTCTTGAGCCCCGAAGGGGCGGCCGTGAATAGCCCGGGGTGACAACCCCGGGCGGCGTCGGCGGTGCCGCCCCCCGTCGCACCGTCGACGCCGCCCGGGCCGACATCGATCGGTAGGAACTCGCACGTCGGCCACCGAGGCGGTTGGCCCTCCCGCGGCGTAGAACGATGGCACCCCGCGCCACGAGGCCGACATGCACCCACGCGACCCGATCGGCCCCACGCCCGGCGAGCCCGTCGCCGGCCTCGACACGCCACACCTGCTCGTGGACCTGGACGCCGTGGACGCGAACCTCCGGGTCATGTTCGCCGGCGGGCGGCGGTACGGGGTGGACGTCCGCGTCCACTTCAAGAGCCTGAAGTGTACCGGCCTCGCCCGGTACGTCGCCGCGGCCGGGGCGGACGGGTTCGCCTGCGCCAAGCTGAACGAGGCCGAGGCGCTGGCCGACGCCGGCCTCACCGACGTCCTGTTGGCGAACCAGGCGGTCGGCCCGCTCAAGACCCGCCGCGCCGCCCGGCTCGCGGCGCGCGCCAACCTGATCGTGTGCGCGGACGACCCGGACAACGTCCGCGAGCTGGCCGGGGCGGCCCGCGGCGCGGGATCGACGGTCGGGGTGTTGGTCGAGGTGGACATCGGGATGAACCGGTGCGGCGTGCCCGCCGGCCCGGCGGTCGTCGAGCTGGCCCGTCTTGTCGCGTCGCTCCCCGGCCTGCGGTTCCGGGGATTGCAGGGGTACGACGGTCACCTCCAGATGCTCCCGGACGCGGCGGAGCGGCGCGCCAAGTCCCTGGCCGGGTGTGAACAGCTGGTGGCGGCACGGCGGCTCGTCGAGGCCGCCGGGCTGCCGGTCGAGATCGTGACCGGCGGCGGGACGGGCACCTGGGACGTCGTCGCGTCCGTGCCGGGCGTGACCGAGATCCAGCCCGGGTCGTTCGTGGTGATGGACGCGGCCTACCACCAGGTCCGCCCGGAGTTCGCGTGCGCGCTGTCGGTGCGGGCGGGCGTGGTGAGCCGCCGGCCGGGCGCGTACGTCCTCGACGCCGGGACGAAGGCCATCTCCCGCGACTTCGGGACGCCGGCGGTCAAGGCCCGGCCGGGCGACCGGGTGGTGCGGACGAACGAGGAGCACACCATCGTCGAGGCGGCGGAGCCCGGCCCGCGGCCCGGGGAGGCGGTGGAGGTGTGGCCGGCCCACTGCTGCGCGACGGTGAACCTGCACCGCACCCTCGTGGCCGTCCGCGGCGGCCGGGTCGAGGCCGTCTGGCCGATCGAGTGCAGCGGGCGGTACGACTGATCCCGCTCCGTCGGAGTCCGGGGCGTGAGCGACGGGTCGGCTGCCCCGGTCCCGGTCGAATGCGGATGGTGGGTTCGCGTAACCCGTCGCTCACGCCCCGGGCTCCGGCGAGCCTCCGGGTTCCGACGAACCACCGATTACCGGGAGCCGTTCGCCCGGTCAGTCGTCCCCGACGACGACGACGGTCGCCTCCGGGACGGCGCGGGTGATGCGGTCGAGGAGCGACGGGCCGAGCCACGCCCGCCAGCCAGGCCGCCGGCTCCGGCCGACGACGATGTGGGTGATGCCGTACTCGCGGGCGAACCCGGCCACCGCCGCCGCCACGTCCGCCCCGCGGAACTGGAGCGGGACGCCGTTCGCCAGCCGGGCCTGCTCCAGGGTGTCGGCCACGCGCCGCTGGGTCGCGGCGTCCACCTTCTCGGCGCTCTCCCGCGGGGTCTGCACGTACACCGCGTACCACGGCGCCCCGAGCCGGTCGGCCAGCCGCGCCCCGGCCCGCAGCAGCCGTGGGGCGTTCGGGCTCCGGCTCGACACGCACACCATCACCCGCTCCGACCCGCCCGGCTCCCCGCCCCCCTGCCGCTCCTGCCGGCGGCGGTCGAGCAGGTGGGCCAGGTGCTCCAGCGCCAGCTCGCGCAACTGCTCCAGGTTCGGGCTCGTGAAGTAGTGCTCCAGCGCCCGCGCGGCGCGGTCCGGGGGGTACACCTTCCCCTGCCGCAGCCGGTCCTGCAGGTCTTCGGCCGGGAGGTCCACGTTCACCACCTGGTCGGCCTGCTGCAGCACCGCGTCCGGCACGCGCTCCTTCTGCCGCGTGCCGGTGACCCGCTCGACGGTGTCGTACAGGCTCTCGAGGTGCTGGATGTTGAGCGTGCTGAGGACGTTCACGCCCTCACGCAGGAGCTCGTCCACGTCCTCGTAGCGCTTGGCGTGCTTCCCGCCGGGGGCGTTCGTGTGGGCGAGCTCGTCCACGAGCACCACCGTCGGCCGGCGCGCGAGCACCGCCGCCACGTCCATCTCTTCGAGGACGATGCCGCGGTACTCGACCCGCCGCTTCGGCACCTGCTCCAGCCCCTCGACGAGCGCCGCCGTCTCGGGGCGGCCGTGCGCCTCGACCACGCCGACGACCACGTCCACGCCCTGCTTGACGAGGCGGTGCGCCTCCTGGAGCATCTCGAACGTTTTCCCGACCCCGGGCGCGAACCCGAGGTACACCTTCAGCCGCCCGCGCTGCTGCCGGCGGATGAGCGCGAGGAACTGTTCGGCACGGTTCGCGGCGGTCATGGCGTCGTCCCCGCCGCGGGAAGGGTCAGGCGGAACGTGGTGCCGCGGCCGGGCTCGCTGTCGCACGCCACCGTGCCGCCGTGGGCGGTGACGATCTCCTTCACGATCGCCAGCCCGAGCCCGGTGCCGTTCCCGCGCGACTGGCCCGGTACGCGGAAGAACTTGTCGAACACGTGCGGCAGGAACTCGGCCGGGATGCCGACGCCGGTGTCGCGCACGGCGAGCTCGACGCGGCCGGCGCCGGCCGGGAGCGCCGCGAGCGTGATGGCGCCGCCGGGATCGGTGTACGCGGCGGCGTTCACGAGCAGGTTGTCGAGCGCGTGGCCGAGCTGATCGGCGTCGGCCGCGACCGGCGGCGTGTCCGGGTCGGCCTCGACCGCCACCCGCCGCCCGCCCAGCGCCGACTCGACCCGCTCCACGGCCGCCCGCAGCAGCGCGGCGGGGTCTTCGGGGCGGACGGCCAGCGGCTCCCGCCCGCGCTCCAGCCGGGCCAGCGCGAGGAGGTGGTCGACGATCCGTACCAGCCGTTCGGTGTTCTCGCGGGCGTCGATCAGGAGGTCGGTCTGCTTGTCGGTGAGCGGGCCGACGGTCTCCTCGAGGAGCAGGTGGACGGCCAGTCGCAGCCCGGCGAGCGGCGTCTTGAGTTCGTGGCTGGCGGTGGCGACGAGGTCGCTCTTGAACTCGTCGAGGAGCCGGAACCGGGTGACGTCGTTCAGCACCACCGCCGCCCCGAGCGTGCCCCCGTACGGGTCGCGGACCGGCAGCACGCGCGGCACGTACACCCGCTCCTCGCCGCCGGTGCGGTACGGCACGGCCAGGTCGAAGCCCTCGGGGGCGCTGGTCGCGGAGCGCCGCCGCGAGCGGGTCGCGGAGGCGGTCGGGCGGCTCCCACGCCGTGGCCGGCACCACCCCGAGGACGCGCCGTGCGGCCGGGTTCGCCATCTCGACGCTCCCGGCGGGGTCGACGACGAGCACCGGGTCGGGGAAGGCGTCGATGGTCGCCTGGCTGGCCTGCTGCGCCCGCAGGAGCCGGGCCGCCTGCGACTGGCGCAGGTCGCGGAGCTGCGCGGTCATGCGGTTGAACGCGACGACAAGGTCGCCGATTTCGTCGCGCGTCTCGGCCGTGACGAGCTGGTCGAACCGGCCGTCGCCGACGGCGCGGGCGGAGCGGGTGAGGTCGTCCACCGGGCGCAGCACGGCGCGGGTGGTGAGCCACGCGAGGAACCCGGTGGCGGCGAGCGCGGCGAGGAGCCCGAGCGCCGCCCACCACCGCGCGGCGGCGGCGGTGCGGCGGGCCGCGGCGCTCGCGCGCTCCATGCTGTCCTGGTTCAGCCGGCGGATGTCGGTACTGAGGTGCTTGATGTCGGCGAACGCGGCCTGGAGTGGACCGTGACGGCCGTCGGCCCCGTAGTAGTCGGCGTCCCGCTCGGCGGCGGTGCGGCCGGGGGCGAAGAAGCGGTCGCCGAGC
>JAFKFQ010000535.1 GCA_017308215.1 bacterium | reverse complement strand
CGGCGCAGGTGTTCGTGCCGAACGCGCCGGCGGCGGCGGTGGCGGCGTTCGGCACGACGACGGCGAACGTCCGCACCGCGGTCGGCGACGTGAACGGCGACGGGATCGACGACACCATCCTCGTGACCGGCCCCGGGGTGCCGATCCGCGTCGCGGTGGTGAGCGGGGCCGACAACGCGACGCTGCTGGTCGCGCCGTTCAACCCGTATATGGACGAGTTCAGCGGCGGCGGGTTCGTCGCGGCCGGTGACTTCAACGGGGACGGCCGGGCCGAGTTCGTGCTGACGCCGGACCAGGGCGGCGGCCCGCGGGTGGTCGTGTACGCCCGCGACCCCGCCGGCACGGCGACGGTCCGTGCGAGCTTCCTCGGGATCGACGACGCGAACTTCCGCGGCGGCGCCCGGGCGGCGGTCGGGGACGTGAACGGCGATGGACGCCCGGATCTGATCGTCGCGGCCGGATTCGGCGGCGGCCCGCGGGTGGCGATTTTCGGCGGGGCGAGCGTGCTGAACTCGCCGACCCGGTTGGTGAACGACTTCTTCGCCTTCCCCGGCGCGGACGCGGTGAACCTCCGTAACGGCGCGTTCGTGGCGGCGGGCGACGTGACCGGCGACGGGTTTGCCGACCTCGTGTTCGGCGGCGGCCCGGGCGGGGCGCCGCGGGTGTTCGTCCTCAGCGGCGCGCTGGTCAGCGCTGGCAACTTCGACGGCGCCTACGCGGCACCGGTGGCGAACTTCTTCGTCGCGGGGAACGCCGCCGACCGCGGCGGGGTGCGGGTCGCGGTATCGGACCTGGACGGCGACCAGAAGGCGGACGTGTCGGCCGGCAGCGGCGAAGGCGCGGCCGCGCGGGCGCGGATCTACTTCGGGGCGAACATCACGACGACGGGTGAGCCGGCGGTGTTCCAGGACGTGACCGTGTTCGGCGGGGCGGCCCTGCCCGGCGGCGTGTTCGTCGGCTGAGCGGGCGCCGCAGAACCGGCGCCCTCCGCCCGGCATTCTCCGGGCGGATCGTCTTACTTTCTCTCGATCGCCAATTAATTCGCCCTGCTGCGTGAGTATACTGGGTGGCGGTTGAAGCCGCCCTCCCCCTCAGTCGAGCGACTCCCATGACCATTACCGCCCGGCGCCTCGGTGTCGAAACCCTCGAAGACCGTGCCGTCCCGGCCGCCGTCGGCATCCTCGACCCGTCGTTCGAGGCGGACGGCGTCCTCCGCACCACGTTCGGCGGGAACGAAACCGTCGCCGGGGTCGCCCTCCAGGTCGACGGGAAGATCGTCGTCGCCGGCACCACCGCCGGCCAGTTCGCCATCGCCCGCTACAACCCGGACGGCAGCCTCGACACCACGTTCGACGGGGACGGCAAGGTGACCGTGGACTTCGGGTTCGCCGCCAACGACGAGACCGCGGCCGGCCTGGCCATCCAGGCCGACGGGATGATCGTGATCGCCGGCACGGCCACGGTCGGCGGCGACCAGGACTTCATCGTCGCCCGGCTGACCACGGCCGGGGCGTTGGACACGACCTTCAGCGGGGACGGGAAGGCCAGCTTCAACTTCAACAGCGGTGCGGGCACGGACAACGACGTCGCGTTCGCGGTCACGACCCAGGTGGTGGGCGGGGCGCCGAAGATCGTCGTCGTCGGGTCGACGGACGCGGGCGGGGCCGAAGGGATCAACTTCGGGGTGGTCCGGTTCAACGACAACGGGACCGTGGACACCAGCTTCAACCGGACGGCCGGCGGCACCGACACCGCCCGCGCGGTGGCGATCGACGCGGCCAACAACATCGTCGTCGCCGGGTTCACCAACGGGTTCGGCACCAACGACTTCGCGGTCATGCGGTTCACCGCCGCCGGCACGTTCGACCCCGGGTTCGACGGCAACACTAATCAGATCGTGGACTTCGGGGGCGACGACCAGGCGACGGGGCTGGCCCTCCAACCGGACGGGAAGATCGTCGTCGTCGGTTCAACCACGTCGGGCAACGACTTCGCCGTGATCCGGCTCAACACAAACGGCAGTCTCGACAACACGTTCAGTGCCGACGGCAAGCAGACGGTGTCGTTCGGCGGGGTGGACGTGGGCCGTGGGGTGGCGGTCCAGGACAACGGAAGAATCGTGGTCGTCGGGTTCACCGACCAGGGCGGCGGCACGCCCGACAACTTCGCCATCGCCCGGCTGAGCCCGGACGGGTCGCTCGACGCCAGCTTCGGCGTCGGCGGCAAGGCTGGGGTCGACTTCTCGGGGGATGACGAGGCGGTCGGCGTGGTGATCGACCGCAACGGCCGCCTCGTCGTCGCCGGGCGGAGCAGTAATAACAACGACTTCGCCGTGGCCCGGCTGATCGGCACGGTCGAGAAGGGGGACGTGGTGGCGGTCGGGGGGACGGCGGACGGCCAGGCGGCGGTGTTCGCCCCGAACACCGCCGGCCAGTTGCCGAACGCGGCGACCGCCGCCGTGTCGGCGTTCGGGGGCGCGGCGGTCAACGTCCGCACGGCCGTCGGCGACGTGGACGGGGACGGCGTGGCCGACATCATCCTGGTCACCGGCCCGGGAACCCCGATCCGGGTGGCGGTCGTCAGCGGCGTGGACAACGCGACGGTGCTCGTCGCCCCGTTCGACCCGTTCGGGGGCGACTTCCTCGGCGGCGGGTTCGTGGCGGCCGGGGACTTCGACCACGACGGGCGGGCCGAGTTCGTCGTCACCCCGGACCAGGGTGGCGGCCCCCGGGTCAGCATCTTCTCCCTCCCTGCCGGGGCAACGACCCAGACGCTGCGGGCGAACTTCTTCGGGATCGACGACGCCGCCTTCCGCGGCGGCGCCCGCGCCGCCGTGGGCGACGTGAGCGGGGACGGGGTGGCCGACCTGGCGGTGGCGGCCGGGTTCCTCGGCGGGCCGCGGACGGCCCTGTTCAACGGCACCACCTTGTTCAGCGGCACCCCGGCCCGGCTGATCGGGGACTTCTTCGCCTTTCCCGGGTCGGACGCGACGACCCTCCGCAACGGGGTGTTCGTGGCGGTCGGGGACGTGACCGGGGACGGGTTCGCGGATCTCATCTTCGGCGGCGGCCCGGGCGGTGCCCCGCGGGTGTTCGTCCTCAGCGGCGCGCTGGTGGCGGCGAACAACGTGGCCGGTGCGCAGGCGACCCCGGTGGCGAACTTCTTCGTGGCCGGGAACGCGGCCGACCGCGGCGGGGTCCGGGTGGGGGCATCGGACCTGGACGGCGACAACAAGGCGGACGTGGCGGCGGGGAGCGGCGAGGGGAGCCCGGCCCGGGTGAGGGTGTACCTCGGGGTGAACGTCGTCACGGCGGGCGAGCCGGCGACGTTCCAGGACCTGACTCCGTTCGGCGGGGCGGTTCTGCCCGGCGGCGTGTTCGTCGGCTGAGCTCGTTCTTCCAACCGCCGGCGGGGTTGCGCAACCCCGCCGGCGGTATTTTTTCTCCCGCCAGCCGAATCGTGTTCTAAGCTACCAGCGTAATTGCCGTCAGGGTTTATCTCACCGGTAGTGTCGCCCCCCGCCCAGCAAGCCCCCCATGCCGGCACCGTCGTCCGTCCCCGAACTCCTCGACCGGGTCCGCCGCAGCGGCCTCGTGCCGCCCGACCGGCTGGACGGGTTCGTTGCCGGCCTCCAGGCCTCCGGCCAGGCGCCCGCCACCACCGCCGTCCTCCTCGACCTGATGGTCGAGGCCGGGATGGTCACGCGGTTCCACGCCGACAAGCTCGCCGCCGGGAAGTACAAGGGGTTCCAGATCGGGAGCTACCTGATCCTGGACCAGCTCGGCACCGGCGGGATGGGGCAGGTGTACCTCGCCGAGCACGCGGCCATGCGCCGGCTGGTGGCGCTGAAGGTGCTGCCGGTGTTCGCGTCCGAGGACGCCGTCGCCCGCGAGCGGTTCCTCCGCGAGGCCCGCGCCGCCGCCACCCTCGACCACCCGAACGTCGTCCGCGTCTTCGACCTGTGCCAGGAGGGGCGGCTCCTCTACCTGGTGATGGAGTACGTCGAGGGGATCAGCCTCCAGGCGCTGGTGGCCCGGAACGGCCCGCTGGCGGTCGAGGCCGCGTGCCACTACGCCCGGCAGGTGCTGTACGGCCTCCAACACGCCCACGACCTCGGCTTCGTCCACCGCGACATCAAGCCCGCCAACCTGCTCCTCGACCGGGCGGGCGTGGTGAAGATCCTCGACCTCGGGCTGGTCCGCTCGCAGGCCGACGCCGCCGCCGGGCTGACCCGCAAGCTCGACAACCGCGCCATCCTCGGTACCGCCGACTACGTCGCCCCCGAGCAGGCGGTGGACAGTTCGAGCGTGGACATCCGGGCCGACCTGTACTCACTCGGGGCGACGCTCTACTTCATGCTCACCGGCCGCCCGCTGTTCCCGGACGGGCGGACGGCGCAGAAACTGGTGTGGCAGCAGATCAAAGACCCGGTGCCGGTGACGCGGTTCCGCCCGGACGTGCCGCCCGGGCTGGCGGACGTGGTTCACGTCCTGTTGCAGAAGCGGAAGGAAGACCGGTTCCAGTCGCCGGCGGAGGCGTTCGAGGCGCTGGCCCCGTGGGACGACGTGGAGGTGTCGCCGCCGCCGGAGGAGTGGCTGCCGCAGCAGCCGGCGCGCGTCCAGGCGGCGCGGGCGGCGGCGCAGACCGGCGGCACCGCGCGGGCGGGCTCGACCTCGCAAATCCTGACGCTGGCGATGCGGTCCGAGTCCGGGGTGTCGCGGCGGATCCGGGCGAGCGGGGGCGACCCGTCGTCGGAGGCGTCGGCGATCGGGAGCGGGTCGGCGATCCGCCGGCGGGCGAACCCGACGGCCGAGACGGACGCGGTGTGCTCGGACGACACCACGCGGACGCCGCACAACCCCCGTCGCCCGCGCCCGGCCGAGCCGGAGCGGAAGCGGGTGCCACTGCTGGTACTGGTGGCGGTGTGTGCGGCGGCGGCCGCCGCCGCGACGGCCGCGGTGCTGGTGGCGATGCGGTAACGCCCCGGGCGAGCCGGCAGTGCCAAGCCCCACCCCCGTCATCGTGCTCTCGGGCATGGCCGCCGACGAGCGGCTGTTCACGTCCCAACTCGCGGCTTTCCCCAACCTGCGTGTGCAATCCTGGCTACCGCCGCTCCGCGGCGAGTCGTTGCGGGCCTACGCGGCCCGGCTCGCGCCGCGGGTCGATCCCGGCCGCCCGTGCCTCGTCGGCGGGGCGTCGTTCGGCGGGATCGTGGCGCTGGAACTGGCAACGCACCTGCCGGCGCTGGGGTGCGTGCTGATCGGCAGCATCCGCTCGCCGGCCGCGCTGCCATGGAGGTGGCGGGTGTGGCGCCCGCTCGCCCCGCTCGGTCCCGATGCGCTCGGGGTATTGGCCGCGGCGGGCGCGCGGGTGACGTCGGGCGGAACCGCCCGGCGGCTGTGTCGGCTCGCTCGCCCCGAGGCGGCGTTCGTGCGGTGGGCGACGTGCGCGGTGCTGCGCTGGCGGCCGAGCCCCGCGACCAATCGCCCGCGCGGACGTGGTTGTTCCGTGCGGCCAACACGCACTCACGCTGTTCCACGCGACCGCGGTCAACGACTTCCTCGCCGGCGTGCTGCGGGCGGTCGGGCGCTGACCCGGTTCGCACTTCGGAACGCCCGTTGCACATCTACCAACGCGGCCGCGCCCGCCGCGACGGAGCCTCGCCATGCCGCGCAGCGCCGGCGAACAGGTCGTGGTCCTCACCGGGGCGTCGTCCGGCATCGGGCGGGCGACCGCCGTCGAACTCGGCCGCCGTGGCGCCGCGGTCGTACTCGCGGCGCGGTCGGAGGACGAACTGCGGGACGCCGCGGAGGAGGTGCGCGCCGCCGGCGGACGGCCGCTGGTCGTGCCGACCGATGTGGCCGACTTCGCGCAGGTCGAACACCTCGCCCGAACCGCGGTCGCGCACTTCGGCCGTGTCGACACCTGGGTGAACAACGCCTCTGTCAGCGTCTACGGCACGGTCGAGGACGCGCCGGTGGCGGACATCGAGCGGGTCATTCAGACGGATTTACTCGGCGCCATCTACGGCATGAAGGTGGCCGCGCCGCTGCTGAAGGGACAGGGTGGCGGCACCATCGTCAACGTGTCGTCGGTCCTCGGCCGGCTGTCGGTGCCGCTCCAGGCGGCGTACTGCGCGGCCAAGCACGGTGTCATCGGGTTCGCCGATTCCCTGCGGCTCGAACTCGCCCGCGACGGGAGCGGCGTCGCGGTGTGCACCCTCATGCCGTCGTCGATCGACACGCCGTTCTTCGCGCACGCCCGCGCCCGCCTCGGCGGGAAGATGCCGCAGCCCCTGCCGCCGGCCTACGACCCGCAGGCGGTCGCCGACGCCATCG
This sequence comes from bacterium, assembly GCA_017308215.1. GTDB lineage: Bacteria > Planctomycetota > Planctomycetia > Gemmatales > Gemmataceae > Urbifossiella. Next base: position 1,941 of record JAFKFQ010000535.1, on the reverse strand, counting down.
TGAAGCTGTGCGAGCGGCCGCAGCGTGACGTGATCGTCGGCGGCGCCGGGCGGCTGTTCGTGCTCCTCCACGCCGTCGCGCCGGGCCTCCTGGACTGGGTACTCCTGGCCGGCGACGGCGGGGCGAAGTTGCAGACCTCGTCGGAGGCGAAGACGGGCGGTGACAACCTCGACCGACCGGTCGGCGGCGCGCAGCCGGCGCGCGGCGGCTGGGACCGGCTGAGCGTCGGCGACAGCTGGTACACCCGCTACTGGGCGCAGGCGCCGCTCGTCCGCACGGCGGCACTCGGGGCGCTCGGCGTCGCCGGGCTGGCGGTCGCGCGACTGCTCGGCGGCCGCGCCGCCGACGACACCCCGCGGCGCGACGCCCTCGTCGCCATCGGCTAACCCCACACCCGGAGTCCGTCATGGAAAGCCGCGCGAAAGTACTCGGCCACTCGCTGCACCAGATGCTCCTCGTCTTCCCGCTCGGGCTGCTCGTCACGGCGGTCGTGTTCGACGGCGTCTACTACTTCCTCGACCGCGACCCGCGCTGGGCCGACATCGCGTACTGGATGATCGTCGCCGGGCTGGTCGGCGGGCTGGCCGCGGCCGTGCCCGGCTGGATCGACTGGTTCGCAATCCCGCACGGCACGCGGGCGAAGGCGATCGGACTGTGGCACGGCCTCGGGAATACGGTCGGCCTGATGGGCCTGTACGTGGCGAGCTGGTGGCTCCGCCGCCCGGACCCGGGGAACCCGCCGGACCTGGCGCTACTCCTGTCGGCGGGCGGGGTTGTGGTCGGCGGGGTGACGGCGTGGCTCGGCGGCGAGTTGGTAGACCGCCTCGGCATCGGCGTGGACCCGGGGGCGCACGCGAACGCGCCGAACTCGCTGTCCGGCCGTCCGGCCGCGCTCGGCAGCCCGCACCCCGCGACCGGAGTGTAGCGTGACGGGCGATTGGCAGGAGTGCAGTGTGCCGGGCCGGGGCGTGCGGCTCCACGCCGTCGTCGCGGGGCCGGAGGGCGGGCCGCCGGTCGTGCTGTTGCACGGGTTCCCGGAGTTCTGGTACGGGTGGCGCCACCAGATCGGCCCGCTCGCCGCCGCCGGGCTCCGCGTCGTCGCGCTCGACCAGCGCGGCTACGACCGGAGCGACAAGCCGCCGGCGGTGAAGGACTACGCCCTCGACGTGCTCGCCGCCGACGTGACCGCCGTGCTCGATTACATGGCCGTACCGGCGGCCGCGGTCGTCGGCCACGACTGGGGCGGGATCGTCGGCTGGTGGCTGGCGATTACCCGGCCGGGGCGGGTGGTGCGGCTCGCGGTGGCGAACGCGCCGCACCCGGTCGCCTTCCGGGCGAAGGCCGAGGGGAGTTGGGCGCAGCTGGCGATGAGCTGGTACGCCTTTGCCGCCCAGATTCCCCATCTTCCCGAAGTTGTCGGCCGCTGGCGCAACTACCACTTTCTGGTACAATCACTAGCGCGGACGGCACGGCCGGGGGCGTTCACCCCCGCCGAACTCGCCGCCTACCGCACCGCCTGGGCCGCCCCGGGCGCGCTCACCGGGATGGTGAACTGGTACCGCGCCGCCCTCCGCCACCGGCCCGTCCCGCCGGCCGGGGGGCGTGTGACCGTGCCGACGCTGATCCTGTGGGGGAACAGGGACCGGTTCCTCAGCCGCGACCTCGCCGACCTGTCGGCCGCGCTGTGCGCCGACGCCCGCGTGGTCCGGTTCCCCGCCGCGACGCACTGGCTCCTCCACGAGGAGCCGGGGGCGGTGACCGCGGCGCTGCTCGACTTCCTCCTCGTCCCGACCCCCTCACGAGACCGCACCCATGACCCGGTTCCGGCCGTCGCTCACCCTGCTTGAGGCCCGCGACAACCCCGCCACCGCGGTCACCGCCAGCGGCGCCATCCCCGGCGGCGCCCCGCTCGTCGAGGTGGTGGGTCCGGCCGGGAACGTG
>JAFKFQ010000534.1 GCA_017308215.1 bacterium | reverse complement strand
CCACTAGACGCGCGAACAAAGAAACGACAATTTGACAGGATAACAGGATGAGCAGGATGCCGAACCATTCGTGGGCTCGGCAATCCTGTTCATCCCGTTATCCTGTCTAAATTCGGACCGCCGCGACAGGAACTGCCATGAGTCTGATCGAGAAGACCGCCGCGGAACTGCTCGCCGTCCAGGCCGCCGGGCAGGCCGGCGCCGCCGAGATCGCCGACGCCTTCCTCAAGGCCGTCGCCGACCGCGAGCCGAAGCTGAAGTCGTTCATGACCGTGGACGAGGCCGACGTGCGCCGGCAGGCCGCCGCCATCGACGCGAAGCGGAAGGCCGGGCAGCCGCTCGGCAAGCTCGCCGGCGTGCCGGTCGCTGTCAAGGACGTGCTCTGCACCCGCGGGATGCGTACGACCTGCTCCAGCAAGATCCTCGACCACTTCGTCCCGCCCTACGACGCCCACGTCGTCGAGCGGCTGAAGGCCGAGGACGCGGTGATCCTCGGGAAGACGAACATGGACGAGTTCGCCATGGGCTCGTCCACCGAGAACAGCGCGTACCAGACCAGCCGCAACCCGTGGGACGTGTCGCGCATCCCCGGCGGGTCGTCGGGCGGCAGTGCGGCGGCGGTCGCGGGGTGCCAGGCGCCGGTCAGCCTCGGCACCGACACCGGCGGGTCGATCCGCCAGCCGGCGGCGCTGTGCGGCATCGTCGGCATCAAGCCCACGTACGGGCGTGTCTCGCGCTACGGCCTCATCGCGTTCGCCAGCTCGCTCGACCAGGTCGGCCCGTTCACGCACGACGTCACGGACTGCGCGCTGATGATGGAGGTGGTCGCCGGCCACGACGGGCGCGACAGTACCAGCGTGGATGTGCCGGTGCCGGCGTACACGAAGACGCTCAACGAGCCGCTGAAGAACCTGCGCATCGGCGTGCCGAAGGAGTTCTTCGGCCAGGGGCTCGACTCCGAAGTGGAAGGCGCCGTCCGCGCCGCGCTGAAGGAGTACGAGAAGCAGGGCGCGAAGCTCGTGGACGTGTCGCTGCCGCACAGCCCGTACGCGCTGGCGGCGTACTACATCGTGGCGCCGGCGGAGGCGTCGAGCAACCTCGCCCGGTTCGACGGCATGCACTACGGCCACCGCACGAAGGAGAAGGTCGATCTGATTTCGACCTACTCGAAGTCACGCGGCGAGGGGTTCGGGCCGGAGGTGCAGCGGCGCATCATGATCGGCACCTACGTGCTCTCCAGCGGCTACAAGGACGCCTACTACGTGAAGGCGCTGAAGGTGCGCCGGCTCGTGAAGAAGGACTACGACGAGGCGTTCGAGAAGTGCGACGTGGTGATGGGGCCGACGACGCCGACGGCGGCGTTCAAGGCGGGCGAGAAGTCGGGCGACCCGCTGGCGATGTACCTGTCGGACGTGTACACGGTGTCCTGCAACCTGGCGGGCATCCCCGGCATCAGCATCCCGTGCGGGTTCACGAAGGACAAGTTGCCCATCGGCCTGCAACTCCTTTGCCCGCCCTTCGAGGAGGAGCGGCTGCTGCGGGCGGCGCGGATGTACGAGGCCGCGACCGACTGGCACACGCGCCGGCCGGCGGTGTGACGCGGCTGTTGGCTCGCGCTTCGCCGGACGCCGCCCCGGGTTCTACCTAGGGCTACTCGCCGCCGCCCGCCCGGGCGGGGCTGGCCTGCGCTCCCGCGACCGGGTTAGAATCCGGGTATGAGTTCCGCCACGCTCGTCCCCCCACAGCCGACCACACGTTCCCGCAGCGGGCCGCGCCTCCTGACCGCCGCCGACCTGGCGGTGCTGCCGACGACGCTCCCGTCCGGCGACGTGCGGTACGAACTCGACGACGGGCGGCTCGTGGTCATGCCCCCGCCCGGCGACATCCACGGCCGCACCCAGGCGAAGGTCACCCGCTACCTCGCCACCGACGCCGAGGAGGTCGGGCTGGGGGCGGCGTGGGCCGAGGTCGGGGTGGTGCTGCGCCGCAACCCCGACCGGGTGGTCGGGGCGGACGCCGCGTTCGTCCTGGCGGCCTCCCTCCCGGCCCGCCGCTCGGTCGAGGGGTATCTGGAAACCCTGCCCGAGATCGTGGTCGAGATTCGTAGCAAGAACGACACCACCCCCGAGGTGCTCGCCAAGCGTGACGAGTACTTCGCCGCGGGCGGCACGGCGGTGTGGGTACTCGACCCGGACGACCAGACCGTGACGGTCTACACGCCCGCCGCTCCCCCGGTCGTCTTCGGCCCGGCCGACACGCTCACCAGCCCGCTCCTGCCCGGGTTCGCTGTCCCGGTCGCCAAGCTGTTCCCGGCCGTGTAGGCTCTGGTAGTCGCTGCCCCTTCCTTGCCGTGGCTTGTGCGATCGCCCGTCCATCACATCTTCCTCGTTGCCCCGTGCCGGGCGGCGTGCGAGAATCGCCGCGGGCGCCCACCAGTCTATCGCCCACCTCTCTCCGGAGTCTCCCGTGTCGAAGCTCCTCAGCAGCGTGCTCGTGGCGGCTCTCGTCGCCGGCCTCGCCACCGTCGGCCCGTCGCCCGCCCAGGACAAGAAGAAGGACGCCAAGACGGCCCAGCCGGTCAAGGGCGGGGTGGTCGAGGTGAACGAGAGCAAGGACGGGAAGTTCCGGTTCACCGTCCGCGACGCCGACGGCAAGTACCTCGGCGGCAGCGCCACCGGGTACGCGACGAAGGACGACGCGGTGAAGGCGGTGGCCGCGCTCAAGGCCGCGCTCGCCACGGCGAAGATCGAGTTCGGCAAGAAGGACGAGAAGGACGAGAAGAAGTAGTCGCCGACTGGGCGCGGTGGGGCCGGCGTCCCGCCGGCCTGACTCCGGCCGGCGGGACGCCGGCCCCACCGCGCCCAGTTGCCTCGTGACACGGCCGGTACTTTCGGCCCGGGCGGCGGCGTGGTATGACGGGGTGGTGCTCGCGCCCCGGCCCCAGGAGCCGCGCCGATGACTGGGCCGTCCCCCGCTGACTTCGCGGCCGCACACTTCGCCGACCCTACCCTCGCCGCCGCCGATCCCGTTCTCGGCCCCGACGGCCGCCCGCTCGCGCACCGCGGCCGCCGCGGCGTCGTCTTCCAGCGCTGTCCCGCGACCGACGACCGCGGCTGGGCGGCGAAGTGCTACCCGGCCGCCGACCCGGTGCTCGCCGACCGCTACGTCCGCGTCGCCGCCGAGGTCCGCCGCGGGCGGCTGCCGTTCGCCGTCCCGTGCCGGTTTCTCGCCGACGGCGCACGGGTCGGCGGGAAGCCGTACCCGGTGGCGGTACTCGACTGGGTGGAGGGCGTGCCGCTCAACCGCGCCGTGAGCGAGCGGGCGGGGAACCCGGCGGCGATGCACGCGTTGTTTCGCGCGTGGGGGCGGGTGGCGGCGGGGCTCCGCGCCGCCGGCGCCGCGCACGGCGAGCTGGCGCACGACAACGTCCTCGTCTCCGCCGGTGCCGACCCGATCCGCCTCGTCGATTACGACTCGTTCCACCTCCCCGGGCTCGCGCCGGCGGCCGACGCCGGGCACCCGAACTACGCCCACCCGGCCGGCGCCGCACCCGCCGACCGCGACCGCTTCCCGCTGTTGGTCGTCGCCACCGCGCTGCGGGCGGTCACGGTGCTGGGGCAACCCGTGTGGGACCGGTTCGACACCGGCGACAACCTCCTCTTCACCGCCGCCGACTTCCGCGACCCGGGCGCGTCGCCGCTGTTCGATGCGCTCATCGCCGTGCCCGACCCGACACTCCGCACGCTGGCCGCGGCGCTGCGGCTGGCCTGTGCAAAGCCCGCAAGCGAGGCGCCGCGGCTCGATGACCTGCTCGCCCCGCCCGCGGCGACGGCCGTTTCGTCGGCGCCGGCGCCGGCCCGACCGGTGTGGCGGCAGGTACTCGTGCCGCTGGCGCTGTTCGCCGGCGTGCTGATGATCGTCGGCGGCGCAGTCGCCGGGCTCGTGTCGGCGATCCTCGTTCCGCCCGCCGAGGTGGTCGAGGCGCCGACCGACCCGCCGCCGGTCACGTCGCCCGCGGACCGCCCCGCGCCGAAGCCGCCGACCGCCACGCCGGTGCCGGCGCCGGGGGCGGTCGGGTTCCACAAGGTCTGGGCGAAGACGCTCGCCGACGCCGGTCCGGCGCCGAACCTCGCGTTCACCCCGGACGGCGCCGCGCTGCTGTGCCGGGTGGCCGACGCGAACCGGATCGACGTGTACGACCCGAAGACCGGCGCGGTGCGGGCGGTGTTCCGCGGCGCGGGCGTGCCGGCCGGCGCGTTCCGTGTGTGGGCGCCGGAGCCGGGCCGCGTCGCGCTGTACGGGCCGGCGCTCGCTACGCCGAGTATCTGGGACGTGCGGAAGGGGACGCGCCTGCCGGACCTGCTCCCCGGACCGCTCGCGCCGGGCGGGCGGATCGACGCGACCGGGAGGCTCCACGGCCCGGACCGGGTCGAGCTGTCGCCGGACGGGCGGTACGTGTTCGCCGCGAACTTCGCCGCGGCGAACGGCCGCGGCTGGGGGACCGCGCCGTACCTGCTCACCGAGGCGGCGACGCGGCTCGTGGTGCGGACCGGACAGTGGCCCTCCGGCGACGTGCGCTTCACCGCCGACGGCGCGCGCCTGCTCGTCACCGAATCGTCCGGGCGGACGTACTGGCTCCGCCTCCCCGGCGGGCAGGTCGAGGCCGAGTGGGTGTACCCGGCGAACCCAGAGGGGAACCGGATTCACGGGCTGTCGGCGGACGGCGGCGTGGCGGTGCTGCACGTCCGGCACGGTGACACGCCGGGCACGTTCGTCGCCGACGGCAGGACCGGGCAGTTGTTCCGCCGCGTCGAGACCGTGTTCCACGCCGACGCGCTGGCGCTGGCGCCCGACGGCGGCCGGCTGCTCGGCGTCGTGCCGGACGGGCCGAACGCGGTGGCGCAGTTGACCGACGCGCGGACGGGATCGGTGCTGGTGCGGTCGCCGCTCGGCAAGCGGCTGGGCGCGGTCGGCGACGTGGCGCTCGCGGCCGACCTGCGGGCGCTCGCCGTCTTCGACCCCACGACGCACGAGCTGACGTACTACGCGCTGCGCGGAGACGTACCGGCCGCGACAGAGCCGGTGCCGGCTCCGGTCGCCGCCGCACCGAACCCGCCGCCGGACTTCCCGCAGTTCTTGCAGCCGGCGCCGCGCCCCGCGCCACCCCCGCCGGTCGTCGAGCCGGTGTTCCCGCCGGTGCCGATCCGCCCCGCGCTGCCGCCGGCGCCGGCGCTGCGACCGCGGTGGACGGCGCCGGCGGCCGCCGGCCTGCAAAACGGGATGCCGCAGCCGCCGCTGTACGCGCCGGACGGGAAGACTATCTTGCTGTCCGGCGGGGCGGACGGGACGGTGCTGACGTTCAAGGCCGCGACCGGCCTCCCCGGCCCGGTGTTCGACGGGCACAAGGGGCCGGGCGGGACGTCCTGGCTCGCGCCGTTCGCCGACAAGGTGGTGTCGCGCGGATTCGATACGAAGCCGGCGACGTGGGACGCGGCGACCGGGCGGCGCGCCGACGACCTGGCGTTCGCCGACCTCCCACCGGC
>JAFKFQ010000533.1:1110-6670 GCA_017308215.1 bacterium | reverse complement strand
TGGATCGCGGTGTAGCCGTTGGTCGGGTCCATGATCGGCCAGTAGCCCGCGCTCAGCTTGGTGATGAACGACAGCGCCGCGTTGCCGAACAGGCGCAGGCGGGGCATCGATCCGAGTGATTCGGGCTGATAAAAGCGGTTGCCCTTGGTGTAGTCCGCCAGGCCCCGCTCGATCGGGCGGGTGAAGTGCGGGAAGCTCGCCACCGCCTGACCGGGGGCGAGGTTCGGCAGGCGGTCCCACAGACCGTCGTCCACGCCGCCGACCGTACGCCGCAGCGTCGCCACCACCTGCGGGTCGGTCAGCTTGTGGAGGACGAACGAGTTGCACAGCCCGAGCACCTGCTTCGGCATGTGGGCTGGTAGTTGCGTCACGAAGCACAGCCCGAGCCAGCGCTTTCGCCCGCGTTTGGCGATCTTCGCGACCTGCTCGAACAGGATCGGCATCCGGTCGATCCGCTCGTCGCTCAGGAACTCGTGCGCCTCCTCGACCACCACCAGCACCCGCGGCGGCGCGGCGCCCGCCCCGGGCTTGTACCCGGCGTAGCGGTCCTCCTGAGCGGACTGGATGCCGCGCAGCAGGTCGGCGATGACGAGGTTGTTCAGCTCCGAATACCCGCTATCCGACAGGTCCACGACGGAGAGGCGGCCGGGCTGGAGCAGTTCCTTGTAGCTCAGCGGCCGCACACCCGCGCCCTCGTCGTAGAAGACGTTCAGCCGGGCGAGGCGTGCCAGCCGGCCGAGTACGGCGCGCCACGAGATCGCGTTCCCCGGCGGGTTCGCGGAGTGAACGCGCTTCTTCAGCGCTGCCACCCCGGCCGGCGTCTTCAGATCCTTCGAGAACGGCGCCACGTCCAGCTCCTCACCGTCGTCGTCCGCAGTCTTCTTGCCTTTCTTCGGGCCGGAGTCCGCCCGCGCCAGACACGCCCCGACCACGTCCATCAGGATGGAGAGCGTCAGCCGCGGGTAGCCGCGCTCGAACTCGTCGATCTCCAGCGCCATCCGCTCCTGCTCGACGATGCCCTTCTTCGGGAAGATGTCGAGGTCGCGCATCACCTCCTTAGCGATGTCGTAGGCCTTCAGGAACCGCTCCTGCTGTGGCTCGGACAGGCCGAGAATCTCGAACACGGTGTACGGCGACAGCTGCGCGAACTGGAGGCTGAACGGGCGGACGTGCGGGTGCTCCGGGTTCGCCGTGTCGCGGCCGACGAGGTGGTACACGGCCATCCGGTCCGCGGCGACGCCGGCCGGTTCGAGGTTGCGGGCGGCGAGCCCCTCGCGCTGACCCGGCCGGTCGGCCGGTTCGTGCAGGTGGGTGTACTCGCCCTCCACGTCGAGCAGCACGACGGCGATGCCGGCGTCGGTCGCTCGCTTCACCAGCCCGGCGACGGTGTTCGACTTCCCGCCGCCGGTCGTGCCCAGCACCGCCGTGTGCCGCGGCAGGATCGCCTTCACGTCCGACGGCGCCCCGACTTCGACCTTCTCGTGCCCGGCGGCGAGGCCGAGGCGGATGTCGCCGCCGCAGCGCAGCACCGCCGCCGACTGCTCATCGGAAAGCACGAACACGGGGCTGTTCGGCACCGGGCGGAGGCGCGGCGGGACGAGCGCGCCGTCGGCCAGTTCTTCGCCGAGCAGCGTGACCTGGACGCGGCCGTGGAACGGGGGCAGGTAGCCGCCGCCGTGCGTGGCGACGGCCTTGAGGAGCGGCGAGTCGCCCTTGAGCCCGTCCGGCTCGGCGAACGGCCCTGCGGTGACGACCCCGAGGTAGCGGCGGCCGTCGCGGCGGCTCTCGACGCGCACGAGCGACTGCGCCGGCGCCGCGTGCAGGTGGGCGTTCGGGAGCAGCACGGTGACCGTGAGGTCGGTGCTGCCGGGGAGGTCGAACATGGTGCGGCCGACGGACCCGGCGTCGCGCGGGTCGGCGTCGGCCGGGCCGCCGGCGTGCGCCAACTCGGCGGCGAGCTTGGTGTGGACGGAGCCGTTCGCGGGGCTGTCGGTCATGGCGGTGCTCCGGGGCGGGTCTGGCGATCCATGTTGGCTCGGGCGAACGGCCGGCGTGAGCCGGCTGGTGGCTCGGGGCTTAAAACCCACGGCGGTGCGACGCACCGGTGTTACCGCCGACGCCGCCCGGGGGCGGCTGCTACTCCGGCCGGTTCGCGCGCTCGCTCCCGTAGCGGAACGGCGGGGCGTGGCGGGCGTAGGCGGCGGTCGCCAGCTCGGTCAGGCTGCCGCCGCCGTACACCGCCGTACACGCCCGGTCGGCCAGGTCGATCAGGAGCGGGAACCCTCGGTCCGGGAGTAACACGCTGTCGGCGATGGCGATTCGGGCCGCCGCCTCGAAGTGCTCGCGGTGGGCGTAGAACACCTGGGGCGGCGCCAGCCAGGACGCCCGGTACACGCCGTACAAGACCTGCGACGCCACCTCGTCCTGGAACCGCCGCACCCACTTCGCCGGCGTCAGCCGGGTGTCGTCCCAGCGGTCGTCCACCGTCACCGTGTCGCTGAACCGTAGCTCGTCCACGAACGCGGCGAGGCGCTCCTCGAGCGTGCCGACGATCAGGTATTCGAGCGGGCGCAGCGCCTGGCCGAGGTTCAGCAGTACCCGGTCGCCCGGCTCGCTCGCCACGTACACGAACCGCTTGTACCCCGCGAGCAGGTCGCGCAGCACCTTCACCGACTCGATCGCCACGTCCGGGTTGCCGGCCCCGGCGAGGAGCTGGTACGGCGCCGGGCTGCCGTGCCCCATCCGCCACAGCGCCTTCGCCTCCCCGAGCAGCACCCGCGCCTCGGCGTGGCTCATCACCGCCCGCTGGGCGAGTTCGGAGAGCCCGTCGCGGCGGTCAGGCTGGTTCAGCCCCGAGCGCCGGCCGCGCGCCTCCAGCAGCGCGAACATCTCCTCCGTCGGGTCGCCGCGGCGCTCGCGCAGATCCTTGCGGAACAGCTGCGTCGCCCAGCTCCCCTGGTCGCCGCGGTAGCTCACCAGCGACACCCCGACGCGGTACACCGTCAGCGCCAGCGTGTCGTGCGTCTGGCACGTCCCGTCCGCGCACTCAACGCTGCCGTTGAACAGCAGCCTGCGGTGTGTCGCCTCCACATCGGCCGCTGTGACATCCGTGTAATGCCCGGCCTCGGGCGGGGCTGCGGGGACGGCCTTCAGCCGCGGGAACACCACGCGGCGCACCTCCGCCTGCATCTCGCCCTCGAACCGTACCGCCTCGGCGACTTCGCGCTCCAGCCGGGCGTACTCCTGCACCAGATCGATGCCGGGCCGCCACGTCTGAAGGTTCAACACCTCGGCGAGCGGCTCGCCGAACGTGCGGCGGAAGTCGTCCGACGTGACCCCGTGCGACGGGCGGGACACCGGTAGCACGGCGGGCGGGGCGATCGTGTCCGACATCGGACAGCTCCTGACACGGTGTTCCGACCATCAGCCGGGAATTCGACGCGAGTTCAGCGGAATTGCGCCAGCCGAGCCGCGAACGGGTCCGTGGGCGGCGCGGGGAGCAGCGCGGCGGCGTAGTCGCCCGCCGCGCCGGCGGGCAGCCCGAACTCGGCCCGTAACCGACAGGCGAGCGCCCGCGGGTCGCGCTCGCCCGCGAGCTGTTCGGCCGGCGCCAGCAGCTCGAATGCCAGCCGGTCGGCGGCGTCCTCTGCGGCGCGCTCGGCCGGGGTTCGCGCCTCGCCGTCGGCGTCGCGGCGGAGCAGGTGCGCGTGCGGGCCGACCGGCACCTGCCGCAACACCGCATGCACACGCTCCTCGGGCGTCGGCGGGCGCGTGCCGTCCAGCACGTCGAGCACGCCCGGGCCGAGCTTCGCCGCAGCGAGCCGGCGCGGGGCGTCGTAGTCGCGGAGGAAGTGCGCGACCTCGTGGGCGAGCGAGAACCGCCGCTCGTCCGGCGGGTCGTCGCGGTCCACGAAGACGAACCCGACCCCGACCCAGGTGAACAGGCACGCCCGCAGCGGCCGGTCCGGTTCCTCGAGCGGGCACGGGACGCGGCAGCGGGCGAGCCAGTCGCGCACGCCGCCGAGGTGCAGCGCCGACAGCCCGACGACGCTCACGGGAAGCGCTGACATCGCGGCGGCGGTGAGGTCGCGCGGAACCGCGGGCGGCCCGCCGGCAGCGGCCCAGAAGCGCGCCGCCAGTTCCTCGACCCAGATCGGCGTCACGACGGCTTCCGGTCGCGGGCGGCGAGCAGCTTGCCGGCCGCCTCGGGGTTCCGCTCGGCCGCCGCCCGCATCTCGGCGATCACCTGCCCCTGCCGTGCCGCCGCCGTCAACACGTCACGGTTCAGCCCGAACTTCGTGGCGACGCGCTCGACGTCGGCGCCAAAGCCCTCGGCGTCGGCGCGCGGGGCCGGGCAGAGGCGGATGTGGGCGAGTACGTCCGGCGTGGTGCCGAGCGCCGCGGCGAGCGCGGCATCGTCCAGGTTCCCGGCGGCGGCGTACTCGGCCAGCGCGAACGCCAGGAAGTACGGGTCCACCGCCGCCCGCTTCGTCAGCCGCACGACGGACTCGTTCATTGGCCCCTCCCGGCCCGCTTCAGCCGGGCCATCACGCGGTCCTTCGCCCGCTTCACCTCGGCCGCCTGCTCGTCCGCCGGCAGGTGCGCGATCCCGAGCGCCGCCGCGAACACCGGCGTGTCGCGCTCGCCGTCGCGCATCAGCTCGAACACCCGCTGGTCGTCGGGGCTCATCCCCTCGACCGCGGCAAGCAGCTCCGGGTGGTCGGCGAACGTCTCGCCGTCTGTCGATTCGTTCCCGGCCGGGTGCGTGAGTTCGACGGTCGCCCACGGAATTCGCTCGCGGTGATGGCGACCGTCCGCCTTCAGGATGTTGGACAGGTCGCGGCGGGCGACGAGCAGCAGGAACTTGCGCAGCGGCGAGCGGCCCGGATCGAACGCGGTCGCACGGCGGATGATCGAGAGTACGGCGTCGTCGGCGGCCTCGGCGACGCGGTGCGGATCGACCCGCGGGAAGAGGCGGCCCAGGGCTGCTTCGAGCGGCGGGAGGACGAGCGCGACGAACGCCGTGCCCGTGTCGGGGTCGGCGACCAATCGTCGCCAGGCGTCGTGAATCTCATCGTCGGAAGGCCACATGGGGCGAACCCGGGCGCGGGCGAAGGTGGCGCGCAGTGTATCCGACGCCGTTCGGTGAGTCGAGCGGCGGGCGGCGCCACTTTCTCGTTGCCCGCGGCCGGGCCGGCTGGTAACCTCCTGACAATAGTTGGTCGAGACTCGTGTCGTGATGCGCCCTCTCCCCTCACGCCTGTTCCGCGGCTGGCGGGCGGCCCTGGTGGCCGCCGTCGCCGCCTGCGCCGCGCCATCCGCCGCGCGGGCCGGGTGCGGAGGCTACGTCGTCATCCGCGACGCGGACGGCGAACCGGCGGCCGCGCCCGACCACGGCGACCCGATGCCGTGCCACGGGCCGAACTGCACCGGCTCGCCGGCGCGCGACCCGCTCGCCCCCGCGGCCCCGCCGGCGCCGCACGCCGGCGCGAAGGAGTGCGTCACGTTCGGCGGCACCGCCGACCCGGGCGACGCCCGCCCCGCCTTCCCCATCCCCACC
>JAFKFQ010000533.1:0-1049 GCA_017308215.1 bacterium | reverse complement strand
GGGTCGGCTAGTTCCGCCGCCCCGCGCCACCCCCGGCGCCCCCGGTCCGTCGCCACGGCCGCACCCCGACGCGCGGGGTGCCGGGCCGTTCGCCGCCGTCGCACACGCCGACCCGAGGGCCACCATGCCCCGCAATCGCCTTACGCCCGCGTTCACGCTCATCGAGCTGCTGGTCGTCATCGCCATCATCGCCATCCTGATCGGGCTCCTCCTCCCGGCGGTTCAGAAGGTTCGGGAGGCGGCCGCCCGGATCAAGTGCCAGAACAACCTCAAGCAGATCGGCCTGGCGATCCACAACTTCCACGACGTCAACAACCGCTTCCCGAACGGCGGGCTACCGATCGCGCCGTCGCCGTCCGGGGTGTTCTCGGTCCTCACGCAAATCCTGCCGCAGATGGAGCAGGACAACGTCTACAAGCTCATCGACTTCACCAAGCCGATCGCCGACCCGGCCAACGACGCCGCCCGCAACACGATCATCCCCGGGTTCCGCTGCCCGTCCGACCGGGATAACCCGCTGCCGGCGACCGGGGCGGCGACGAACTACATGGCGAACACCGGGTCGATGACGTCATTCGTCATCCCGGCCACGGGGGTGTCGAACGGGCCGTTCTACGTGAACTACTTCGCCCGGTTCGCCGACGTCACCGACGGGACGAGCAACACCGCGTTCTACAGCGAACGGCTCCTGGCCGACGGGAGCAACGGGATCGTCAGCGCGGTCGAGGACGTGTTCTTCGACCCGTCCGACCCGGCGGACGCGAACGCCGCCCACACCACCTGCCTCGGGGTGGACACGAGCAACCTGGCGACCCAGTTCCCGCTGTTCATGGGCGCCCCGTGGATGAGCCACCAGCACCGGTACCAGCACATCTCGCTGCCGAACGGGCGGTCGTGCGGGTTCTTCGCGGTCGGCAAGTCCACGATGCCGCCGAGCAGCCGGCACACCGGCGGGGTGAACGTGCTGTACGGCGACGGGACCGTCCGGTTCGCGCGGAACAGCATCGACCTGGTAACGTGGCGGGCGCTCGGCAGCCGCAACGGCGGGG
>JAFKFQ010000532.1 GCA_017308215.1 bacterium | reverse complement strand
GCGACGCGACCCGCCGGCCGTCCGGGCTGAAGGCCACGCGCCACACGTGGTCCACGTGCCCGGTGAAGGTCGCCACCCCCGCGCCGGTGGTCGCGTCCCACACCCGGGCGCTGTGGTCCTGACCGGCGGAGGCGACGCGCCGGCCGTCCGGGCTGAAGGCCACGTCGCGGACCTCGCGGTGGTGGCCGAGGAACGTCAGGGCTTCCCGGCCGGTGGCGGCGTCCCAGACGCGGACGCTCCAGTCCGACCGGCCGGCGGCGAGCAACTTGCCGTCGGCGCTGAACGAGACGCAGTGGTTGCCCGCGTGCGGCCCTTGCAGGGTGAGGGCTTCGCGGCCGGTCTCGACGTCCCAGACCCGCACGGCGTCGCCGTCGGCGGTGGCGAGGCGCGTGCCGTCCGGGCTGAAGGCGACGCCGCCGACGTGGAGCTCCAGGCCGCCGATCGTCCGCAGGGTGGCCCCCGTCCGCACCTCCCAGACGACGGCGGTGTGGTCGTGCCCGGCGGAGGCGAGGCGCCCGCCGTCCCGGCTGAACGCCAGGTTGTAGACGCCCCGGTCGTGCCCGCTCAGCACCCGGACGGGCTCGCCCGTCCGGCTGTCCCAGAGCCGCACCGTGGCGTCGCCGTCGCCCCCGGCCGAGGCGACGAGCGTGCCGTCCGGGCTGAAGGCCACCTGCCGGACGGGGCGGGTGTGCCCGCGGAGGACCAGGAGCGGCCGGTCCACGATCGTGACCCCGCGGGCGGCGGCGATCCGCTCGTAGCGCGTGCGCAGGATCTCGTCGCGGTCGCGGTCGCGGCCGACGACCCAAACCCGCCACGAGGCGCCCGCGGCGGCGCCGACGAGCAGCAGTACGAGGAACACGACGGCCCTGCGGGAACGGCGGGTGGTGCTCACCGGTGCGCCTCGCGCCCGACGACCGGACGACCGACCCCGGCACCCCCGGTACCGATGGCCCCTGGTCGCGAGCCTCCTGGAAGACGCCCGTCGCACGCCGGCGTTGCAGGGCGACTGGCAAGCGCCCGGCCGACGAAGCTCGGCGGACCGCGACCGGCGCAGCCTCGGCCACGCGGACACGGTCCGGTTAGTACTGTCCGGCTTGGGTCTGGTGGGACGCCGGTCCCACCGGACTGTGGCGTGGCGGGTTTTCAGGCCACCGGCTCGAGCTGAGGAGCCACCCGGGCGGTGTCACGAGGGCGTGACCATCCCGGAGCCCGCACGCACGTGGCGACCGGTCGGCGCCGGCCCAAACCGGGTCGCCCCGATCGGATCGTGTCTCGGTCAAAAAGATGAAGCCGGCGGCTCTCGCCGCCGGCTCCCGGGAATGCGAAATTGGAAGGGCCAGTTGGTGTGCCTGTGGGCCGGGGGAATCCTGACCCGAGGGGTTGTTCTCGTCTCTGGGTAATGCAGCCCGCGTGCCGTTCGTCGGCCGATCCACCGTCGAGCACGAAGTGCGGCGATTTTCCGGGGTTTTCAGGCCGGCCGGCGGCCGTCGCCGGTAAGAATTGCCACCCCGTCGGTTCAAATTGCTCAGCCGTGTGCCACGTCAGATGATCCGTCGTTGGCGGCGCATGACACCGCTTGCCCCGGTTCCCCCGCCTGCTCAACCCGGGTCGGGGAGGGTGCGGCAGTCCAACCAGAGCACGGCATCGGACGGCTCGCCTGTTGCACAGAAGGCGCGGACCACCTTCTGAGCCGCCTCCAATGGTACAAACAGTGAGCGGTAGATCTTCCTCTTCTCCCCGGCCCAGTTGACCTCGACCACATCTCCCAGTGGCCCGCCGCGACTACTCAACAGGTCCGCGGTGGGAAGGCCGAGGTTTGCCGCCACGTAGTAGTAGAAGTGAAACCCCACGCCCGACTTCATTGTGAAATCAAGCCGTGCGGTTTGAGGGCCGTCGTCGGTCCACCCGTCCGGGCAGAAAGTCAGCCCCGCAAACCCTGCCTCCCCGGCCGCGTTCCAGTAGTCCTCTCCCCGGCCGGCCATGAGCTCGGCCAACTCCTCGGCGCTCACCCGCCGGAAGGCGCTGCCGATCGGATCGGAGTAAATGACTTCTGGCGTCACGTGCCACTTGGATTTCGTGTCGGTTCGGCGGTGGCGAAGCGTCGGGTGAGCGTAACGGCCCGACGGGCGGGTGTCAAAGGTGTACCCGAGTCGGCCCGCCGCAGGGGACCGGGCGCGGGGGCGCGTGACGGGCCGCGGGAACCCGACCTCGCGTGGGGTTTCGTGCCCCGCGATCGGTCGGGCGCACCCGCGCCCGAACCCCGTCGATGTCGTACCGCGAAGGCCGGGGCCGGAGCGGTTCCGTCGGAGCCCGGGGCGTGGGCGAGGGGCACCATGACCCGGCGAAGGGTTTCAGCCGAGGACGGCGGTGCCGGGGGTCGCCGGGTTTACTTGCCGAAGCCCGAGAACTCGGTTCCGCCCTCGCGGTTGGCCTTCTCGGCCGGCCGCCCGCCGTCCCCCTTCAACTCGATCTTCAGGTCACTCGTCGGGCCGGTGATGGTTACCGTCAGGCCGGACGTCTTGGCGTCGGTGTACCGCTGGGGGGCGTGCCACTTGGTCGTGTCGGGGGTGAGCGACTCGCTGGCCAGGATGGTGACCGGGTGGGTGCCGACGGCGCACCCGTCGTTGGCGGTGGTCGTGGTCAGGGTGAACCGGCCGTCGCCGCCGATTCGCCCGGACGCCGGCCGCCACCCGGCCGGCAGCACCTGGACGTACCCGTAGGTGAGCGGGTGCCCGTCGATCAGGACGATGCCGGAGACCGGGACGATTTTCGGGCCGCCGTCGCCGCACCCGGGCGCGGCGAGGAGGACGGCCCCGAGGGCCACGCCCGCGAGGCGGGGGCGGCCGGGGAGGGTGGTGCGGAGCATGGGACCGTCCTTCTAGGCAGTAAGCTCGAAAAGCGAAATCCGAAACCGGGCCGTCGGCCGCCCGGTTTCGAATTTCAGATTTCGAGTTTCCGTCCGGTTGATCGGACTTACTGAAGGGTGGTCACCTCGCCGCCCCGGATGGTGGAGGCGGCGCGGTACGCCGTGATGTCGATGTTCTGCTGGAGGAACCGGACCGAGCCGTCGGCCATGCCGAAGTTGGCCCCGCCGGTGTGCCGGCTCATGAACGCCCCGTTGAGGGCCGACGGACCCGACCCGTAGACGACGCCGGTCCCCGGCGGGGTGTTGATCGCGTTCTCGGTCGACCGCAGGGAGTGGCAGTGGCGGGCGCCGACGCTCCAGACGTTCAGGTTCGTGTTCAGGTGGCCGTCGTACACCTCGCCGACGGCCAGCGAGTTGCTCGTCCCGTCGGTGATGTCCGCCATCCGCTTCGTCTGGCGGTAGATGAACAACCCGGTGTTGCTGTACTTCAGGGCGTCGGCGACCCCCTGGCTCGGCCCGATGGTGCCGGTGGACAGGGCGTAGCTGCCGACGGCGGTGTTGATCGTGGTGCCGGACCCGGTGTTGGCCACGAACGGCTGGGCCGTGTCCGACGGGCAGGTGAGCACGCTCGGGCGGGTCTCCAGGGGCACCCGGTTGGTCACGCGCCAGGTCGCGTTGTCCGCGTTCGGCCACGGCACGTCGGCCTCGGTGGTGCCGATCATCTTGAAGACGTTGTCCAGTTCCATGAACGGCAGGAAGGCGACGAAGGCGCTGGACCCGGCGCGGTTGACGCTCGTGGCCGACATGCCGTTGCACGGGGCGCCGGTCCCGTCGCAGCCGAACCGGCCGGCCGGGAAGTAGTTGTTCGCGTCGTGGTAGTTGTGGGCCGCGAGCATGATCTGCTTGAGGTTGTTCTGGCACTTGGCCCGGGCGGCGGCCTCGCGGACCTTCTGGACGGCGGGGAGGAGGAGGCCGATCAGGATCGCAATGATGGCAATGACGACCAGCAACTCAATGAGCGTGAACGCCGCGCGGGCGCGCGGCGTGGTGGACCTGGGCACTGAACACACTCCGGGAGAGGCCAAGGAGGGCGAGGTCAGTTTATACGCAGGCGGGAAGCGCGGGTCAATAAGGTCAAACTCATTGCATAGATTCCGGTCAAACGCGAGTCTGATATTCGGCCCTGGGTGCGCCGGGGCGACAGTTTCACTCACCCGCCCTGGCGAAGGTGCCGGGTGGGCCACGATCGTAGTAGGCACACGGAGGGTGCCTACTACGTTGGCCGGGTGCTACCCTTCCGCTGCCCCCAGCCGGCGGTGGATCAGCCTGTGGTACGCCGGGTTGAGTTCCGCGCCGATGAACCGGCGGCCGTGCCCGACCGCCACCTGGGCCACGGTCCCCGACCCGGCGAACACGTCCCCGACTACGGCCGGGATCGGGTCCGCCGGCGGGCACCCGCACCCGGGCTCCCACCCGGTCCGCCGCACCCACGGCTCGCCGCACGCCGGACACACGCCGCGGGCGCTGGTGCCGGCGCGGACGCACGGCTCCACCAGCGCCCGCGGGAACGCGGCGGGGTGGGCGCCCCGGTACCGGTCGGGGGCGAGCGTCCAGACGCTCCGCTTGTTGGCGGTCGCGCCCGAGCCGGCCCGGGCGGTCCGGGCCGGCTCGGCGACGGCCCGGGCGTCGAAGAAGTACCGCGGCGCCTTCGCCAGCAGGAACAGGTACTCGTGGGCGGTCGTGCACCGGTCGCGGACGCTCGACGGTACCGGGTTCGGCTTGTGCCAGACTAAATCCTGGCGGAGGTACCAGCCGTCCTGTTGCAGAGCGAACGCCACCCGCCACGGGAGGCCCATCAGGTCTTTCGGCTTCACCCCTGGCAGGGCAGGCGACCCGCCGCCCGGACCGGTCGTCGCATACCGGTCTCCGAGGTTCAGCCAGACCGTGCCGCTGGGGTGGGTCGCCCGCCGGACGTCCCGGAACACCTCCACCACCCGGGCGACGTACTCCGCGGGGGTAGGTTCGAGGCCGATCTGCCGGTCCGCCCGCTCGGCGCCGCACCGCGCGCAGCAGGCGCGGCTGGCGAACCGCGCCGCCCGCGCCGCCCGTTGCCCGTCCTTCGCCCCGCGGAGGGTGGACGCCGCCACGCACCCGCCCTCCGCGTCGGTGTCGCGCCGGTGGTCGCACGCCGGGTCGCCGCCCTCCCACCGGGCCGTTCCATAGTCGCGCAGGCCGTAGTACGGAGGAGATGTGACCCAGCAGTGGACGCTGTCGTCGGGGAGGGTGCGCAGCCAGTCGGTCGCGTCGCCGCACGCGACGAACCAGCGGGCGCGGTTTTCTAGCACGTCGGCAACGGACACGCGACGTCTCCTCCGGGAGAGTGGGGCGGGAGTGGAGAGCGGTGAGCTTTGGCGATGGCGTACTGACTGATAGCCGCATGCTTTAGCCTGCGTCACGCCAAGCGCAGGCTTCAGCCTGCGGCTACCAAACCAGGACTTCTCACTTTCCACTCAGAACGGCACCGGGAGCCAGTCCTTCGCCGCCGGGATGGCCGCGGTCAGCGGCTCCCAGTCCGGCGCGCCGGGCCGGCAGACCCGGGCGCTGTCCCAGTCGAGCTCGGGGCGGGTCTCGACCACCGCCCGGATCTCCGACACCTTCCGGGGGACCGTGTGGTCGATGCCGCTGGCCTCGCCGGCGTCGAGGAAGAACACGGGC
>JAFKFQ010000531.1:5644-6444 GCA_017308215.1 bacterium | reverse complement strand
CGTCGGCGATCGCCCGCACGACCGCTTCCGACGGTGGGGCGTCCGGCACGATCAACTGGAGTGCCGCGACCGCCGCCCGGCGCACGTCGGCGTCGGCGTCCCGCAGCGCAGCGGTCAGGTCGGGGACGGCGAACCGGGCGGCGGGGCCGAGCGCCCCCAGCGCCTTCGCCGCCCGCAGCCGGTAGCTCGGGTCGGTGTTCTGGAGCTGCTTCGTCAGCGCCGCCACGTCCTGCGAGTCGCTCGACGCCAGGATCGTCGTCTTCGCCCGCTTGATCGCCAAGTCAATGTCGGTGCTCCGCCCGGCCGCCCGCGCCACCGCCGGGAGCGCCCCCCGGGCCGGCGAACCGATCTGCCCGAGCGCGTCGATGACCGCCTCCTGGAGCGCCTCCAACTCGGCGCCGCGGAGGCGGAGGAGCTGTTCGGCCAGTTCCGGGACCGCCGGCGCCGCGCGCGGGCCGAGCCGGCCGAGCGTCCGCGCCGCCTCGACGCGCTGCGGGGGCGGCAGGCGGAAGTCGCGGACGACCGCGGCGAGTTGCCGCGCGAGCAGGTCGTCGGGCTCCTGGGCGCGGGCGGGGGCGGCGAACGTCAGGCCGAGCGCGAGCAGCAGGCCGGGGCGGCGCATGTCGGTCCTCCGCGGGCGCTATCGGCCGGAGCCGCCGCCCGCGTGAGCCGGGCCGGGGCGTCGCGCCGCGCCCCGGGGCGCGCAGCCCTCACGATTCCTACGGAGCAAAAATCCGGCCCCCCGGCTCGATCATGTGGGTAGCGGGACCGCCCGGCCCGCGCCCTCGCAACTATGGGTG
>JAFKFQ010000531.1:0-5609 GCA_017308215.1 bacterium | reverse complement strand
CTATGGGTGTCCGGTGGTTGTTATCGCAGGCGCCGCCATCGTCCTCGGCTCGGTCCTCGTCGGCTTCTCGATGGCCGGCGGGAAGGTCGCCGCGCTCATTCACCTGTCCGAGTTCGTCACCATCGGTGGGGCGTCGCTGGGCGCGCTCATCATGATGAACCCCAAGAAGATCATCGTGGACCTGATCCGCGGGATCCTCCAGACGCTCAAGGGGTCGGCGTTCGGCAAGGCCACCTGCGTCGAGCTGTTCCAGACGCTCTACGCCCTGGCCCGACAGGTCCGACAGGACGGGGTGCTGGCGCTCGACGGCCACGTCACCAACCCGAACGACAGCCCGATCTTCCGCCAGTACGCGAAGATCGGGGGGAACCACCACATCCGCGACTTCCTGTGCGACGGGCTGGCGCTGATCGTGGACGGGTCGGTCGAGAGCGGGCAGCTCGCCGGGTGGCTGGAGGAGGAGATCGCGGTGATCGAGCGCGAGCACCACGCGGCCGCGGGGGCGCTGGCGAAGACGGCCGACGCCCTCCCGGGGTTCGGGATCGTCGCCGCGGTGCTCGGGATCGTGGTGACGATGCAGGCGATCGGCGGGCCGGTGGACGAGATCGGGTACAAGGTCGGGGCGGCGCTGGTCGGCACGTTCCTCGGCATCCTCATGGCCTACGGGTTCTTCGCCCCGCTCGCCGGCCGGATGGAGGCGCTGGGCGAGCAGGAGGTGACGTTCTTCAAGTCCGTCGCCGCCGGGATCGTGGCGATCAACGACGGGGTCAGCCCGAAGGACGTGGTGACCCGGGCCCGGCGCGTGGTCGGGACCGACTGCCGGCCGAGCCAGGCCGAGCTCAAGCAACTGTTCGGCTGAGCACCCGAACCCGAAGGGGCGTGACATGGCGGGCGCGAAGGGCGGCGGGTCGTGGAAGGTGGCGTACGCGGACTTCGTGACCGCGATGATGGCCTTCTTCCTC
Source organism: bacterium (assembly GCA_017308215.1). Taxonomy (GTDB): domain Bacteria; phylum Planctomycetota; class Planctomycetia; order Gemmatales; family Gemmataceae; genus Urbifossiella. The sequence continues at coordinate 4,647 of JAFKFQ010000531.1, read as the reverse complement.
GTAATGTGGATCGGGGCGCAGGACCAGAAGACGCGCCAGTCGGTGGCCAACTACTTCGTGGACCCCGCCGGGACGGCCAAGAAGCCGGCCCGGAGCGGGGCGGTGCTCAACGACCCGGCCTACGGGAGTGTGCCGAAGGAGGAGGGGTCGGCGTTGGCGAAGGGGCGCGACGCCGCGACCCGCGGCGGGGAGCAGGGGCCGGCCACGCGGCTGGTGGCGGACTGGCTCGCCGCCGACCCCAAGCGCCACCGGGATTGGAAGGAAAAGGCCCGGGCGTGCCGCGAGGCCGCCGCCGCCTCGGTCGCCGTGCGGGAGCGGTCCGAGTCGGTCGAGGAGGTGGCGGCCAAGGACCTCTCCGTCCGGCTGTCGTCCACCTTCACCGCGGGGAGCCCGGTCAAGGGGAACGAGATCTACGAGGATCTCATCATGTACTCGCTCAAAGAGGTCAACTGGGTGGAACTGGCGGAGGACTTGCTCCGCCACTGACCGGGGTTGTCCGGGCGGGCGGGGCGGGCTATACCCCGCCCCGGGAGGGGGCGCGCTATGTGGTGGGTCGGTGGGCGGAACGTTGCGTTCGGGCTGGTGCTCGCCGGGCTGTTGGCCGCGGGGTCGGCGGCGCAGCCGCCGCTCCCCGTCCCGGCCCCGGCCCCGAAGGCCGGCGACCGACCGGCCCCGAAGACCGTGCCCGACCCGCCGGCGCCGTTCCCGAAGGCGGCCGAATCGACCGCCACCGAGCGGGCGCGGCTCCAGGGGCAGTTGCAGGAGTTGCTCAAGCGACTGGACGAGCGACCGGCCGGGTCCGGGCTGCCGACGGCCCGGCCCCCCGGTGGGCCGCGCCCGGCCCCGACGCCGGCCGGGCCGCCGGTGGACGCGGTGCGGGCGGCAATGAACTACTTCCGCGACAAGGACTACGAGGCGGCGCTGCTGGTCGCGCGACAGATCGACCCCGCCACCCTCGGTCGGGAGGATCGGGCCTTTGCACAATATCTGACCGGCTGCTGCCTCCGCAAGCTGAACCGCCGGTCCGAGGCGGCGGTGGTGTTCCGCGAGGTGGCGAACACGAGGGACGACGAGTTTCTGGCCGAATGTGCCGTCTGGCAGCTCTCGCTGCTGCGGTCCACGGCAGAAATTGAGGCCCAGATTGAACAATTGCGCGGCCGGTCAAAGGGGCCGTAAAGATTTCGCACGTTTTCTTCGGCACATCCGCGCCTGGCGGTGATTCCCGTGTTACAAGAACTGGCGTCGCCGGAGCGACCGCCGGCCCGGGATTTGTACCACCGTACATCCGCCCGGCCGCGCCCGCCGGCCACGGACTCACTGATGCCGACCGCTGTTGCCGCCGTAACGACCGCGACGCTGCCGACCCCGGCGACCGCTCCCGCCACAGCCGCCAAGGCTCCGACCGACCCGTTCGCCGCGATCTTCGGGGCCGCCGTCGCCGACAGCGGGCCGACCTCGCCGGCGGATGCGGTGGGGGCGGCCGGCGACCTGGCGGCAGACGATCTGGTGGCGGACGTGCTCGCCGACCCGCGGGCGATTGACCAGAACGCGGTCGCGCTCGCCGCCGCCGGCGTCCTCGTAATCGTTCCCGGGATCACGCCGGCCGCCCCGCAGGCGACGCCCACGGTCGATCCCGACGCCGCGGCCGTCGGGGTGACGACCGCCACGTCGGACGACCTGCCGGCCCTGACGGCCGACACGCAGTCCCGGGCCGAGCAGCTGAGATTCCAGCTGGCGGCCGGGTTGCAGAACCCGACGCCGCTGACCCAGCAGCCCGGCGAGCAGGCGCTCCCCGTGCGGCAGCCGGCCGCCCCGCCCGCGCCGCCGGCGGTCCCCGAGCAGCCGCGACTCACGCACGACACGCCGGCGGTGGCGACGCCGGCGAACCCGCTGCCGACCGGCGTACCGGCGGCGCAGACCCCGACCATCCCGGCCCAGGCGCCGATCGTGACCGGCGTCGTGATCCCGCCCGTCGCCCCGGCCCCGCTGACGCCGCCGGACACGACGGTCGAAGCGACGCCCGCGGTCGCCGGCCTTCCCGGTGTGCCGGCGGGCGATCGCCCGTCGGTGGCCGGCGAGCGGTTTGTGGCGCTCGCGAACACCGGCGCACGGCTCGCCGAGACCGCCCCGACTGCGGTCCCAACTGCCGCCCCGACCGTGCCCTTCGCCGACGTGGCCCGGGACGCGGGTGTGACCTCGCCCGCCCCGGCGCCGGTCGCCCCGGCCCCGACGCCAGTGCCCTCAGCCCCGACGACGGTTCCTCCGGCAGTCACGGCGGCTCCGACGATCACCGCGGCCCCGACGACAGTTCCCCCAGCGGTCACGGCGGTCCCGACGACGGTGACCCCGGCGGTCACGCCCCCGGCCGAGCCCGTGGTTCCGGCACCACCCGCGGAACCGCGGCCCGTCACGGCTCCGGTCACGGCCTTCCCGAACGTTCCAGACACGAGCCGTCCCGCGGTGAGCGCCGACCAGTTCGTCGCGCCCGTGGCCGGCGTCGTCACCGAAAGTTCCGCCGGCCGCGTCACCCGGCCGCGGGCGGACGTTCTCGACCTGCCGCGCGACGCGGACCCGCGCACGCTCCGGGACGCGGCGGCCGCCCCGCCGGTCACCGCGCCGGTCGCGCTGCAGACCACCGACGCCCCGCCGGCCGTCGCCCGGGCCGCGCCCACGACGCCGGTCGCCGTTCAACTGACCGACGGCGTCGTGGCCCACGCCCGCCACCTCGCCGCGACCGGCGAGGTCGAGTTCCGCATGCGGCTCGACCCGCCGGACCTCGGGCAGGTGCGGGTCCACCTCGTCGGCTCCGGCGAGCACGTGCGCGGTGAGGTCGTCGTCGCCGACGACGCCGTCAGGAGAATGATCGAGAGTCAGCTGCCGGAGTTGCGTCAGCGGCTCGAAGCCGCCGGCGTGACGATCCAGCGGTTCGACGTGACCACCGACGCGAACGCCGGCGGGGCCGGCGCGAATCCGAACGGCGGGTCGGCGGATCGAACCCCGACCGACGTCCCGCCGGCCACCCCCGCCGCGGCCCGGCCCACCCGCCCGTGGTACACCACCCCGCTGCCGAGCAGCGGCCTGGACGTGACCGTCTGACACCCCGCGTCCGAGGAGGGACGACGATGGCGACGAGCGTGAACGCGATCGGGGCGAGCCAGGACCAGTTCATCCAGCTGCTCGTGGCGCAGCTGCAGAACCAGGACCCGCTGGAGCCGGTGGACAGCCAGAGCTTCATCACCCAGCTGTCGCAGCTCCAGACCGTCCAGGGGCTGACCCAGCTGAACGCCAGCTTCGGCGAGATGCTCAAGCTCCAGCAGCTCACCCAGGGCGCCGACCTGATCGGCAAGACCGTGACGTTCACCCCGGCCGAGGGCGGCGACGCCCGGTCCGGCGAGGTGAGCGCGGTGACCCTGAGCGACGGGAGCTACGTGCTCCAGATCGGCAACGACCAGGTCGGACTCGACCAGGTCACGAACGTCAGCGGCTAAAACCAACTAACCAACCAACCAACCCGCGGGGCGAGAGCCCCGCACCGCGGCGGGGGCCGCGGGGGCACCTCGGACCAACACCAGGAGTAGACTCGTGGCTCTGAACGCGCTGTTCATCGGTTCCAGCGGCCTGCAGGCGAACTCGGCCGCGCTCGACGTGGTCGGGCAGAACCTGGCCAACCTCAACACCACCGGGTTCAAGACCCAGCGGGCGTTGTTCCAGGACCTCGTCTACCAGACGGTGAACGCCGGGTCGGCCCCGAACGGCGGGCTGGGCGGGGTGAACCCGACGCAGGCCGGCACCGGGGTCTCGATCGGGGCACTCGGGAGCATCTTCCAGCAGGGGTCGGTCACCCCGACCGGGCGGTCACTGGACGCCGCCATCCAGGGGTCCGGGTTCTTCGTGGTGAGCAACGGCCAGACCACCTCGTACACCCGGGCCGGGTCGTTCGACATCGACGCGGCCGGGTTCCTGGTCGACCCGAACACCGGGTTCCGGGTGCAGCGGACGGGGAACGTCGGCGAGTCGACGCCGACCCTCCCGGGATTCCAGGTGGTCGGGGACAACAACATCCGGGTGCCGATCGGGGCCGGGCTCCAGGGGCTCCCGACGGAGAACGTCCGGTTCCAGGGGAACCTGAGCAACAGCCTGGCGGTCGGCGACACGGCCCCGGCGGCGGCGATTCAGGTGTACGACTCGCAGAGCACCCCCCGGGCGCTCACCCTGACGTTCACCAAGACCGCGTCGAACACGTTCGACGTGGCGGCCACGATCGGCGGCGGGACCGCGACCGTGACCGGCGGCCCGGTGACGTTCGATACGGAGGGCCTGCTCGTCGGCCCGGCCACCCTGAACATCAACCTGACCGGGCTCGCCGGCGCGGCCAACCAGACGATCACCCTGAACCTCGGCACCCCCGGGCAGGCCACCGGGGTGAGCCAGTTCGGCGGCGCCTCGACCGTCGCGGCCGTCACCCAGGACGGGACCGGGTTCGGCAGCCTGACCGGGGTGTCGTTCGCGGCCGACGGGACGGTCCAGGGACAGTTCAGTAACGGCCGGACGGTGGCGATCGCCCAGCTCGCCATCGCCGGGTTCAACAACGAGAGCGGCCTGCTCCGCGGCGGGAACAACTACTTCAACTCGTCGGCCGCGTCCGGC
>JAFKFQ010000530.1 GCA_017308215.1 bacterium | reverse complement strand
CGGCGTCTCGACCGTCCAGACGTGGTAGATGAAGGCGTGCGACACTCGCCCCTTGACCGGATCGGCCTCCAGCCCGGGGATGTACTTGGCCGCCCGCTTCGCCCCCTCGTTCCGCTCGGCGAACGTGCTGGACATCTTCTGGAGGTTGGCGATCAGCCCGTCGCGGATGAACGGCGCGGCGCCGGCCTCGGTGGGGCCGTAGTCGGTCCACCCGCGGACCTCGACCACCCACCCGCCGCCCTCTTTGACGTCGGGCTTCATCCGCTTGGTCGCCTCGTCCTCCTTCTTCTCCTCCTTGAGCATCACGTTGGCGATGGTGTCGCCGAACCCGCGGGCCGGCTTGGCCGTCGGGTCGCCGTACACCTCCTCGTCCACCTTGGTGAAGAACGCCGGCAGGTTGTCCACCCACCGCGGGTACACGGCCTCGACGTTGACCATCGCCAGGTGCCGCGGGTGCTCGGACGTCTCGTACTGGAGCGCCTCCTCGATCGGCACCCCGTCGCGCATCCGCTTCTGGAACTGCGCGAACGCCGACTTCCCCTTCTCCTCGGTGGACATCCACAACTGGGCGGGGAGGTTCCCCTCCGCCCCGGGCCGCGGCAGCGCGGCCGACAGCACCTCGTTGAGCCGCGGCCAGTTCAGCCGCTCGTCCTGCCCGGCGACCGCCGCCTTCACCTCCAGCTTGGTGTCCTTCACCCCCTGCTCGGCCGCGGTGTACTTCCCCTCCTGGGTGCCGACCCGGGCGACCGCCGACTTGGCCGTGTCGAGCGCCTTGTCGATGGTCGGGTCGGAGACCGACTTGTACGTCGCCCCGTACCCGAGCGCCAGCCCGCCGGTGCCGAGCAGGAGCGCCGCCGCCGCCGCGACGCCGTAGGGCTTCTTGGCCCGGATGAGCCGGTCGGTGCGGATCTCGCCGGGGAGGAGGTTCGTCGTCAGCCGCGCCTCGCCGACCGCCTGGAGCGCCAGCCCGTAGGCGACCGGGAACGACAGCAGGTTCTCGACGAACAGCGGGTCCTTGGTCACCGCGTCGCCGGTCAGCCGGATGAACTCGGCCGGCTTCTTGACCTCCAGCGACAGCTTCTCGGCGAGGTACTTCTGGAGGCCGGGGAGGCGGAACGCGGCGCCCAGGCCGACCATGTGGCCGACGTGGGCGTTGCGGTGGGTGTTGGTGAAGTACCCGAGCGACCGCTGGACCTCGCCGACGAAGTCCTGGAGGACCGGCTTGAGCGCCTTGAGGATCTGCGGCAGCTCCGGGCTCTTGGCGGCGTTCCGCTTGAGGTGCTCGGCCTTGGCGAAGGTGAGCTTGAGGTCCTTCGTCAGCGCCCGGGTGAAGTTGTTGCCGCCGAGCGGGATCGGCCGCTGCCAGATGATCTTCCCGCCGTCGGTGATGATGAGGTTGCTGGCCTCGGTGCCGATGTCGAGGACGACGACGCACCGCACCTTGCCGCGCGGGGTGTCGTCCTCGGCGGGCGCCTCCTCGTCCGGCGGGGCGGGGAGTTTGCCGCCCTTCCGGAGGATGTCGTAGGTGGTGTAGTTGACCAGCGCCAGCGGCGACATCTGGATCGCGTGGACCTCGATCTTCGACCCGGTGAAGTAGCCGATGTACCGGCTGATCACGTCGCGCTTGAGCGCGAACAGGCCGACCTCGGTCTCCATCGCGAACCCGTCCACGACCTCGCCGCCGGCGACCTTCTGGAAGTCCCAGACGACCTCGTCCAGCGGGAAGGGGATCTGCTGCTTGGCCTCGAACTTGACGATCTCGGCGATCTTCTTCTCTTCGACCGGTGGGAGCTTGACGAACCGCGCCAGGCCGGACTGCCCGGGGATGCCGATGGCGACCTCGTCGCGGCCGATCTGGTTGCGCGACAGGAACTTCTCGAGCGCCTCGCGGATGAGCATGTCCGGGTCGGCGTCGGGCTGGGAGAGGATCTTCGGGTGCTCGACGTAGTCGAAGGCGGTGGCGGTGGGCCGGTCGCCGACCATCTCGACGCGGAGCGCCTTCAGGGCGCACTGGCCGATGTCGATGCCCCAGAATCCGGTGGGTGGCGGCATGGGTGGCGGTCCTCGTGGCCGACGGGCGGGTGGCGCTGGGTCACAGGGTACGATACTTCAACGGGGGTGGGAAGACCCTCGTTGGCGCCCCGTTACGCCCCACCGGTATCGGGGGCGGGTCGTGCGGGGTGTTCGGGTGCGGGGCGGTTGGGTGGTGCCCGGTCCGGTCTGATATGGGATCACCCGGGCGTTCGCCGGTCCGGTCCGTTAGGCGGCCCCGGCGATTTCACAAATCTAGCGTAACCCCCCATCTGTCCAGTGTCAACCAACACAACAGCGGTGCCCGCGCGGGCGTTGGCGCCGGTTGTGACGCCGCGGCGAGGTTGTTACGATGCCGCTACCCGGGGTTGCGACCCCACCCGTCCGAGCGGTAGTGTCGGGAGCCCCCGGAGCACGCCCGATGACGCTCGGCCCGCTCGCCCTGGTCGCGCTCGCCGCCGCCACCCACGTCTACCCCGACCCGGCCGAGAGGTATGGGGAAGTGGTCATCGACCTCCGTCGCCCCGCCTCGTGGGCGCGGGAGGAGCACCGCGCCCGGGCGGAAATCGCCGCGTTCCGCGGCCGGGCGGACAAGCGGGCCGAGTACGCCGACGCCCTCGCCCACCTCGGCGGGATGCAGGCGCTGGCGCACAAGCGCGCCGCCCTCGACACCTGGCTCGCCGCGTACCACGCCTGCACCGAGCACTTCGGCCCGCGCCACCGGTCCACCGCGAACGCCGCCATCAACCTCGCCGGGCGGTGCGCAGAGCGCGGGCGGTTCGCCGAGGCCGAGCGGTACTACGGCATCGCCTGGCACGCCTACCGCCGGATGGGGCGGGACGACCTCCGAGATCGCGCCGAGCGGTTCTCGGACCTCGGACGGCTGTACGAGGACGCGGGGAGGTACGACCTCGCTTTGTGGTGTACACACCGCGCCATCCAACTCCACCGGGAGGACGGGCGGCGACCGCACGAGTACATCTGGAACGTCCGCACTGTGGCCCGGCTGGCGACACGGGTCGGCCGGTTGGACGTCACCCGGGACGCACTCCAGTTGGCGGAGTCGGCGGCCCCGGACGACCCCGGGGTTCAACTCGACAAGGCCCGTTACCTCGTCGCGGCCGGCGATGACCGGGCGGCCGAGCCACTCCTCCGCGACGCGCTCGCGGTCGCGCGGGGTTGGATCATCCGGCAGCGGGCGTTCGAGGCGGACTTCCGGGTGCTCCTCGCCGGCATCGTCACGCGGGCGGGTGATCCCGAGCGCGGGCGGTTCGACCTGCTCACCGCGATCGACGCCTACGAGCGCGCCGGCGGGCCGCGGAGCCCGGATTACATCGATGCGGTCGCCGAGTACGAGCGGCTGTTCCCGGACGACGCGGTGGCGGTGGCGAGACACGTCGCCGCGATCCGCGGCGCGGCGGTGGACGAGGATCTGACGGGGCCCGAACCGTTGGTCGGTGAGAAACCTTAGCGCCGCGACGAGTCGGGTCGGCGTCACGCCCACTCGGCCTTCACGCGGAACGTCTCGCCGGCGGAGAAGTCCACCGGGATCGCATCGCCGACCAGCCCCAGCGTGTGCTGGTGGGCGCCGGTGCCGTCCACCAGCGCCGCCGCCGCCGGGTCGCGGGCGAAGCGCAGCTCCGCGGCGCCGCCGAACCCCGCGCACTCCACCAGCTGACCCACCACGGCGCGGTTCATCCCCTCGCCCGGCTCCGCGGGGCGGAGGCTCGTCAGGATCAGGCTCGGCATGTCCACGTGCGCCAGCCAGCCGCTCGCGCCGACCGGCGGCGGGCCCTTGTCCGTCAGCACCAGCGGCGCCGGCGACACCCACCCCACCGCCGTTTGCATCGGCTGCTCGCGGTCGAGCGCCAACAACAGCTCGAACGCGGTCCCCTGCTCGCCCTCGGGCGACAACACCACGTCGAGCATCCGGCTGTCGTGCCGCTGGAGGAACGGCAGCCCGCCGGTGAATAGGAACGACCGCTCCGACCCGAGCCGCACTTCGAGGTAGTCCGGGCTCACCGGGCGGGTGTAGCCGGTCAGCGTGTTCTGGCCGTTCACCCCGCGGAACAGCACCGCCCGGTCGTCGCGCCAGCCGAACCGCGCCCCGTAGTACGAGTGCCACGGGTAGCCGTTCGGCCGGTGCTTCACGTCGAGCTCGACGCGGATTTCCAGCACCGGGCGGCCCATCCAGGCGCGGAGGCGCTGGCGGAACGTGGCGAGCACCTCGTTCTGCGCGTCGAGGATGTCGCCCTCGCTCGTGATCTCGCCGAGCGCGGCGCCGGCGTTCGTCACGGTCACGGACTGCGCCTTCATCGCACTGCCGGGGTTGAACACGAGCTGCTGGCCGAAACGGGTGGCGCGCGTGCGCAGGTCGCGGAAGCTGCGGAGACCGCCGGTCGCGGAATCGACGTCGGCCTCGAAGAACTCGTTGCGCACGGTCAGCCCGTCGGCGGTCTTCAGTCGGGGCTTCGGCGGCGCGGCGCTGCCGGTGCGCGGAACCCACGCGAACCCAAGCGGCGGCACCTCGACCACGAGCCGTGCCCGGCCGCCGGCGAACTCGGCGTACTTGATCGGGTCGGCGACCGGGACCGGGTTCGGGAAGCCGTCGAGTTCCAGCGCCGTGCGCCGGGCGAACCCACACGGGTTGAACACGAGCACGCCCGGCTGCCCGGCCGCGCTGCGGGCCTGGATGCGGTCGGCGAGCCGCTTCGCCCACGCCGCCTCCACCAGCGCCAGACTCGATGACACCGGGTCGTCAGCCTCCGGCCCGGCGGCGGGGTTCGCGCCGCGGAGCTCGACGTCCTCCTCCGCCGCGGCGAGCTTGGCGAGGTCGGCAGCTTCGTCGGGGCCGGGGTTCGGCGTCAGCGAGCGGTGCAGCGCGGCGAGCGTGTATGCCGAGTCGACGCGGCGGCGCAGCCGGAGGTGGCGCGGGAAGCCGGTGACGGGCGTCGGACTCTTGTCGTGCGTCACGCGGTCGTCGAGGGAGTCGGCGAAGAACTCGTCGGCGGGCTGCGTGCCGATGTAGTCGCCGGTCACGGCGTCGGAGAAGTAGCGGGCGAGGCCGGTCCAGTTCCCGAGCACCGGGCCGAGCTCGCCGAGCGCGAGCAGGTCGGCGTAGCCCGCCGCCGGCGGCTGCCCCTTGTGGATCAGCGCCACCGTCGGCGCCGCGTCGGACGAGATCGCCTGGTGCAGGTGGTAGGCGAGGTTGAAGAACGTCTGCGGGTCGTGCGCCGGGAGCGGCTCGCGGGTGAACGCATCGACCGCCTTGCCGTCCGGCCCGGGCCAGTTCACCGCGGTCGAGCGGAGCGTCGGGATGAGTGCCTGGTCGAAGCTGATGAGGACGGCGTGGCGGAAGCCGAAGTGCTGGAGCCACGACGGCAGCTGCGGGTGGTACGCACTCTTGCGGCGGGCGTAGCCGGCGGGGTCGACGCCGAAGAGGTTCTTCACCACCTCGCGCGCCCGCCGCAGGTTCCACCACTGCGACTCGAACGGCAGGAGCGCGTCCTCGCGCTCGCGGTACGCGCCGCAGCAGACGTCCACGTTCGCCGGCAACCCGGGGATGGGCGCCTGCTCGGCGAGTTGCTCCAGCGTCTCCGCCGACGCCAGCAGCGTGAGCGGCACGCCGGCGGCGAGCGCCGCCGGCCACGGGGCGGCCAGCTCCCTCGGGTCGAGCGCGGCCCAGTCGAGCCAGAACATCGAGCCGGGGTACAGCTGTTCGCGCGCCTGCCGCAGCTTCTCGGCCGCGGCGACGAGCGGGGTGCGCGCGTCGCCGCCCTCGCCGGCCGCGGCCACCGCCGCGCCCACGTCGGCCCAGAACGCCTCCGCGTCCAGCAGGCGGTCGTGGTTCGCCGCCTCGAACAGCGAATCGACGAGCAGGTAGCCGAACCCGAGCCCGGCGAACAGCCGCACCGTCTCGTCCGGCAGGTCGAACAGCGGTCCGGCCTCGCCGCGCTCGCGGAGCGCGTCCTTCAGGTTCTCGACGCTCTCGCGCCGGTCGGCGGTACCGGGGAACGCCACCGCCCCCGCGGCGCGAAC
>JAFKFQ010000529.1 GCA_017308215.1 bacterium | reverse complement strand
CGCCCGCGGGGGCGGTCGTCCGGGCGACCGAGCAGGTAACCCCTGCGACCCCCGCGGCACGAGCGGCCGGCTGGGGCACCGCGCCGGAACCCGACACCTCACCCACCGGCGGCCGCCGGTCCGTGCCGCAATGCACGGCCGACGGCCGCCGCGTGGCGCGTTTCGGACCGGGCACCTCCGGGAGCCCACCGCAAGGTGCGTCTTTGACCCGCCGTGCCCGCCGGGGTAGGCTCAACGGCATCCCGCTTCTCCCCGGACGCCGCCATGCGCCCTGCCGCCGCTCTTACGCTGTTCCTGTTCGCCTCCGCCGCCGTCGCCCAGGACTGGCCCGCGTTCCGCGGGCCGGACGGCACCGGCGCCAGCCGCGACGCCGCCCCGCTCAAGTGGGACGCCACCCGCAACGTCGTCTGGAAGACCGACCTCCCCGGCGCCGGCACGTCCACGCCGGTCGTCGCCGGGAACCGCGTCTTCGTCACTTGCTACTCGGGGTACAACGTGCCCGGGCGGCCGGCGGGGCGGCAGGAGGATTTGAAGCTCCACGTCGTCGCGCTCGACCGTGCCACGGGGAAGGTCCAGTGGGCACGCGACGTCACCCCGAAGCTGCCGGAGCAGGACACCATCCGCGACGGCCACGGCTACGCCTCGTCCACCCCCGCCGCCGACGCGACGCGCCTCTACACGTTCTTCGGCAAGTCCGGCGTCGTCGCCTTCGACCACGCGGGGAAGGAACTCTGGCGCGCCGACGTGGGCTCGAAGCTCAACGGCTGGGGCTCGGGCGCGTCGGTCGTGCTCGCCGGCGGGAAGGTGATCGTCAACGCCAGCGTCGAAAGCGACACGCTGTTCGGGCTCGACCCGGCAACGGGCGCCGTGGCGTGGCGGCTGCCGAACGTGAAGGAGGCGTGGAACACGCCGGCGGTTGCGACGCACAACGGCCGGGCCGAGTTGGTAATGGCGTCGTTCGGGAAGCTGTTCGCGGTGGACCCGGCGACCGGGCGCGAGCTGTGGCACAGCGCCACCGACATCCCGTGGTACATGGTGCCGTCGCCGGTCGTCCACGACGGCGTGGCGTACGCGCTAGGCGGGCGGCCGGGCGGCGGGCTGGCGGTGAGGCTCGGCGGCAGCGGCAACGTGACCGCGACGCACCGCCTGTGGACGAGCAAGAAGGGGGCGAACGTGCCGAGCCCGGTGTACCACGAGGGCCACCTGTACTGGATGCACGACAACCTCGGGCTGGCGTTCTGCGCCGAGGCGAAGACGGGGCGGGTGGTGTACGAGGAACGCGTCGGCCGCGGCGACGGGGTGTACGGCTCGCCGGTGCTGGCGGGCGGCCGCATCTACTACCCGGGCCGCAGCGGCACGACCTACGTGGTGGCGGCGAAGCCGGCGTTCGAGCTCCTGGCGTCGAACTCGTTCGGCGAGCGCGGCGACTACCTGTCCAGCCCCGCCGTCGCCGCCGGCCGGCTGTACCTGCGCACGAACCGCTACGTGTGCTGTGTCGGGGAGAAGTGACCCGCGCGGCCCGCACTCCGGCGCCTGACATGTCGAGTCTTCGCCCGGTTTTCAGCCCGAAGGGCTGGGAGCCCTCCGTCCAGGGCAACGCCCTGGGTTCGTGGCCGGTGTGTCTGTACAGCCTGAAGGGCTGCCAGCCGGCTGGCAGCCCTTCAGGCTGTGGGGTGATTCGATCCGCATACCCAGGGCGGCGGCCCTTCGGGCCTTGCCCTGGGCTGAGGGCTCCCAGCCCTTCGGGCTGAAAACCGGACGTCACACGTCCACGTCCCACACCACGACGCGGCCGCGGTCCGAGCCGGCGGCGGCGAGCAGCCCGTCCGGGCTCACCGCCACCGACCGCAGCCGGCCGATGTCCCAATCGAACCGCTTCACCCGCGCCCACGAGTCGGTGTCCCAGACGGTGACGGTTGCGTCGTTGCTGGTGGTGAAGAGGTAGCGCCCCGACGGATGGTACGCGGCGGCGGTGAAGTGGCGGCGCGAGTCGTTGCGCACCAGCGCCGGCTTACCCGGCATGAGCGGATCCCAGACGACGAGCATCATCTCGTGAACGGCGACGACCTGTCGGCCGTCGGCCCGATACCGGGGTTCGGGCAGTGCCATGTACGGAAAGGGCCGGCTGGCGACTAATTCCCCGGTCCTGGCGTCGTAGACGAATAACCGCGGCGGACCGGAATGGCCCCTCTCCGCGAACGCTACGTGCGCCACCCGGAGTCCGTCGGTAGAAAGCGCCGGCATGGATAGATCGCCGCATTCGACCGACCACCGCAGTCCCCACCCCTCCCCTTCCGGCTCCCACCCGCACAGCCGGGATCGGTCCAACTCGATCTGAGAGGTGACGAGTCGGTCGCCGTTGAGGGTTGTGTCGAACCCGACGACCAGCCCGCGCGCGTGCGGGTCACGGGGTGAGACACCGAGGACGGTCCCGCGGTCCCGGTCGAAGCGCGTTCGCCCGTCCACGGTGACCGCGGCCAGTACCCGCCCACCGGGCTCGAATCGGAGGAGCGTTTCCCCCGGACTTCGCCCGTTGCCGATGAGCACGGGGGGGCGGGCACCGGTCAGGTCGTGTACGACTGCCTGCTCGAATGCGGCCGACGCCGCCAGCGTGCACCCGTCCGGGGAAAACGCCAGCGACTCAACCTCTTGTCGGAGCCCTGCGTCGAGTATCCGCATCCCGCCGTCGTAGCACGCCGGGGGCGCCGGTTCAACGCCGGAGCCCCGCGGCGCCCAAACCCCGGCGCTTGCCCGGGCGCTCGAACCGAACCCCGTCTGACCGACCGGTTGTCAATTTTTCCGATTTTGTTCTCGGAATCGACTTGCGGAGCGTGTAATTTGGCGCTGTTGAAGAGTGACGGCCCTCCCGGTATCCCTCTCCCCCATACCGGGCGGGTGCTCGCAACCGCCGGTCCCGTCGCCCCGCTCGGTTCGTCGAGCTGCTTTGAGATTCGCGTCCACAGGTCTCGTATCGATCGGGCCGGGTCGGGTGCCGCCGGTGCGCCGGCAGCTCGCGCCCCGCGCGAACTCGAAGCGGTCGAGGAACCGCCCTTCCGCCCCCCCTCTGGAGGCTGTGTTATGGTTCAGGCCGAAGCGCTGAAGGTGGATGTCCCGGTCGGGTTCCTGCTCGCGGAGCCGCGCGAGGTAGTCGTCTCGGTGGACCGGCCGGAGGCCGCCCCGCTGGCGATCCGGCTCCGCCTCATCCCCGCTGCCTCCGACCGCCCCGATTTCGGCGGCGAGCCGGTGCGGAGTCCCCACGATACACCTGCCCCGACCCGCCGGATAACCCGACTCCGCGCGACCGAGATCGAGCACGACCTCGGCGGGGGCGACTGACGGGCATCTGAGTTGCTCCTGTGGTGCGGCCGTCGCCCGACCCACGGGAGTGAAACCAAATGACCCGAAACCTATTCCGCTCGCTGGCCGCCACCGTCGCCGCGGCCGGCTTCGCCACCGCCCAGCAACCCGTCCCGGTCCCGGTACCCGCACCCCAGCCACCTGGCACCCCACCGGTGGTACGGCCGGCGCCGGTGCAGACGCTCCCCGCACAGCCCCAGCCGGCGCCGGCCGTGCAGCCCGCGCAGCCCGTACCCGCGGGGCAACCCGCTGCGCAGCCGGGCACGGCGGTCGCCGCGTACCGCGCCAAGGACGTCCTCGGCAGCCGCGTGGCGGTGCAGAACACCGGCGTCGGCACCGTGGAAGACATCGTGTTCAGCGCCGGCGGGGACGTGGAGTACCTGATCGTCGCCGCCGCGGACGGCAAACTGACGACGGTGCCGTGGGCGGCCGCGACGTTCAACGCGCAGCAGCGGACGGCGGTGATCGACATCGCCCCGGACCGCTACCGCGCGATCCCGACGTACACCGTGCAGACGTACCCGCAGTTCTTCACCCCGACGTACCGCACCGAGGTGTACCGGTACTACGGACTGACGCCGGGCGAACTCCGCCGCGTCGAGCGCCGCATCGAGCGCCGCGTGCCGTAACCAGCCGCCCGCGGCTCCGCGCCACGGCGCGGAGCCGCGGGCGGGTCTGGTGCCGGCGCGATACAATCGGGAACCCGCACCGAGGTTCCCGATGGGTCTGGTCGCCCGCCTCCGCCGCCTCCCCGCGCAGCTCGACGGCCGCTCCCCGTTCCGCGGCACGCTCCGCCCGCGCCCGGTCCCGCTGCTCGACGCCGGCTTTACCACCCTGCGCCACTTCCGCACCCCGCTGCGCATCCTCGACTTCGTCTTCCGCCGCGGCGGCCACCTGCACTACCTCGACGTACCCTTCTTCCCGCCGATCCTGTTCGTGCGCGACCCGGAGGTGATCCGCCAGGTCACGCTGCGCACCGCGAACCAGGGCGACTTCGACCGCGACACACTGCCGACGCAGGGGATCGCGCGGGTGGTCGGCGGGCGGAACCTGCTCTACGCGCAGGGCGAGGTGTGGAAGCGCCACCGCACCGCGGCCGCGCCGCCGTTCGGTGCCGGGGCGGTGCGCTCGGCCGACGTGTTCCACGACATCGAGCGAGCCATCCGGGGCGCCGTCGAGCCGCAGTTGGAGGAACTGGCGCTGAAGGTGCGCAAGAGCGGCCGGAACGCGGTGCGGATGCGGCTCGAACCCGAGATCCAGGCGGTGATGCTCGACGTGCTGGTGAACGTGCTGTTCGGCTCGGCGGTGCCGGCGGCCGAGCTGCGCGACCAATACCTGCCGGCGATCCGCAACGTCATCCGCTACATCCTCGTGGACACGGTGGCGAACCAGGCCCGCCTGCCGGTGCTGCGCCTGCCCGCGCTCACGCCCGGCCACGCGCGGCTGAAGCGCGACGTGCAGACGTTCGAGGAACTCGTCGATCGCGTGCTGCGAACGCGCTCCGACGGCGCCGGCTTCTGGCCGCTCTTAACCGCCGAGGGGCCGGAGGAGGCGATCCGCAGCAATGTGCGCGTCTTCCTCGCCGGCGCGCTCGAAGCGACGAGCTCGTACGTGGGCTGGGCGATCGTGCATCTGGCGCGCAACCCCGAGGCGCGTGAGAAGGCGTACCGCGAGGCGGCGGCGCACGCCGACCTGACGCCGGCGGCGCGCGAGCAGGCGGTGTACCTGCAACACGTCCTCGCCGAGAGTCTGCGGCTGAACAACGCGCTGTACTTCCTGCCGCGCGTCGCCGTGCGCGACGCGACGGTGACGACGCCGGCCGGCTGGCTGACGATCCCGGCGGGGACGCACCTGGTGCTGGCGACGTACCACGCCAACCGCTGCGGCGCCTTCTGGGGCGCGCGGGCGACGGGCTATCCCGCGGAAGCGTTCGCGCCGGAGCGCTGGGCGGGGCTCGCGGCGCGGGGGCGGGCGAAGGACGCGCTGACGTTCGGGTTCGGGCACGGCCCGCGGGTGTGCATCGGCAAGCACTTCAGCGAGGCGGAGGCGTTCGTGTGTCTGACGCTGTTCCTCCGCCGCTTCGACGTCACCGCCTCGGGGCCGGCGCCGGAAGCCGAGTCCGGCATCTCGACTCGCCCGCGCGACGGGGTGGACGTGGTGCTGTCGCTGCGCGACCCCGGCTGAACGCGCCGCCGGCGGCGCACGGGCGAACGGCCGGCGTGGGCCGGCTGGTCGTTGGTCCGGGTGGCTTCGGAGGGGACGGGAAGCCCCACGAGCCGCGACCGCCAGG
>JAFKFQ010000528.1 GCA_017308215.1 bacterium | reverse complement strand
AACGCCATGACCCGTCGTTTCCAACCCTTCGTCGAACGAATCGAAGACCGCCTTACGCCCGCCTGGGCCGGACCGGTCTCCGGTCCGGTCGTGCTCCTCCCGACCGCGGAGGCCGGGCAGTATCGCGTGATCGGCGTGGACGGCACCGACCTGGGCGGCTTCACCCCGTTCTCTGACGACTTCTCGGGCGAAGTCCGCACCGCGGTCGGGGACGTGACCGGAGACTTTCGCCCGGACCTGATCGTCGCCGCCGGGCCGGGCGGTGGGTCGCGGGTCCGGGTGCTCGACGGGGTGACGCTGGTCCCGGTCGCCGACTTCCTCGCGTTCGAGCCGGCCTTCCGCGGCGGCGTTTATGTGGCGGCGGGTGACGTGAACCGCGACGGCCACGCGGACATCGTGGTCGGGGCGGGGGAGGGCGGAGGACCGGTTGTGAAGGTGTTCGATGGGCAAAATCCGGCCGCAGCGCTCACGCAATACTTCGCGTTCGAGGAGTCGTTCCGCGGCGGGGTGCGGGTGGCAGCCGGCGACGTGGACCCGGGCGGGTACGGGCTCGGGGCGGCGGAGATCGTGGCCGGCGCCGGCCCGGGCGGGGCGCCGCGGGTGTCGGTCGCCCGGGCCGACGGTACGCCTGTGACCTCGTTCTATGCCTACGAATCCGGCCTGCGGTCCGGTGTCTCGGTGGCGATCACCGGCGGGAATACGCTGGACGGCGGCCAGGACATCGTGCTGACCGCCCCGGGCGTGGGGGGCGGGCCGTTGGTCAAGGTCTTCAACGGGACGACCGGTAGCGAGTCGCGGTCGTTCTTTGCCGGTGCCCCGGACGACCGGGGCGGCCGGCTCATCACCGCGGACCGCTCGGGCTGGTTCTTCGCCACCACCCCCGGGGCCGGCGGAACCGACCTCGCCGTCTACTCCACCACGGGCCAAAGCGACTGGACCCTGCCCGCCGGCCAGCGCCGGGTCCGCGGGTTGGTCCTGGGCGTGGACCCGGTCGCACGAACGGTCACGATCCGCGTTCCCGACGAGCCGGGCGACCTCTCACTGATCTTCGACCCGGGCAGCTCGACACCGCGCCTGCCGGCGGGTACGGACCGCACGATCACCGTCGGCCCCGGCACGGTAATCACGCGGGACGGGGCGCCGGCCCAACTGTCCGACCTGCGGACGGACACGTTCCTGCGGGACGAACTCGATCTCCGGGTATCTGCCGACGGGCACATCCTGTCGCTGAGCGCTCGCCCCGTCGGTTACCGGCTGCCGCCGGTCGAGTGATTCTTGCAGGCAGCCCCCGCGACTGGGATTGGTGTCGTTTCGACTGTGGCGTGGTGCCCCGGTTTGGTAGCCGCCGGCTTGAGCCTGCGTGGCGCAGGCTCAAGCCGGCGGCCACTAACATCCGTTGCCGAGATTGGTCGGCACGCCCGTCGCGGCGCAATTTTCTCTTGACCTCCACACGACCGTCGGTATAGACGCACGGTTCCGCGGGCCGCTGCCGCGGGTCTGGGGGTGCCGCATGGACGCGGTCGAGAAGCCGGTTTCGCTCCGCTCGGTCGTCGCCGGGCTGGCGGTCTTCACCGCCTTGGTCGGCGGGCCGCTGGGCGTCTCGCTCTACGTCTACGCCGACGACACCGGCCCGGGCCGCCCCGCCGCCGCGCCCGTCACCCCGGCGTCGGCGAACGTCCCCGCGGCCCCGTCCCGGAACCCGCTGCTGCCGAACGGCGACGGCCTCCGCGACCTGACCAACCCGAACTGGTCCACCGACCCGACCGACCCGTTCCCGATGCCGCCCGAGTGGGCGAACGTCCGGCTCATGGAGCAGACGCCCGACCAACAGGCGGCCAAGTCGGCGGGCTGCATCGCCTGCCACGCGAACGTCGGCGACCCGCACTGCAAGCCGACGCTCCGCATCGGCTGCACCGACTGCCACGGCGGGAACGCGAACTGCGCCACGAAGGAGCAGGCGCACGTCCAGCCGCGGAACCCGCACCTGTGGCCCGCCGGCGGGGCGAACCCGGTCCGCTCGTACACCCTGCTCAACCACGAGTCGCCCGAGTTCATCCGGTTCGTGAACCCCGGCGACTTCCGCATCGCGCACATCAGCTGCGGCACGTCCGGCTGCCACCCGAAGGAGGTGCAGACGAACCGCAAGCAGATCATGTCCACCGGTTGCATGCTGTGGGGGGCCGCGGCTTACAACAACGGCACGCTGCCCGCGAAGCCCTCCCTCCTCGGCGAGGCCTACGGGATGACCGGCGCGCCGCTCATGCTCAAGACCCACCCCGCCCCGTCGGAGGAGGAGCAGAAGCGCGGCGTGGTCGCGGCGCTGTACCCGCTCCCGCGGTTCGAGATGAGCCAGCCGGGGAACATCTTCCGCATCTTCGAGCCGGGCGGCCGGTTCCAGCCGGAGATCGGCATCCCCGAGAAGATGGACGAGCCCGGGCGCACCCGCGTCCGCCTCAGCACGCGCGGCCTCGGCACCCTCAACCGCACCGACCCGGTACTCGTCAGCGCGAACAAGACGCGCCTGTTCGACCCGACGCTGAACATGCTCGGCACGAACGACAACCCCGGCGACTACCGGTCCAGCGGGTGCTCGTCGTGCCACGTGATCTACGCCAACGACCGGTCTCCGGTCCACTCCGGCCCCTACGCCAAGTACGGCAACCGCGGCTACAGTGCGAACCCCGACCCGACCATCCCGCGGAACCAGTCGGGCCACCCGATCGAGCACAAGTTCACGAACGCCATCCCGGTCAGCCAGTGCATGACGTGCCACGTCCACCCCGGCACGACGGTCATGAACAGCTACATCGGCTACATGTGGTGGGACGAGGAGAGCGAGGGCCACCTCATGTACCCGGGCCAGCAGCGCAACCCGACGGGCGAAGAACTCATCCGCTCGATGCTGCGGAACCCGAACGAGTCGGCGGCCCGCGGGCACCTGTCGGACCCGGAGTTCGTGGCCGAGTTGACCCGGTTGAACCCGCACATGAGCCGCGTCCAGTTCGGCGATTTCCACAGCCACGGGTGGGCGTTCCGCGCCGTGTTCAAGCGCGACCGCCAGGGGAACCTGCTCGACCACAAGGGGAACGTCGTCGGCCCGCCGACCCCGGCGATGCTGATGGCCGCGACCGACTGGCCGAACAAGGCCCGCGAGTTCTTCAAGGAGCCGGTCCAGAAGCAGTTCACCGACCCGGTAAAGGGGCCGGACGCGGCGAAGGCGGCCGAGGCCAAGCACCACGACTGCCGCAACGGCCTCCCCGTCCACCTGATGGACATCCACATGGAAAAGGGGATGCACTGCGTGGACTGCCACTTCTCGCAGGACATGCACGGCAACAACCGGCTCCACATGGAGGTCCGCGCCGCGACCGAGATCGCGTGCACCGACTGCCACGGCACGATCACCAAACACGCCACGCTGAAGACCAGCGGTCCGGCGTCGTACACCTCGTCGCCGGACGGGACGGGGCGGAACCTGCTCGCGATGAAGACGCCGTTCGGCCGCCCGCGGTTCGAGGTGCAGGACGGCCCGGACGGGCGGAAGCGCTTCTTCCAGAACTCGTGCGTCGAGCCGGGCCTGCGGTGGGAGGTGGTGCAGACCAAGGACACCATCACGAAGGGCCACCCGCGCTACAACGAGAAGGCCGCGCTGGCGAAGACGGTGCGGCTGAACAAGACGACCGGGCAGATGGAGTGGGGCGACCCGGCCGCGCTCGAGGGCGGGGCCGAGTGCGCCGCCCACGGGAACGACAACATGAGCTGCATCGCCTGCCACTCGGCCTGGAACCCGAGCTGCTTCGGGTGCCACCTGCCGCAGCGGGCGAACATCAAGGCGCCGAACCTCCACGCCGAGGGCGACGTGCAGCGGAACTACACCGCGTACAACTTCCAGACCCTCCGCGACGACGTGTACATGCTCGCCCGCGACGGCAGCGCGACGGGCAACAAGATCAACCCGAGCCGGTCGAGCTGCGCCATCCACGTGACGTCGCAGAACGGCATCCGGGAGACGATCTACACCCAGCAGCAGACCGTCTCGGCCGAGGGCTTCAGCGGGCAGGCGTTCAGCACGAACGTGCCGCACACCGTCCGCGGGGCCGGGGTGCGCGAGACGAAGCAGTGCACCGACTGCCACCTGTCGCGGCGGAACGACAACAACGCCTGGATGGCCCAGTTGCTCATGCACGGGACCGGGTTCGTGAACTTCGTCGGCAAGTGGCAGTGGGCCGCGGCCGGCGAGGAGGGGCTGTTCGGCATCGCCGTGACCGAGTCGACCGAGCCGCAGGCGGTGTTCGGCACCGACCTGCACCGGCTGGCGTACCCGGACAACTTCAAGAAACACGTCGCCCGCGGCGGACTGCTCGAGCACGTCCACGAGCACCCCGGCCGCGACATCCTGACCGGCCTGACCCGGCCGTTCAAGAAGTCCGAGGTGCTGATGGTGCAGAACCGCGGCGAGTTCCTGTACGCCGCGTGCGGCGACGCCGGGGTCCGGTTGTTCGACATCGCGTTCATCGACAACAAGGGGTTCGCCGAGCGGATCACCACCGCCCCGGTGTCGCCCGCCGGCCAGCGGTTCTACCTGCCGACCCGGTACGCCACCTACATCGCTGCCCCGTGTACCCCGATCGTCGAACCGACCCGCAAGCAGAGCCCGGGGAACCAGGAGCAGAAGATCCACCCACTGTTCGGCTACGTCTACATCTGCGACAAGTACGAGGGGCTGATCGTCGCCGGGGCGACGCGGAGCATGGACGGCAACCCGGTGAACAATTTCATGAGCCGCGAGGTGACGTTCAACCCGGACGGCATCCTCTGCGGCGCCCGCCACGCCCACGTTCACGGCACCCACCTGTACGTGTCGTGCGACGCCGGGCTGGTCGTCATCGACATCGACAAGCCGTGCGAGCCGCGGATCGTGTCGGTGGTCGGCGAGCCGTTCCTGAAGAAGGCCCGGATGTGCGCCACGCAGTTCCGCTACTGCTACGTGTGCGACGAGGAGGGCGTGAAGGTGCTGGACATCACCGACCCGGCGAACCCGCGGCCGGTGTCGATGGTCCGCATGGCCGAGGCGCACAGCGTCTACCTCGCCCGCACCTACGCCTACGTCGCCGGCGGGTCGCGCGGGTTGGTCATCTTCGACATCTCGAACGCGGCCGAGCCGAAGTTCGAGACGGCGTTCAACCCGAACGGGTGCATGAACGACGTGCGCGACGTGAAGCTCGGGATCACGTACACGAGCCTGATCGCCTACGTCGCCGACGGGAAGAACGGGATGCGGATCGTGCAACTGACGTCGCCGGAGACGCCGGGGTACGAAGGCTTCAGCCCGAAGCCGACGCCGCGGCTGGTGGCGACGTACAAGCCGCACGAGGGCCGCATCCTGTCGATCGCCCGCGGCCTCGACCGCGACCGGGCGGTGGACGAGGCGGGGAACCAGATCGGTGTGTTCGGCCGGGTCGGCGCCCGCCCGCTGAACGGCCCTGAGCAGCGGAAGATGTACCTCCGCCCGAACGGGACGCCGTGGTTCGTCACCGACAACCCCGGCGACCGTGATCTGTACCACTACCGCGGCCCGCAGTAAGGGCAGAGGGCAGACGACAGAAGCCAGAGGACAGACGGCAGGGAGCGAGGCCTTCGCTCCCTGCCGTC
>JAFKFQ010000527.1 GCA_017308215.1 bacterium | reverse complement strand
GGCCTTGAGCACGGCCGCCATCCCGCCGGCGCCGACGGCCTCGATGAGCTCGAAGTGGCCGAGCCGGCGGCCGCCGACGGCGGCCACGTCGCCGACGATGTAGGGCGGGGGCGGCGGGGGGAGCGGCTTGTCGCCGCCCCCCCGGGTGATGACCGTGGGAGCGTCGTCCGGGTCGGGGTCGGGCGCCGGACTGCCCGGCGGCGCGGACAGGTGCGCGGCCACGTCGTCGGCGGGCGACTTGCGGCGGCCGGAATTGGATTCGCGCAGAATGTCGGACAGCGACCGCTCGGCCGACGGCCGACGGACGGACGACCCGGCCCCGTGGGGGGGTGTCGGCCGTCCGGTCGGGTCGGGTGGCAGTGGCTGCATCCGGCGGTCCCACGGAGGCAGGGGGTCCGGCGAGTGCGGACGGCCCTGCGGGTGCATTCCAGGTGCCGCCAGAGCGGGAGGCGGCCGCGACGGGTGCCCCGGTGAGGTCCGGGGGCCGCGGGCCTCGTGCCCGGTGAACGGCGGCGGGCATCCGGCCCGCGGGGTGAGACTCGCCGGCTGTGAGGGGATAAACGGTTCGACAGAGTATAGCGCGCCGCGGGGCGGGCTGTCAATTTCCGTTCACCCCAGACCGCAGTGTGGTGCGGCACTCCGTGCCGCGGCGCGGGTACTTCTGCGGTCCCTCTGGAGGCCGGAATCCCTGGGCTGTTCGATGGGACCGAAGGCTGGCGGCGGCTCGAGTACTTCTGCGGTCCCTCTGAAGGCTCCCGACCGGAGGCAGCACGGAGTGCCGCACCACCCTCCCGCCGCCGCACGGCGGCTGGTACACTGGCGGGGTATTCGTTCCGCCCCCGGGGTGATTTCGTGTTCCTCAAGATGGCCCGGCGCGTGCTCGTCGAGACCGACAAGCGCCTCCTCTGGAAGCTCGCCTACAACATGGGCTTCAAGGCGGCGCTGTCCGTCCACCGGCACAAACTGCGCCTCAAGCGCGGTCGGGTCTTTCCCCCGTTCTTGTACGTCTCGGTCATCAACTCCTGCAACCTCCGGTGCCAGGGGTGCTGGGTGGACGTGGCCCACAAACAGCAGACGATCAGCCCCGACGCGTTCCACCGCCTCGTCCGCGAGGCGAAGGCGATGGGGAACGCCTTCTTCGGCATCGTCGGCGGCGAGCCGTTCATGCACCCGTACCTGCTCGACATGCTCGCCGAGCACCCGGACTGCTACTTCCAGGTCTTCACCAACGGCCACTTCCTCACCCCCGAGCGGGCGCGGCGGATGTGGCAGCTCGGCAACGTCACCCCCCTGATTAGCGTCGAAGGCACGGAGATCGTGTCGGACGAGCGCCGCGGCCGCGGCGGGGTGCTGAACAAAACCATGCAGGGCATCCGCAACGCGCTCGACGCCGGCGTGTTCACCGGTGTCTGCACCCGCCTGTGCCGTACGAACATCGACGACCTGCTGAAGCCCGAGTGGATCGACCGGCTCATCGAGATGGGCGTGCTGTACACGTGGTTCCACGTCTACCGCCCGATGGGGCCGAACCCGAACCCGGACCTGTGCCTGACGCCGGAGCAGGCCGTGCGGGCGCGGAAGTTCGTGGTCGAGATGCGGGCGACGAAGCCGATCATCATCGTGGACGCCTACCACGACGGCGAGGGGAAGGCGCTGTGCCCGGCCGCGACCGGGATCAGCCACCACATCAACCCGTGGGGCGGCATCGAGCCGTGCCCGATCGTGCAGTTCTCGACCGAGAGCATCCACCCCGGCGCCGACGGCCGCGGTCTGAAGGACAAGTTCCTGAAGTCGGCGTTCCTCGCCGACTTCCGCAAGCTCGCCGCCGAGACCACGCGCGGCTGCATCGTGCTGGAACGCCCGGACCTGCTGAAGGCGCTGGTCGAGGCGCACGCCGCCCCGGACGCGACGGCGCGGCAGACGGCGCTGGCGGAACTCGGCGCCATGACGGTGCGCACGTCGCAGTACAACCCGGCGGCGGAGGTGCCGGAGCGGAACCCGCTGTACCGGGTGGCGAAGCGGTTCTTCTTCAACGACTTCGGCGTCTACGCCGGCCACGACCACAGCCGCACCGCCGCCCCCGGCGTGCTGGCGGGCCGCACCTGAGCCGAGTCCGCGGAGGGTGACGAATGACGCAGCCCACGCGCATCCTGTTCGCGATCAGCGCCCTCGCCGCCGGCCCCGCGACGGCCGCGGCGCAGGGGCTCGCCGCCGACGAGGCGGCGGTCGCAGCGCACATCAAGTCCCTTGCCTCACCCGACAGCGACACCCGCGCCGCCGCGGCGGCCGAGCTGCGGCGGCTCGTCGCCAAGTACCCGTCGGGCACCGTCTACCTGTCGCGCCCGGACGACGGCGGCGCGGCGTGGCGGGCAAAGCTCCGCCGCGTCCGCGTCGGAATGGACCGCGCGGACGTGCTCCGCATCCTCCCGTCGATCGACGGGCCGGGCGCCGCGTCCGGCGGCCTCCACGACGGCGGCAGCTACTTCGCCACCTGGCGACTCGACGAGCACTTGTCGGCCACCGCCGCGTTCTGCGACGACGGCGAGCTCGCGCAGCTCCCGCGCCTTCGCAAGGGTGCCCGCTGGGTCGGCGTCGTTCACCCGCCGGACTTCACCGGCACCTGGGTGGACTACCACGTGAACGGCCAGCGGGCGCGGGCGGTGGAGCTGCGCACCGGCAAGCACCACGGCGTCTCGACCCACTACCACGACAGCGGTGCGGTGTACTCGGTGTCGCACTACGTCAACGGCGAACAGCACGGGGACTACACTGGCTGGCAGCGGGACGGCCGGCTCGCCTTCACTGCCCACTACCGGGACGGCAAGCAGCACGGGACGTGGACGCACTGGTACGACAGTGGCGTGAAGCACAGCGAGGAACACTACGAGAACGGCCGGCGGCACGGACGGGAGTGGCGCTGGTACGAGAGTGGGGAACCGGCGTCGGTGAACGACTACCGCCACGGCGTCCGGCACGGCATTGAGGTGAGTTGGGACGAAGGGGGCGTGCCGCACTACAAGCGCCGCCACGCGAACGGCGAGCTCGTCGAGACCTTTGAGAACGGGTTGCCGGTCGAGTGACGGCTCGGCTTGGCGCCCCGCCCGGGTTCGCTATCCTCCGCGGTCGTCCGGGGCGGGCACCCCGCCGGCCCCGCCCGCGGGGTGATCGATCATGCTGAGAACCGCCGCCACCGTCGCCGCCGCGCTGGCCGCCGCCGGCCCGCTCGCCGCCCAGTCGCCCGCACCCCCGCCGCCGCCGGCCGGGGCGGCGGTGCGGACGTACCTACTCGTCCCGCCGCCGGCCGCCGGGTTGTTGCTCGACACCGACGCCGAGCTGGCCAACATCAACGTCCAGATGGCATTCAGCGGCCTGCCGTCGCCGAACAAGAACGAACTGCTCGACCTGGCCCGCGCCCGCTACCTGCGGGCGCTGGGGCAGAACCCGGCGCACCAGGGCGCCCTCCTCGGGCTCGCCCGGATGGCCGTCCGGCTCGACGACCGCGACCGGGCCGCCGCCGCGTTCGAGCGGTACCTGACGATCTACCCGGCCGACGCCGACACCCACCACGAGGCGGGGCTGGCGTACGGCCGCTTCGGCGACTGGGCCGGGGCGGCGGAGCACTGCGCGGCGGCGGCCCGGCTCGACCCGGAAAACCGCCAGTACGCCGCGCACCTCGGCTTCTGCCTCGCCCGGGCGGGGCGGTGGGACGAGGCGGAGCGGGCGCTCGCCCGGGTGATGCCCGAGGCGCAGGCCCGGGCCAACCTGAACGCGGTGCGCGAGCACGTCGCTCGGCTCACACCCGACGTGCCGAAGCCGATCGCGGTGGTGATCCCCGACGCGCCGAAGCCGCCCCCGGTGCTGATCCCCGTCGCGCCCGTGGTGGCGGTCGTGCCGCCCCCGGATGCCCCCGTACCGACCGTCGCCCCCGCGCCGCGGGCCGTCCCCACGCTGACCGCCGCGTACCGCCTCCGCAACGTCGCCGCCAACGACACCGCGATCACCCTCGCGCAGTGCCTCAGCGGGTGCGGGCGGGAAGTGGGGATCACGCCCGTCGCGAAGGCGAACGAGCTCGTCGTCCACGGCTCGGCGGCGACCCACGCCCGGGTGGCGGCGCTGGTCGCGGACCTCGACCGCGAGCCGACCCAGATCGACATTTCGACCACGATGGTGCAGGTGCCGGCCGGGTTCCTCCGCGAGTGCGGGCTGGCCCGCCCCGGCGCCGCCGACGCCGTGTGGACGCTGACCGAGCGCGAGGCGGCGCTGTTCTCCGTCGCCCTCCGCCACCACCCGAAGCTCACCGTCCTCTCGCGCCCCCAGATCCGCGTCGCCGACGGGCAGACGGGGTTCGTCCAGGTCGGGCAGGACGTGCCGGTCAGTCGCGTCGAATCCACGGGGGCGCTGGCTCGTGTGGGCTACGTTCCGGCCGGCGTCACGGCGCGGTTGAGCCCGCGGCTGGCTCCGAGCGGCAAGGCGATGCTGCTGCGGGTGGAAGCTCAGCTGTGCTCGCCCGCCGCCTCGCCGGCGCGGGTCGAGCGCGGCGCGGCGTTCCCGTTCGACGTCCAGACCGTGCAGACGACGGTGGCCGTCCCGACCGGCCACACGGTCGTGCTGTCGGTGCCGACGACCGGCGCCGACGGGAAGCCGACGGCGGTGCTGTACGTGATGACGCCGACCGTGCGACAGCCGTAGCACGTTCGCCTTGTTCCGTCCGACGCCCTCGCTATCGTTCACGCGCCCGGGTCGCACGTCGCGGCCCGGCCGTCCGATGCGAGGTGCCGCGTGAATCCCCTTCTCCTGGCCGCGGCGCTCGGCGCGGCCCCGGTCCTGGTCCCGATCCCCGCCCCGCCGCCGGCCGCGCCCGAGGTCCGGGCGGTGGCCCCGGACGACGCGGCGCGGGCCGTCGCGTTCACCGTCCGCGTCGTCAGCGTCGCCGGCGACCTGCCGAGGAGCGTCCGCCTCAACGACGGCCCCACCCGGCTCACCGACGCGCAACTGCGGGCGTTCCTTGATGGCCTGCAGGGCGACCGCCACAGCGGCATTCTCCAGGCGCCGCGCGTGGTCGCGGCCGAGGGGCAGACGGCGACGGTCGTCGCCGGCGAGGCCCGCACGTTCACGACCGGCGTCGAGGCCGTGCTGAAGGACGGGCGGGCGGAGGTCGTGCCGAAGGAGACGGCGGTGGAGGTGGGCGAGCGGTTCGAACTCTCCGGCCGCGTCGCAGACGACGGCGCGGTCGTGGCGCGGGTGAAGTACACGACGACGCGGGTGGGTGACACGATGCCGGCGGTGCCGCTCACGGTCCCGCAGGTCGGTGCCGACGGCCTGCACCGGGTCGGCACGGTCGTGATCGTCGCCCCGGACGTCGACACGAAGACGGTGGCGGCGCGGGTGACGGTGCCGGCCGGCCGGCACGTCGTCATTCCCGGGCCGACGCGGACGGTGGAGGAGCGGACGGAGGTCCGCACGCCGGTGCTGTCGGACATCCCCTACGTGTCGCGGCTGTTCACCAGCGTGGGGGTCGGCCGGTACGCGGTGCGGACGTACCTGGTGGTGTCGGCGACGGTGATCGAGGACGACGCGGCGGAGGTGGCGCCGCCGCCGCGCGAGGTGGGGCGGTAAGAGGTGTTGAGGCGAACGGGCCGCGTCGGACGCCGCCCGGGGCGTTGCTCCGGACTAT
>JAFKFQ010000526.1 GCA_017308215.1 bacterium | reverse complement strand
CCGCGCCGCCGAGTGCCCGATGAACCCGACCGACACCCACCCACCCGCCGGCTTCGTCCGCGTCCGCGGGGCGCGCACGCACAACCTCAAGGGCGTCGACGTCGAGGTGCCGCGCGACGCGTTGGTCGTGTTCACCGGCGTGAGCGGGTCGGGGAAGTCGTCGCTCGCGTTCGGCACCCTCTACGCCGAGGCCCAGCGCCGCTACCTCGAATCCGTCGCCCCTTACGCCCGCCGCCTGTTCCACCAGCTCGGCGTCCCCGAGGTCGATTCCATCGACGGCCTCCCGCCGGCGGTGGCGCTCCAGCAGCAGCGCGGGGCGCCGACCACGCGCTCGTCCGTCGGCAGCGTCACCACGCTGTCGAACCTGCTCCGCATGCTCTACTCGCGCGCCGGCGACTACCCGCCGGGGCAGCCGCTCCTCTACGCCGAGTCGTTCTCGCCGAACACGCCCGAGGGCGCCTGCCCGACGTGCCACGGGCTCGGCCGCGTCTACGACGCCACCGAGGCGTCGCTGGTGCGCGACCCCGCGCTCAGCATCCGCGAAGGCGCCGTCGCCGCGTGGCCGCCGGCGTGGCAGGGGCAGAACCAGCGCGACATCGTCACCGCCCGCGGCATCGACATCGACACGCCCTGGCGCGACCTGACGAAGAAGGACCGCGACTGGATCCTGTTCACCGACGAACAGCCGCAGGTGCCGGTCTACCCCCACCAGCCGCTCGCCGAGGTGCGGCGGTTACAGAAGCGGAACGCGCCGCACGACTACCTCGGCACGTTCACCAGCATGCGCCGGTACGTCCTGGAGACGTTCGCCAAGACCGAGAGCGCGCTGCAGAAGCGGCGCGTGGCGCGGTTTCTGGTCAGCGCCGACTGTCGGGCCTGCGGCGGGAAGCGGCTGCGCCCGGAACCGCTGTCGGTCACGTTCGCCGGGCTCGACATCACCGAACTCTCGCGCCAGCCCTTGTCGCGGCTCGCCGTGCTGTTCGCCCCGTTCGCCGCCGGCACCGCGCCGGGGTGGAAGGGACTAGCCGCCGAGCACCCCGAGAAGGCCGAGGTGACCCGCCGCATCGCCGACGACCTCGCCGGCCGGCTAGCGGTGCTGCTCGACCTCGGTCTCGGCTACCTCACACTGGAACGCAGCACGCCCACGCTCTCGCCCGGCGAGCTCCAGCGGCTGCGGCTGGCGACGCAAGTGCGGTCGAACCTGTTCGGCGTGGTGTACGTCCTCGATGAGCCGTCCGCCGGGCTCCACCCGGCCGACACGGAGGCGCTGCTACGGGCGCTCGACCGGCTGAAGGCGGCGGGGAACTCTCTGTTCGTCGTCGAGCACGAGCTCGACGTGATCCGCCACGCCGACTGGATCGTGGACGTCGGCCCGGCGGCGGGCGAGCACGGCGGGCGCGTCCTCTACAGCGGTCCACCGGACGGCCTGCGCGGCGTCGCCGGGTCGCAGACGCGCCGCCACCTGTTCGCGGACGAGACCCCGCCCGCGCGGACCCCGCGCCCGCCGACGCGCTGGCTGAAGCTCGCCGGCGTGACGCGGAACAACCTGCACGGCCTCGACGCCGCGTTCCCGCTCGGGGTGTTCACCGCGGTCACCGGCGTATCGGGGTCGGGGAAGTCGAGCCTCGTCAGCCAGGCGCTCGTCGAGCTGGTCACCGCCCACCTCGGTCACGAGCCCGAGGCCGAGGAGGGCGAGGGTTCGGAGTTGGAGCGAGCGCCCGCGGCGCCGGTCGGCGGGCGCATCGCGGACGGGGCGGACACGGTCAAGCGGCTCGTGGTCGTGGACCAGAAGCCGATCGGCCGGACGCCGCGCTCAAACCTCGCCACCTACACCGGCCTGTTCGACCACGTCCGCAAGCTGTTCGCGGCGACGAAGACGGCGCGGGCGCGAAAGTACGGCGCCGGGCGGTTCTCGTTCAACGTCGCCGGCGGGCGGTGCGAGACGTGCGCGGGCGAGGGGTTCGTGATGGTCGAGCTCCTGTTCCTGCCGAGCGTCTACACGCCGTGCCCGGCGTGCCACGGCAGCCGGTACAACGCGAAGACGCTGGAGGTGGAGTACCGCGGCAAGTCGGTCGCCGACGTGCTCGGGCTGACGGTCGACGCGGCGTGGGAGTTCCTGGCCGACGAGCCGCACTGCCACCGCTCGCTCGGGGTGCTGCGCGACGTGGGCCTCGGCTATCTGCGCCTCGGCCAGCCGGCGACTGAGCTGTCCGGCGGCGAGGCGCAGCGGATCAAGCTGGCGACCGAGCTCCAGCGCGCCGAGCGCGGGAGCACGCTGTACGTCCTCGACGAGCCGACGACCGGCCTCCACCCGACCGACGTGGACCGCCTGCTGGCACAGCTGCAAGGGCTGGTGGACGCCGGGAACACGGTGGTGGTGGTCGAGCACGACATGGGCGTGATCGCGGCCGCCGACTGGGTGCTCGACATCGGCCCCGGCGCCGGCGAGGACGGCGGCCTCCTCGTTGCCGCCGGCCCGCCGGCGGACGTGGCACGGGCGAAGCGGAGCCGGACGGCGCCGTATCTGGCGCGGGCGCTGGGGCGGTGACGCTGCCGGCCGATGGGTTCGCCGTGTGCCAAACATCGCGCCCGTCAATGACCCGACTGACCAGGACAGGCATACTTGGGATTTCGCCCACGACTGTTCAGCGAAGGCGGCCGACGGCAGCCAGTGCCGCGCCAACTTGTTGCGGGCCAAGTGGGCGCGTGTTACCATGCGACCCAACTGAATCAGTGGTAGCAATCGGCTGACCACAAGCGCGTGAGTCGGTGCCACCGGTCGGGCGAATCACGAGTTCGGCCACCGGAGGTAACCTGCGCGCAAAAGGTAACGTTGTGCTTCCACGGTCATCTTCACTTACGGGGTTGGCGGATGCGACGGGATGAGGACGAACCTTCGAAATTGGGCGACGAGGAAGAACATCCGCGTCGGAAGCGGCGTACAGCGAACGCCTAGCAGGCGTACAGCGAACCCCAACAATGGAGTGCCGGCGTGGGTGTGGGCTGTCATCGGTGCCGGTGGGTTGATGTTCCTTTGCTGCGGAGGTGGCGTCGCCCTGTTAGCCTTCCGTGCGGCCACCGAGGAACTAGCAACCTACACTCCTGTTACCGCCGACCAACTCATTGACGAGTGGAAGGCGAATCCAGCGGCTGCTGCGAAGAAGTACGAGCGGAACGGTGTTGAACTGACGGGTAAGCTGAAAGAAATCGACTCGAACATTCACGGGCAAACATACATTGATGTCCGAGGCCAGCGCGATGACTGGGATCGCGGGACGCACATCTTCGTGATCTGTGCAAAGGCAAAGGATGGACTTGCGAAGTGCAGAGTCGGAGACATGGTTGTCGTAAAAGCGAGAGCCGATGGCTCGACTCAAAATCGGCCCTGGCTCGTCGCGGACGAGATTTCGCCCAGGTGACCCGCGGCGGATAACCATTCAAAGTATCGGACTCGTGGGTTTACTTGGCCTGACCCGCGTTCCCCGCGCCGCGGGGAACGCGATCACATCCTCGATCGTCACCGCCCGCCGGGCGCCGCCCACACCAGCGCCGTGCCGTCCTCGCTGCCAGTCGCCAGTCGGCGGCCGTCCGCGCTCCACGCCATCGCTAGCACGCGCGACGGGGCGCCGTCCAGCCGGCCGAGGCGTGCGCCGTCCACCGTCCGCCACACGTGGATGCCGGTGCCGGTGAACGCGGTGCTGGTGGCGAACCGCGACCCATCCGGGCTGAACACCAGCGGCGAGTGCGTCTCGTCGGGTGTGTCGATGCGGCGGAGCAGCCGGCCGGTTTGGGCGTCCACCAGGACGATGCACGTGTTCTGGATCACGTACCCGAGCACGCGCCCGTCGGGGCTCGGGTACAGGAATGTGTTGCCCGACGGGTCGGGCGGCAGCACGTTCGACTTGAAGAAGTCGGCGCGGCCGAGTTGCTTGCCGGTGCGGGCGTCGAGCGTGATGAGGTCGGTCCAGCCGGCTCGCACCCGGTCGCCGGCGAGCACCACGCGGCCGGGCGGCCAGTCGGCGGGCAGTTCCGTATCCCACAGCAGTTTCGCTGCCGGCACGTCCCAGAGTTGCAGGTGAATGCGGTCGTTCTTCGTGACCGGCAGCGCCAGCTTCGTGCCGTCCGCCGACAGGTCGAAGCCGCACCAGCCGAACCCCGCCTTGCGGTCCGGGTCGGCCACGCTCAGCAGCTTCTTCCCGCTCGCCGCGTCGAACACCGCGACCGTGCGGCGCGGGTCGGTGATGACGTTCGGCCCGGCGGCGACCACGCGGCCGTCGGCGCTGAAGGCGGTGAAGCCGGCGAACTCGGGGTGTGTGAACGTGCCGGCCGGCCGCCCGGTCGCGGCGTCCCAGGTGCGCATCTCGGTCTCATCGGCAGTGCGGACGGTCTTCCCGTCGGGGGCGAACGCGAGACTCTGGATTGCCTTCGTGTGCCCGTCGGTGCGCGGGCGGACCTTGCCGGTGTCCGCGTCCCACAGCGTCACGATCCCGCCCCAGCCGACGCCCGCCAGGGTCGCGCCGTCGGGCGACGCGGCGAACGCGCGGATGCCGTGGTCGGTCGCGGCGGACCAGAGGAGCTTCCCATCGGCGAGCCGCCACCGCCGCAGGTCGGACCGGTCGAACCGGGCGACTCGGTCGACCACGCCGACCACCGTCCCGTCGCGCAGGCAGTGAACGGAGCGGACTGGCGCGTCGGCGGCGATGCGGCGCGCGAGCTTCCCCGTCTCCAGGTTCCACGTCACCACTTCCGACTCCGGGTGGTCGGCCGCGCGCGAGCCGCCCTCGGGGAGTTTCTCGCGCTCCTGCCGGTTCACCGCCGCCGCGACCGTCTTCCCGTCCGGCGCCACCGACACCCCGCCCGTGCCGGCGCCGGGCGCTGTCAGCGCCATCACCTGCCGGCCGGTCGCCACGTCCCACACGTCTAGGTGCAGCCGGTCGAGCGTGCCGACGACGAGCTTCTTACCGTCCGGGGTGAACGCGACGTGGCGGAACACCCGGCCGTTGTCGTCGAGCCGGTGGAGGAGCTTGCCGTCGGGGAGCGAGTACAGCGACACCTCGGCGCAATACTGGATCGCCACCGTCTTCCCGTCCGGGCTGACGGCGCCGCTCAGCGAGTACGGGCCGGGCTGCGGTTCGCCGCGCGTCGCCTCGAACCCGCCGAGCGACTTCCCGGTGGTGAGGTCGGTCACTGTCGCGGCGTAAAGCGTGCCCGGCCCGGCGTTGGCCTCGGGGTTAAGCAACTCGACCGCCAGCGTACCGTCCGGGCTGACGACGGTGAGGTGGCGGTGGACATTCTCACGATCGCTCGCCTACACATCGATACTGCCGCCCGGCACCGCCCACGCGCTGACCGCCGTCGGGCCGACCGCCGCCAGCCGCTTGCCGGCCGCGGCGAACGCGAGCCCGTCCACCTCGCCCGGGTGGCGGAACGCCGGTAACCCGAGGCGGGCGACGACGCCCTTCGGAAGGTCGGTCTGCCCCGGCACGGCGACCGCCGCGGGGCGCGGGTTCGGTGGCGGGTCGTCCGTTTGCCACACGCCGGCCGCAGCGACCGCGGTGCCGACCCCGAGCCCCGCCACGAGCGCTGCGCGGACCCACCACGTCGTCGCCGTCATCGCCAGTTCCTCCGCGATCAGTGGGGAAATCGACGAAGGGACCGGCCCGCGCTGGAGTGCGGCTTCGAGCACCGCCG
>JAFKFQ010000262.1 GCA_017308215.1 bacterium | reverse complement strand
GGTTCGGCACGCCAAGGGTGAGCCGCACCGATGCCGGGGAAGGGGCGCGCCGCGCCTCGTGTAAGGCGGGCTTCAGGCGGATGGTGAGCACGCGCGCGGAGACATTGAGGTCGACGCGTTCGAGCAGATCGGCGTCGCCCTCGCCGCGCGCGGACACGCCCTTGCCGGTCCGGACATCGACCTCGATCGGCCCTTCGAGGCGAACGGTGTCGAAGTCGGTCACGATGTAAGTGCGCGTGGCGGCACCGGCAGGCGCGGCGCCAAGCAGGGCGGCGAGCGCGATCAGCCTGCGGTGCATTGCGCTTCTCCCGAACCCATTCTGGAAATCTTGCAGGCGCTGGTGCCGATCACCTGCGCGTTGCCGGAGCCCATGACGGAGACATCGGCGCCCCGGCTCGCATGAACGGCGATGTCGCCTGAGCCGATGAGCCGCAGGGACGCCTGATCGGTGTGGAGCTTCTCGGCGTGCAGATTGCCCGAGCCGGTAGCGCTGAGCGCCGCTTGCCCCGCGCGCCCGGCTGCGCTCAGATCGCCCGAACCGGTCAGCGAGAGATCGGCCTCGTCCGCCTGCAGCGCATCGATGACGAGATTGCCGGGGCCGGTGAGATCCGCCTTCACCTGCGCGCCTTCCAGGCGATCGATGCTCATGTCGCCCGACCCGGCCAGCGAAACGCGCCGGAGCGCGGGCAGCGTCACGTAAACGGTCGCGGCGCTATTCTCCGGGCCACCGACCGTTCGTTCCACGAGTCCATGAGGCGGATTGCCGAGACGATCGGCGAGGCCCCCGCGTCGGCGAAGTTCATCACCCTCTTGCGGAAGGCTGACAACAACAACCGCGCTCAGGACATCGTGGTCGAAGCTCAGAACCCGTTTGCTGAGTCCTCAAAGGGAAGCGAACGGCTCGACGAGTTCCTCGCACTAGAGAACTACGTGATCCGCACGTTCCAGTATGAGTTCCCCCGGATGTCGGTAACGATTAGCCGGAACGTGCATACCGAGACGCGACAGTTCGCCCATCCTTACGAGACGATCCAGACCACCTTCAGGCACGGCGATGAGGTGAAGGCGATGGCCTACTTCAAGGCCGTCCGCCAGCACTTGCGGTGCTGGGATGAGCAGCACCTCCCCGACGCGATCGGCGACGATCTGAAGCGGTACTACACAGTCCGCGAGAACAACGTCAAGCAGCTCGAAGACAAGATCGGCGAGCTCACGACGAGGTTGGCCGAGTACGCGATGAAGAATGATCGGGAGGTGATCGAGAAGAAGGCCCAGCTCGAAGAGGCCTATCAGGCGAGGCTGGCCGAACTCGAAGAACAACGGAAGCAACTGCTCGCCGAGGCGGTGGACCGGAAGAAGGAGTTGGACGAACGGGCGGCCAAAATCAACGACCGAGAAAACGTCCACGAGCGGCGGCGTCTTTACGACGAAATCAAAAAGCAGATCCAGAGCAAATCGACCAAGCCCGAACTGACCGCCCACACCCAAGGCTTGCGGAAGCTCGTCTGGCAACTCTCCGGGGGACTCGGGGTCTTTCTCCTCACGGTGTTCATCATCTGCTTCGTGATCAACCTCCGTAGCGAGTCGGTGAACTGGGTGGCGGTGGGGAGCCAGATCGCCTCGGGGGCCTCGCTCCTTGGTCTCGCGGCGTTCACTATCCGGTGGCAGAACCGCTGGTTCGAGGATCACTCCGACGAGGAGTTCCGGCTGAAGCGGATGGAGTTGGACATTGAGCGGGCCTCGTGGCTCGTCGAGCTGGCGTTGGAGTGGTTCGCGGAGACCAAGGCCCCTATCCCCCAAGAGCTCCTCGACAAGCTCGCAACCAGCCTTTTCACCGACGGGACGAACATCCCCCTCGACATCAGCCCTCTTGAGTCACTGCGGACGGGGATGCTCAGCAAGAACTGGAAACTCTCGGTAGAGCCGGGGAAGGTCGAGGCCCAGAGCGGCAAGAACGGCAAGTAACCTCCGAGTCCCCAGAGGGTCGCCCGATGACGACGAGAAGGATCACCCCAGAAGAGTCGGCCCAGTGGCACCGCGAGATCACCCCCAAGGCGTTCACGGAGATCATCCAGCCCTCGACCATACCGATCAGCCGGGAGGTACGCGGCCAGCTCGACCAGTTCGGGAGCGGCGTCCTGTTGGAGATCGGCGACAAGAGTTTCATCGTCTCGGCTGCTCATGTGCTCGACTGGGCGGCGCTGCACGAACAACCGCTCTGCGTCCCGCGGTCGCCCGCACCGACCCCGCCATTGTGGCTCGACCGGGCGGAAGGTTACCTCGTCACGCAAGTGCCAGAGGGGCGGAAGGCGACCGATCCGCACATGCGGGACCACGACCCGCTGGATGTGGGCGTCTGTGTACTTCACCCGGACGACGCGACCGAGTTGAAGAAGCACTTTCGGTTTCTGCGGCTTTACCAGATCGACCACGGGGTTCCGCTCCTCCCCGCGTCCTACATTACAGCGGGCTTCCCATCGAGGATCGAGGACAGGCATAACGGCGGGCACCGGATCATGCCGACACCGTGTTTCGCCGTAAGTAACTTGTGTGATCAACTCCCGGATGGTGCCGAAAACGTGGTCGCCAACAGCATCTTCCTGACGTACCAGCGCGACGGCTTTGATCAGGAGTTTCAGGAGATCAAGGCCCCCAAGCTGGGCGGGATCAGCGGCGGCGGGATATGGCGTCTCGCCGATCCTTCTAGGCTGATCAGCTTGTGGAAGGTGGATGACGTGAAGCTCGTCGGGATCGAGACCTCATGCTGCTACGGCCACTACATCAGAGGGGTCTCGATTAGGGTCGTCCTTGGCTTGATCGGCAATGAGTGGCCCGCACTGCAATCCTCGATCGAGCTGACTCACGGGCGAGTCGAGTTCAATCTCCCCATCCCCCGCCAGACGAGTTAATAACCGCCCGTTTTTGAGGTTTGTTTGGCGGGTCGGGGGTAAGCGCCTCGACGTTCGGGCGTCAGGAGTGC
This sequence comes from bacterium, assembly GCA_017308215.1. Taxonomy (GTDB): domain Bacteria; phylum Planctomycetota; class Planctomycetia; order Gemmatales; family Gemmataceae; genus Urbifossiella. The sequence continues at coordinate 65,761 of JAFKFQ010000262.1, read as the reverse complement.
CGCGTTTGACTCCTGCCCTCAAGACAGGCGGCGTGGGCCACCAAGAGGTTCGTGATCACGTCCGGGCCGACTGGTTTGGCGAGGAAGTGGTCGAACCCGGCATCCTTCAGCCGCTCTACGTCTTCGGGCATCCCGGTAACGGCGACCAGAAGTGGGTGGGCGCAGACCTTGTTGCCCATCTTGTCCGGCGTGGCGGCCTCCCGGAAGGCGAGCATGTGCCGGATCACCCCGTTTGAGGACGGGGGCGGGCGTACAGTCGTCACCGACATCGCCGCTGTCCAGTCCGGTCTCTTTGAAAAGAACTAACGGGTATTGTCCGAACCCAACAAGTTCGAGGCGTAGAGCGGGAAGTAAACTACCGATCGAGGTACAATGGCGTGGTTCTTCTCCCGATACGGGGGCCACCATGCAGCCGCGGATCATCGCTGTCCGAGGGGTCAACAACTGCGGGAAGACGACTGCGATCAAGATGGCCTACGAGACGTTCCTCGCTCGGGCTACGAGTGTCGTCCCGGTCAACCTCCGTCACAAGGAGGTCCGCGGGGCGGTCATCGAGATCGATGGGGTGAAAGTCGGCTGGATCAGCCTCGGCGACTACGAGGGCATTCTTCAGGAGTGGATCGACTACCTTCTCGACGAGCACGACTGCGAGGTCGTCGTTTGCGCCTGCCGCTCCTACGGCGGGACTGCCAACTACCTCTACGGCTTGGAGAACGCGGGGTACGCGATCACGTGGGTTAGGAAGGCTCGGGTCGAGGAGGCGAGCTTCCGGCAGGCGAACAGGCGCAAGGCCGCTGAACTGGTCAAGGCGATCGAGGCGGCGGTCGTAGCGGTGAATGGCGAACTGTCGGCGACCGCTTGAGACCGAAGAACCGCACGTGGCCCCGCCCATGATCGATCAGGAAGGGCGGGGCCAAGCCGTTGCTACAGGTCAGCACTCGTGCGTGTTGTTGCTGTCGAAGACAGTCATGTCCAGCTCGGCGTCGTCCCGGAGCGCGTTCCCACACTGACGGTAGAAGTGACTCGCTGGCCGAATTATGACTTGCCCAGAATCAGGTCTACCACCCAGCAACCCCGGACGTGCTCCCCTTGGCTTCGGCAGTGGTCGAGGATGTCGCCGTCCGAGCAACCGGCGTCCTCAAGGGCGTCGGCGAGCACCGGGAGGCGGTCGAACGCCTTCTCCTCGTAGATCCCGGTGGCGAGCCCGTCCACCGCGGTCGTTCGCCAAGAGGGCTCGAATGTGACGGGTTGGAACGGGTTACCGAAGATGTCCCTGACGAGGGCCACCTGCTGCAACGACTCTGCGTCGTTTACCAGATCCGTCTCGGTTCGACTCCGAGTGCGCTCCCACACGGGATTCGCCACCGCCCCCTGCGCGTTGAACGCCAGCGACCCCATCGTCGAGGTGACGCCTGCATTGAGTTCCCGTCGCGCGTACATCGGCTGAACTGCGAACATGACCGCGGCGGCCAGACAGGAGTGCCAGTTCGTGTGCAGCATCCCGTCGGCGTCACGGAGCGCGGCCTCGATCTCGTCCAGCCGCTCCCGCAGCTGGGTGTGCAGGTCGCTTAATTCCTCGACGCTGCAAGCGCCTTCGGCACGCGCCTCGACCGCCGCCAGCCCCCGCTCGAACAGCTCCTCGAAGCCGAGGGGGCGTAGGCGCTGACAGCAGGCGTGAGAGAACAGCCGCAGCCGCCGTTCGCTGCCGTGCTTGTGGAGGTATTCGGTCAGTTCCCAGATGTTCGAGCACTTGAGCCACCTCTCCTCTGTCATCCGACTCCCCCGCGATAGCTCGGCGCCGTCATCGTTTGCCCCGAACCGCCAGTCCCTCGGTCCACAAGCTCGGCTGCTCGTCGGGCTCGATGCCGAGTTGCAGACTAGACAGAATCCGCTCCGCGATGGCCTCGTCGTTCCAGTCCGAAACGACGCCGAGCAGCTGGCGTGCGAGTTCGATCACGGCACCCGCGTTTATCCCGCCCCCCCCGAACGAGCCCACGACTCGCTCGCCGATTCGTTCCGCCCGTCCCTTCTCGCTGACATTCCCGAGTTGCTTCCCACCGGCAACTGCTCCCGACTGACGCTGCACGGCGAGGAAGTATGCCCGGGCGACTTCTTCAACGGTCGTCCCGGGCGGGAACGTCTTCTCCAGATGCCGCAGGGCCATTGCCTCCAACTCTTCGTCCGTGGCCGCGTCGAGCCCGGTTGCGATCAGGATCATTCCGCTCACATCGTCGGGTTTCACGCCTGACACGACTGCCACCGACCGCTTGAGATGCGGGTGCCTGTCCAACACGCGCATGGCCGCCCGCGACAGCCGTCCGATGACTGTCTCCTGCGGTGGGCGGGCGTCGATGAGAGCGGCCAACCTGTCGGCGACTTCCTCTGGAGAAAGGCTCGGGCTCACCGCACTCCACGCATCTCGAACGACCACCTCGAACTCGCTGAACAGGCGGGCCATGAGGTCCGGCCTGCGGCTGATGAGCGTCTTCACGATGACGAGCACGAGGTCTTCCGGGAATCGCTTTCGTCGCTCCCGGAAGCGATGGCGGGCGACCACGATCAGGTTCCGGTCCACCTCGATCCCGCGCTCGGCGAGTAGCTTCTCGATCTCCAGCGGCTTGAGCGACGGGAACTGAATCAACACCTCTTCGATCGCCTTGCTCTTGCTGCGGCTCATCCCGGCGATGGTAGTCGGACGCCGCACGGGACGCAAGGAAGGCACATTCTGAACGCCTGTCCATTTACATTTCGCGGTCGAGGCGTGTGTGGTTGAGGGCCTATCCCACGGAGCGACAGGCCGAGGCGGCGGCGACAGCCCGCCGCCTCCCGATCCGACACCCCACTGGAGACCCCGACATGGCGGATACGCCGCCCAAGGTGGAGGTCACGCTCGACCCCCACGCGGACCACCCGGCCCGCCCGTACTTCACCGCGGCCCACCTCGCCCAGTGTTACGAGAAGGGGGGCGAGTGGGGGCTCGAGCGCCGGGCCGACATCGAGGTGACCCTCCTCCCGCCGGGGCTGCGTTACCCGGTGACGGACTGGTTCCTCGACCCTACCGGCACCTACGTCGGGTGCGTCGTCCTGCTGAACAGCGAAGGCTACTCCCTCACGCTGGATGTCCCGAAGGCGTTCTTCCAAGCGCTACCCGTGATTTACCGCGGAAGATGATCCCGTCCGCCGAACCTGACCCGACCAACCCACTCAGGAGTCCCAGACATGGCCGCGACCGCCACCCACAAGAAGACCTCGGCCCGGGCCTCGACCCAGAAGGGAAAGGGCCGCCCCGCCGACCTCGACGTTCACAAGTTGTTCGCCTCGGTCGAGAAGAAGGTCGGGAAGCTGAACCTCCCCAACCTGACTGCCCGCGATCTGATCTTCCGCTACCTCTGCGAGTGCGGCGAGGACACCGAGACCATCCTCCTCGACTGGATCGAGGCGGTCGGCTACCTCGACAACTTCCGGGAGTTCCTCGACGGGCAACTCGCCGAGGCCAAGGAGGAGCGGCGGGCGTCCGAGCCCATTCCCGCCGACGTGCCGCTCGCCGAGGCGTGGGAGCGGTTCCGGGAGCGGGTGAACTACGAGTGCGGCGTCGGTGACCTCGCCCACTTCATCGACAACCACAACTCCATCATGGACGAGACCCTTCTCGAAGTGGTCGAGGTGGAGGGGCTCGAACAAGAGGTCCGGGACTGGATGAACTGGTATCTCGGCCACGGCCCGAAGAAGAAGGCGGCCTGACCTCGGAGACATGCCCCGCCACCTCGCGTCGGGCAGAACGTGGTGGACGGAAGGGCGGGTGACACGCGACACGACCCGTACCGCACCCGCCGCGGTCCGGGGCTGTTGCCTCGGGGGCGGAAGCGCAGTGTTTCGCGTCCGCGACATGCCACCGAATTCTGCTGGGATTCTTGCTTTCACGGTGGTTTCGGGGCTCGTATAGTCTTTCGTTCCGACGGCAGGGTGCCGTCGGGGCCGGTCTATAGCAAGCACTCACAACACACAACCGTCGTCCCGGTCGGACCGACCCGGGGCGCGTGGGGACCACCACGCGCCGAAGGAGGGTCGCGCGCCCGCCGGGCGGCTGAGGAGAATCGCTCATGACCAACGAAATGAACATCGCCGACATCCAGATCGGACAGCGGCACCGCAAGGATCTCGGCGACCTCGACGGCTTGGCGGCGTGCATCAAGGAGGTCGGCCTTCTTCAGCCGATCGGCGTGACCCCCCGGAACGTCCTCGTGTTCGGCGAACGCCGTCTCCGGGCCTGCCGAGATATCCTCAAGATGACGGTCATCCCGGTGCGGGTGATCAACCTGCGGTCCATCTTGGAGGGAGAAGCAGCCGAGAACGGGAGCCGGAAGAACTACACTCCCAGCGAGAGTGTCGAGCTGGTCAAGGCGCTCTCCTCCTTCCGCCACGGCGGGGACCGCCGCTCGAAACGAACTCGCACGTGCGAGGTCGAACGCCTCACCGTGGATCAGGCGGCGAAGCGCCTCGGGCTCGGCGGGAAGGATGGTTACAAGAGAGCGAAAGACGTTGTCGAGCGGGGCATCCCGGAACTGGTCGAGGCCATGGACCGGGGGGAAATCTCGCTCGCCGTCGCCGCCGAGGTCGCCGAACTGGAGGCCGAGGAGCAGGGCAAGATGCTGAGGGCGAAGGAGTCGCTGACCGTGAGGGGGGTCGCCCGATACAGGATGCTCAAGATCAACGGGCCGACGAGCCCGGCGCAGGAGTCGTCCGAGGAGACCGCCACGCCTGAGCCCGAAAAGCAGTCCCTCCGGCGGCGGGTGGCCGAGGTCGTCGTCCGCCTCCAGTCGATCGTAGACGACTTCGGCGAGTTCGTGTGGGCGGACGCCGACATCCTTCCCCTCGGGGCGGCCATCCGCGACGGGATCGGCCTGCTTCAGAAGGTGGATGCTCTGATCGTGGAAAGGAAGGTGGCGTGATGACCGGCATCCACCACTGCGACAACGTCGAGGGGCTGGAGCAGGTGGCGAGCAACAGCATCCCCATGACGCTGACGAGCCCCCCTTACGACGATCTGCGGGACTACGGAGGGCACAGTTGGGATTTCGAGGCGGTCGCGGCTCACCTCTACAGGGTCACGAAGCCGGGCGGGGTCGTCTGTTGGCAGGTGCAGGACGTGATCACAAAAAAAGGGTTTCGAACCGGTACGAGCTTCCGGCAGGTGGTCCATCTGATGACACTCGGGTTCCGCCTCTGGGAGACCATCGTCTGCGAGACCCGCGACTACCGCCTCAGCTGTCAGCGCCGGTACTGCCCGACCCACCAGTTCGTCTTCGTGCTCAGCAAGGGGAGGCCGATGACGGTGAACGTCCTCAAGGACCGCCCGAATAAGTACGCCGGGAGGGTCGTGGCCGACCGACACCGGCGGGGCCGCGACGGGCGACTGGTCTACGGTCACACGCCCCAGCCGATTGCCGACTTCGGCAAGCGCGGGACGATCTGGTCGTACCCGGGCGGGAGGAAGGCAGTTGACCCGGAAGCCCGTCAGCACATGGCCCCGATGTCCGAGGCACTGGCCCGCGACCTGATTTACAGCTTTTCGGCGCCGCTCGACGTGGTGCTCGATCCATTCGGGGGCGTCGGAACGACTGCCAAAATGTCATTATTAACTAGGCGAAACTGGCTGAGCTTCGAGGTTCACGGGGAGTACGTGAAGCTGGCCCTAGCCCGTCTTCGTCGGGCAAAGCGGTCCTTGTGGACGACCTGACTGTGCCATCGGACCACGCAGTCCGACGGCCCGCCTGCTCGGACCAGCCGAACCAAGCAGGCGGGTTGATCACGATCGATCAGACCGTTCGTGTTGGACGCAGGGTTGGTCGATGACCTCTGGCGTGCGAATGGTGCCATCCGCCATGTGCCTACTGGCCGCGAATTGTCCCGGCTACGGCTGCCACACGGGAGTGCGCGAGAGGCGGGTAATGGCCCTACGCGGCCAGTTGATAACACGGAACAAGGTCGCCGGGGTCAGCCAGCAGGTATCGGTCGCCTACGGCGTAGATCGGAATGGGACGGATGATGTCCTGCCGGGGCTTCTGGGAAAGGAGGTGTTCCTTGTTACTGGAGAGGATGTCTCTCTCTTCTCCCCCTTCATCACCAGAGAGTAAACATGTAGGACTGGCCTTATTACCGGAGAGGATGTTCTCCTCCTCTCCCTCTTCTTCAGCAGAAACCACGGATACCGGATCAGACTCGTTACTGGAGAGGGTGTCCTTCTCCTTCTCTTCATCCAGCATCGACATCAGGCGGGCCGACGCCTTCCACTTGGCCGCCCGCCCCTTGCGGTACTTCCCGCCCTCCCACACCCCCAGCTGGTACGTCCGGTCGGCCCACTCGATCATCCCAAACGAATCGAGCAGGTCGCGGATGGCGGCGAATCTACCGGGGTGGAACTGGCGATCAATATCGCCGGACTGCTTCATGGCCTCCCACAGTCCCTTGAACCGCTGCCACGGCAAGGTGCCCTCGGGATTCGGGTTGTTCGAGAAGTATTTCAGCAGACAGAGGAAGACCGCCACGTCCGCCTCGGTCACCTTGGCCCGGCCCGACAGCTTCAGGCCGTCCGAACCCAGAAAGGACTTGGCGAGCTCGGCGTAGCGTTCGGTGATCCGGCCTACCTCGTCGTCGGAAATGACCCGCCCGGAGACGGACCCGGTCGGGACCGGCACAGCGGGCAGTACACGGAACCTCGGGACCGCAGGCTCGTCAGCCCTGACGACGGGGAGCTTCATCATGAAATCGGCGTCGATTCGCGTGGTCGCCTTCAGTTCGGCGAACCGGTCCCCCTCCCGGGGGAGTGCGGCGAGCATCCCGGCCCGGTACGACCGCACCTTGGGACGCTCCCCGCGAGCCCGCTCGGCCCACTCGATGACGGGGAGGGTGCCCTTGACCTCCACGTTTTCCACGTCGAAGTCGCCCGCCCGCAGGACCGTCTTCAGGTGGTCTGCGAGGCGCTTGTACAACGTGTTCAGGAACGCCGGGTGGTGCCCCTGCTTGTCCACAATCAGGTAAGCGTGGGCGCCGCGCCCGGACGCCTCGAAGTAGAGGCCGGGGAACATCGTGTCCCGGAGGTGTTCACAGAACTTGATCGCCCCGGCCACCGTTCCCCTGCCGTGGCAGTCGATGTCAATCATAAGCAAGGTGTACTTCGCCTTGGAGTGCGAGTTGCCCGCGAAGTACACGGTATTCAACCCGGCGAAGTGTCGGGTAAAGTTCAGCAGTTTGACCCGGTTGATGGTGAACCCGTGGTTGATGTGTCCGACCACTTCTTCGTTCTTGTTGACGTGGTACGGGTTTCCAGTCTTGGACTTGAGCCCGAAGTCAAGCGACGAAGTCAGATCCCGGAGAAAGCCGGTGATCGTTCGGTACTTTTTCTCGGACTTGGCGCGCGGTTTCCGGCGCGGGGACACTATTATAGTCATGACGGTCCTTTTGCGGGCGGCGCCAATCTCTCAAGGGTAGGCGCCGCCCGTTCATTTAAGACGAATTATAATAGTCGTTGCACTGCCGTTTTTCCGGTCGAGAACACCATTTTCTTGCTTAATGTGTTGTGTGTCTAGGGGCCGATCCGTCGCCGGATGTAAGGGCTGACCGAGTCAGAGGTGGACAAATCCGGCACCAGCGGATCTAGGGAGGCTTCATCGGGGTGCGGAGGGCTGCCTCTGGGCGGCGATCGCCCCCAAGGCGACCCGCACCGTGTCGGAGCAGGTGAAGTGGTCGCCGATCCAGTCTTCGAGCACGTACCAAGGCGTCTCCGGGATCAGCTCGTGGCGCACCCGTGCCAGAATGCCGAGCCAGTCGAGGGCGACGGACTTTCGGGTCGAAAACACCCGTGGCTGCCCGCCGGTGACGAGGATGTAGTACCTCCGCGTGACGGACGACCGGTACGCGCTCTCGGCCTCGTAGACCCCGTCGTCGAGGTCGCGGTAGTAGATGTATTTGGTCCCGCTCCCCCGCAGAAACGTCCGGTCGAGGTCGTACCGGTGCGGCCCGGGACCGGACGGCAGCGCGATGTCGGCGAGATAGCCCTTGCTCCCCGGTGGCCGCTGCCATTCCGTGATGATCACGGAGCCGTCCACCCACTCGGGGTCGCGGCGCAGGTCGAGGCCCACGTCAGAAGCCCTCCCGCCGCCAGTCCGCGACCGGGACATGGTTGTCAGACGGGTCGTCCCACCCCTCGAACTCGTGGGCGTCCCATCCGGTGTAGTCGAGCATGGAGGCGAGGTCCGCGCACGGGTGGTAGCCGCCCCCGTCGTCCACGGCGATCGACCCGTCCGCGTAGAGGTGCGCCGAGCACCCGCCACCGTCGTCCCAGTCCTGCACGGACCGGGCGACGATCTCCACCCGCACGTCGAGGGTGTCCCATCCCCAGATCTCGCCCAGCCCGCAGGCCAGTAGGAGTCGCTGCGCCGTGTTCATTGTGCCCGTGCGATAGTCGTAAAGGAACTCCTCGTGATCGCGGACGAGCCGCACGTCGCCCTCGGTCGCGTCCGCGAGGTAGCGGTCGGCGATGTCGTCCATGTTGTTCTCCTTCCGCCGTCAGACCGGATCTGACCTCGTCACCACTGCCCCGGATAAGCCTGCCCGGTATCTGTCCTTCGGTTCGAGTTGGAATCATGCGACTCTGCGGGGCCGCAGCCGGGAATGCCATCGCCGCCCACGCCACCCGCTCGAACTTTCGAGCCCAAAGAACGTCCCGATCGATCAAGATCACCTCGGATGCCGCGGCAGGCGTCAGCCCTTCCATGTCTCAGAACTTGGCGCGAAGACATCGCAGCCTGTGCCTTCATAATAGGATAAAGTTAGTTTGCCTCAAGGCTTGACGGCCCCTCACCTGCTCGCACGAGACGTGTTTGGGGGCCAAAGTTGCCAGCCTTGAATGATGCCCACAAGTCGGGCCGACGATTACCTCCATCTACCCCCGTGCAGCCCCGCCTCGTTTAGCACGAATGCGCGATTGTCTCACACCACCGATCTATACTGATGGTGACCGAGTAGTAGAGTACGCCTGCTGCTGCTCGCAACTAACTCGGACATGCTCGGATCAGGGCTCACACAACGATCTGTTGTGCAATTCTTTCGCGACGAATATAATAATAGCTGGTTTCATCTGGTAATTGATTGCAAATGGTCGAGTCTTCCCTCGCCAGCAGAAACCGTTGATAATCGGCTGCCACATCTCCGACTCGGTTGTGGCTGGGTCTGCTATGGTTCACCCGGCCCCCGCCTTGGTTTGAAGGCCAAAGACGGGTCGGCGCAGGTGGCGCGCAGGTGTATCCAGACGGTGCTGGCCGGACCTGTGTGTTCGATTGGCCGAGGCGGCACGCGCGGACGCACGCGAGAGACTGCCACAGCGGGGCGTGCGCTGAGGGGGCGAACAGGTCCGTCCGCGAGAAGACACACTTTCAGAAAAGGAGTTCGAAGTGAATAACAGCGGCAGGGAGTGCCCCGATTGCGGGGCTGAGGTCGGCAACCCGCACCGGAACGAATGCGACGTAGAGCCGTGTAGCGAGTGCGGCTCCCAGCGGATCACATGCGGCTGTCCGGGCCACGACCCGCTCAAGGTCGTCTGGACCGGGTCATGGCCTTCCCCGACAGCCATGAACGCTCCTGTGCAGACGGTCGAAGAGGAGGAGTGCGGGTTCGTCATCTATGCTGAGAGAACAGCGGCAGGTCCGATGCCCGACGCCGATCAGGGACAGGACGCCGCACCACCCGCTCGTTCCTGCTCGGACCAGATGTACGAGCGAAACTCGCGGCAGGTGTACGCCGAGTGCTACGTGGAGTCGATCTTCCGGGGCGGTGTCCCGACCGGGGAGTACCGGGCGTGCCGCAGACGGTCGCAGGGCGGACTGGAGCAGGTCACTTTCGCCACACGGGAGGAGGCGCTGGGCTGGGGGAAGCGAAGATGACGGGACTGACGACCTCGTACTTCTACACTCTGCCGCACCCCGTCAGCCTGATTCCCGGGTCAGCCACGCTCATCCCCCCGGTGCCTCCCGTTCCCTTGTTCGGAGGCCGTCGGCTCCTTATTTCTCGGATGCACGGCCCACGCAGTACAGGTGGGAGTCGGTGCGGAAGATCATCGTGTTCCCCATGATCGCGGGCGAGGCCGAGATCCGCTCCCCGAGGTCGTTGGTGCCCAGCACCTCGAACTCCCGCCCGGCCTTGACCACGAACGTGACCCCGTCGGTGTTGCTCACGAAGACGTGCCCGTCGCTGGCGACCGGGGACGAGTTGAAGGCGCCCCGCAGTCGCTCCCGGTAGTGTTCGTGCCCGGTCTTTCCGTCGAGGCAGGCGAGCAGGCCGTTGTCCATCAGCGCGTAGACCAGTCCCCGGTAGTAGAGCAGTGACGGCTCGACCGGCCCCGCCCTCTCGCTCACCCACACCGCCTCGGGCGGTCTGCCGTCCCCGCGCAGCCGGACGGCGTGGATCTTGCTCTCCCGCCACAACTGCAAGTACACCATCCCGTCCCCGAACACCGGGCTGGAAATGATCTCGCCGTTGAACGGCCCCGACCCCTCCCCGTACCGCCACAACTCGGTGTGCGTCTTGGCGTCGAACGCCGTGAGCCGGTTCTGACCGGGGACGAGGATGTCGGTCTGCCCGTGGTGCCCGACGAGCAGTGGCGTGGCGTGGGCCGTCCCGATGGGCCGGTCCTTCTTCCACCCGATCTCCCCTGTCCTCTGGTCGAGGCCGATCAGGTAGCACGGCCCCTTATGGTGATTCCACGGGAACAGCACGCTGTCGCCGAGGACGAGTGGGCTGACCGCGTACCCCCACGCCGTCTTCGGGTCGTCGAACGTCTTGAGGTAGCGCCGCACCCAGACGAGCTTGCCGTCGTGGGTGTACCGGGCGATGTCGGCGTTGCCGAACGCCACGTACACCGCGTCCGAGGTGACGGCGGGCGTGTTGACCGCGAGGTTCGACTTCGCGTGGGTGTTCTGGTCGGCCCCGAACCCGAAGTCGTGCCGCCAGAGTTCCTTCCCGTCCTTCCGGTCAAGGCACAGGGTCAGCAGGGTCTTCTTCCCGCTTTCAACGACCTGCGAGGTGACGAACACGCGGTCGCCGTACACGACCGGGGAACTCGTCCCCCACCCCGGCAACTTCGCCGACCAGAGGACGTTCTCGGTCTTGCCCCACCTGACCGGGAGGTCTCTGCCGTCCGCCACCCCGTCCGCGTTCGGCCCCCGCCACCGCGGCCAGTCTGTCGGCGGGGTTTTCGAGGCGGGCTCGTCGGCTGGCGAGCGGGCCTCGGCGAAGACGAATACCCCCGCGAGCAAGAGGAGGCAGGCGTGCGTCCGTGGCATGTCTTCCCTTCGCGTTCTGGATCATCGCCGTAGCCGAGAGCGGGACGTGGTCTCGGCAGGTTTCGCGCCCCGCACGTCCAAAATGGTCGTCGGCAGGGTCGGAGGGCGCTCACGGCACCGCCCTCATCTCCTTGGTCGCCTTCCTCGGATCGAATGCCTCGGGGTCGAACGGCCCCCGCCACTCCAACATTTCCTCGTGCTGCTCGTGCTCCGGGTCGGAGACGGCGGCGAGGAAGTCGGCGTAGCCCCACGGACCGCCGCAGTCTTCGGGCGGGCACGCCCTCGCGCCTTCGACGCACTGGGGGTACTTCGCCTTCGGGTGTGCGGGCGGCACGCCCTCGAACAATACCTCGTGCCGCCAGCCGTCGCCGAAGTCGTACTCGTAGACCCAGCGGGCCTTCCGCTTCGTTTTCGGCAGCAAGCCGCTCAGCACCGCCGCACTCTCATCCTCCGTCTCCATGTCGAAGCCCATGCCGACGGGCTCGGGCGGGGCGTACCGCACGCCGCCGATCTCGAACTGGTGCAGGTGGCAATTCTCCCAGCCGAACGCGGCTTGGATGTACTCGTGAAGCACGTCGAGCGTGCAGTCCGGCACCAGTACCCGCCGCCAGATCGCCGGCTCGATGTCGAGCAACTTGATCTTGAACTGGTAGAGCAAGTCCGCGGCCCGGGCGGGATGCCGGGATGCGGCAGGGGTCACAGCCGCAGGTGGGCCGTCCCCGGCGGCCTCGATCATGTCGGTAATTATCGACAGAACGGAGTGCAGCCGCTTTTTATCGGGGCTTGAAGCAGAGAGAGCGGTTTGGCCGATCTGCTCGGTCAGGTGATCGAGTTCCATCCGGGTGAAGGTGATGGTCCGCGTTTCACCCTCGGCCTGCTCGATCCGCAGCTTGATCGCCCGCTTGAGTCGGGGGCAACTCAGGACCGACTCCCGCTGGCGTGCGGTCAACCTCAGCGGGTAGGCTTCGCCGGGTGCCTCGCCTTTTCTGCTCGGCATGTTCGTCCCCCACGCCCGACCGGGCACACTCGTCGGAACCGTCGTTGCCCTGCCGCAGCCGTCAAACCCCCGCCGCGGCCCGGGCCGCGTCCCACGACCCGAAAAACTTGCGGGCCTGCTTGATGACGGCCTGCCCCCGGGCTGCAACCGCCCGGGAGTTGAGCGGCTGGCCCTCGGCCTTCAGCCGCCGGATCTCCGCGAGTACCTTGTCCTTGGTCCAGTCGAGCCGTTTCTTGATGCCCGGATACGGCGCGCCGGTCACCGCCTCAACGAACTCGGCCCACCCGGTCCCCATGTACTTGTTGACGAAATGTCGGAGGTCGCGGGGCACGTCACGGGTCAGGATAGACTCCTTGGCGGCGGCGCGCCGACGAATCCAATCTTCCGCGGATGTGCGGTTCCACACACACCTCGGCATCTTGTGGTCGTCGGGGTTCAAGCCCGCGGCCAGAAGGGCCTTCGCCCAGCTCCGGGGGAACAGCTTCGTGGCGGCGTTGTGGAGGGCGGGGTACTGCTGTTCGACGCTCGTGGCGTCGAGGGGGACGCCCTCAGCCTCCAGTTCCTTGATCCGCCCGACCACCCGGTCCCGTGTCCAGCGTCGGACGCCGGTGACCTGCTCGTAGTCGAGCCCCGCCGCCGCGACGGCCTTCGGCCACCCGCCGAACAGCCGTCGGCTGATCTCGTACAGCCAGACGGGCACCTGCTTGCCGCGGAGGCTCTTCCCGGCTCGGTGCCGCCGCCGGATCTCGGCCACGACCGACTCGGGCGTCCGGTGCTGGCCGCGCTCCTCCCAGAACTCCTCCTTGCCCTCGCTGATCTTCCGCCTCGACTCCCCGCACATGGAGAAGCGGAGGTCGAACTCGGCCATGTAGTCGAGGATGGGGTGGTCGCCCTCGAAGTGGTGCTTCGCCCGGAGGTGAAAGACGGTGATGGCCCGGAACCGCTTCCGACACAGCTTGCAGGTCACGTGTGTCGTCGCGGGGCGGTGTTCGCGGGCCATCATCGAGGCTCCGTCATGCTGCGTGCGGTCGCCGGTAAGGGGCCGCCATCCAACGCGAAAACGAGGCGTCGGAGTCTGGCTTACCCCGCGCCGCATGAACACCTCACCAAATCACACGGGTCGGCCCGCACACCGTCGATCTCAGCCCCGAGCCTACTCGTGTCAGCCCCCGGTCAGCAGCCAGTCGGCGTATGCCCGTCGCTCTCGAACCGCACCCGCTGCGTCCCCCGCCGCCACGTGCCGTTCGAGTACGTCGAGGATGACGGGCCGAAGGTGGACCTGTGCCATGTACCGTCCGAAGACCGCGTCCCGGACGCCGATGCGCGCTTCCGTCGCACCGGCGGCGGTGGTCGGGTACAGGATCGTGGCCGTCCGCCCCTCGTGGCTCGCGGCGTAGACCGCCAGCTGGTACAGCATCTCGCGGGGGAGGGGCCGGTCCCACAGGTCGCGGTACTTGGCGTCCAGTATGGCCGACACGCGCTGGCCGCGCAGGACCACGAAGTCGGGCCGGGGGACGGGCGGGCGGCGGGCTCGCGGGTTGTAACGAGGCAAGAAGTGCATCATCCCCCGCAGCCGGTACTCGTCCGCGACGGAGTGCTCGGGCAGGTTCTCCCGCAGGAAGCGGGAGAGCAGGGCTTGGAAGAAGCGGTTCATGTCGAAGAGGAAGCCGGGCAGGCGCAGTTCCGTGTCGGCCTCGCCCAGCGTGACCCGTTGGGCCTCCCAGAGCAGCCGGGTCAGCGTCAGGGCCGGCTCGTAGGCGGTCGTGGTCCGGTCCAGCCGAGTGAACCCGCGGTCCAGCACGCCCGCGTCGAGCCGCGTGGCCGTCACCCGGTCCGCGAGTACAGCCGCCAGCCGCCGCGCCTCTCGCCGCAGGTGGAGGTCGGCGGCGACGGCCCCGGCGAGGTTCAGCCCGGCCAGCAGCAGTTGGTTGAGCAGGGAGTCCTCCACCCTCGGGTGGTGGGTGCAGGGCAGGCTGGCGGCGGGCACGCCGCCGCGGTCGGCCAGCCGCCCGATGTCGATCCGCCCCTTGGGGCTGGCGAGCCACTCCCGCCGGGGGACGTAGGCGCGGTGCAGGCCGCGGGCGAGGAGCTCGCCCGCCTCCGCGTTCAGTTGGCTCACGAGGAGGTCCGCGAACCCCGACCGGTCGAGCGACTGGGCAGCCTCGGCGAACACCCGAAGGTTGCGGAAGCCGTAGGCGTAGCGCAGCAGGCTCAGCAGGGAGGTCTGGTCGAGTTTCGGGAGGATCGTGATCTCGATCCCGCCGAGCCGGACCTTCCCGACGTGCGAGTAGGACCGGACCAGCAGCCCCGCCCGCAGTTCCGTGACCTCCAGCATCCCGGCCTTGGCGAGTTCGGCGGCGAGGGCGCGGTCCGCGGCGCCGAGCGTGCGGCCCTCCAGCCCGCTCCCCGGCTCCGGGGTCCGGGTCTGCCACTCCGTCAGGCGGATCGGGGCGGCGGCCTCGGTCACGGCTCGCCCCCGGCCTCGTCGCCGTCGTCGGTCGGCGGCTCGCCGCCCGCCGCGGCGGACGCCAGCGCAGCCGGGGAGGCCAGCACCTCCGGGCACGGCTCCAAGAGTGCCTGCACCAGTGCCGCCTCCTGCCCGTCTCCGAAGAGATCGTGCCGGATGCGCTGGTTCTCCCCGTCCAGCAGGCCGTTGCCGACGATGTTCTGGAGGGCCGGGAAGTCCCCGTAGCAGTATTCCTCGACGAGCGGCAGGATGTCGTCCCGCAGGGCTCGACGGAACGAGGCGAGATCCTTCAGGGCACGCCCGCCTTGGAGGAGGTACGAGTGGCCGATCTGGAGGTTGCGGGCGTCCCGCCCGACGTGGGCGCAGATCCGCCGGTTGAGGGCCTCCAGCCACGGCCCCAGCGGGATGCCCTCGACCGCGTGGCCCTTGAGCACTGCGGCGTCGGGCATCAGTTCGACGAAGCCGAACCGCCGCCGCAGGGCGGCGTCGAGCAGCGAGATGGAGCGGTCCGCCGTGTTCATCGTGCCGATCAGGTAGACGTTCGGGGGCACCCGGAACCTCTCCCCGCTGACCGGCAGCACGACGGCCTTGCCCCGCTTGTCCTTCTCCAGCACCGTCAGGAGCTCGCCGAAGATCCGCGGAATGTCCCCCCGGTTGATCTCGTCCACGAGGACGAAGAACTTGCGGTCCGGGGCCTGCTCGGCGTCCCGGCAGGTCCGCTTGAACAGCCCGTCGCGCAGCCGGAACGCGATCTGGCCCCCGGCGGGCTCGGGCCGGTATCCCTCGATGAAGTCCTCGTACCCGTAGGCCGGGTGGAAGCAGCAGAGCCGCACCAGCCCGGCCCCGGCGTCACCTCCGGTGACCGCCTGCCTGTCGCCCTCGGCCAACCGGTCGAACGGCTTCCCGAACGCCCAGTGTGCGGCGAGGTCGAGCGCCGCCCGTTCCGCCCAGTACGTCTTGCCGGTGCCGGGCGGGCCGTACAGGATGCACTGGCTCTTGCGGTCGAGGACGGCCTGCACCCGACCCGGAACGCCGTCGAGCCGCGGCGGCTGCCCCCGCGGGTGTTGCGCCGGGGGTGAGGCGCTGATGGCGACCGCCGCCGGCGCGGTCGGGGTCTGGACGTGCCGCTCGACCTCCAAGATGTTCGCGGGGTACTTCTTGATCTCGTGGACCGTCGTTTGCAGGCCCTCACTCTCGGGCATCTTCCACTCGTCGAGGGAGAGCCACGTGACGGGGCGCCGGTGCGGGAAGTCCGAGGCGGGGTCGTAGGTGTACGGCCCCGTGACGCGCCCGACCCCGATCACGGTGCCCCCGTCCGACGGCAGGACGTAGTCGCCCTCTTCCATCGTCGCGACGAAGTTGACGATCTGGGTGACCGCCCGCCCGGTGGCCTGCGGCGTGTTCGGGTAGTTGCTGGTGAGGCGCTGCTGGACCCGCTCCCGGGACTCCTTGGTGGCCTCCACGTCGGACAGGTCGCCGACCGCGGGCCAGCCGACGGCCACGAGGCCGCCGTCCTTCATCATGGCCCAGCGGTTGCGGGGGGCCGAGCCGTCGCTGGTGCCGACCCGCCAGTAGCGGTGCTTCCTGCCGTTGACGACGTAGAGCAGCGCCATCAGGCTGTTCATGGGGACGCCCACCTCCGCGGCGGCGGCCACGAACCGGCCCGCGCACGTGTACCGTCCCTTCCCGGGTGGCGGCGTCTGGAGCAGTTTCAGGAGGTGGAACCGCTGCAAGTCGGGGGAGTGGAGCTCGTCCAGTTTGTCGGGGAACAGGAGGCTGAAGTATTTATGACCCCACGACAGGTCGCTCACGTCCGGGGCGTCCCGGTCGAGGGCCTCTTGGAGCCGCCGGTAGTCGTCGTCCGCGCCGTTGCCCGGTAGCCGCCGCAGGTGTTCGACGCCGCGGAGCAGTTGGTCGCGGTGCTTCCGGGCGATCACGACGGCCTCTTCGACCGAAATGTCCTTGGCGTTGTTGGTTTCGTCCGCGGTCACCCACGTCCCGGTCTCCTTGCGGCGGAAGAGCCCGAACTTGAAGGCGCTCCCCCCGGAGATGCTCCCGAACTGGGCCGGGAACTCGTCGTCGTTCTTGAACTCGATCCAGTAGACGAGGCTGTCCTTGCTGCCGTGGGCGTGCATCGTCTCCAGCAGTGCCTCGCCGTCGAGGCTCGCCAGCTTGTCGGGGCCGAACCGGTCGCGGAAGGTCTTGTAGAACTGTTCCAACTGGGGGCGGGGCAGCAGCTTCCCCTCGGCGTTCATCTGCTGACAACGCTCTTGGATACGCTGCTTGACACTCGGCTCCAGCATGTCGCACCCTCTCCGTTGGCCTGACCCTACGGCGCTCCCGGCCACCGCCCCAGCGGACGACGCGCCGTGATTCCATTCACCGTGAATACCGCTAGTCCGAACCGTCGCTGCCGGTTGCACGTCCCGATGACGCCCGCGGCCTCTTTGGCCTCCCGAGCTTGGCGGGCTCTACTGGTATTGGGCCTCCGTCCTCCTTGAGCGCCTCGCAGATCTTCGTGAAGATGGCGACCGCCGCGTCTCGGGTGACGCCGGGCAACTCGCCGGCGGTCTTCAGGTTGGCGTACTCGGTGCGGATCAGCTTCGCCACCGACCCCTTGTTGAAGTGGAACCCAAGCGCCTCGCACGCCCGCTCCACCTGCTTGACGAGTTGCCCGTGGCCGTCGAGCGTGGGCTGGTCCACCCCCGCCGACGCCAACTGCTTCTTGCATGCTTCGGCCACTTTGCCGAGGTAGTAGTCCCGCTCGAACACGTCCTCGATCGAGAACTCGCCGGACGCCCCCGTACACTCCCCGAGGCGGAAGGCGTGGCTCGGCGTCGTCTGGTACTTCGTCAGCCAACCTTTCACCAGCTTGGCCCACGCCGTTTCCCCCGCGCTGTCGGTGTCGAGCAGTACGACGACCTCTAGCTTCTGGCCGATCATGATCGTGGCGATGTACACCGCCTCCGACGCGCCCCCGGCGGGGGTGATGTGAACGTCGTCGGGCAGGTGCGGAAGGCCCGAGGCCCTCAACAGCCGCGACAACTCGGTGAGGAACCAGAAGTCATCGACGCCTTCGACGACGAGGTTCCGCTGGGCGACGAGGTAGCTCGCCGCGCCGCTCATCCCGAGCGCGGCTTGCAGGACGAACTTCGCCTCGGGCTGGCCGAGGGTCAGGTCTTCGGTGACGACCGGGCCGTTGGGCGTCTCGCTGAGCACCCGCACGTCGCCGGGCCGCTGGAGGTCGATCATGAACGGGAGGTGCGTGGTGTAGAGGAGCGTGTTGTCCTCGGCGTAGGCCCGCAGCCGCTTCAGCAGGTCGCGCTGGGCGTCCGGGTGCAGGTGCAGGCCCGGCTCGTCGAGCAGGATGACGCACCCCTCGAACGTCCCGGCGCTCTCGTGCATGAACATCAGGTCGAAGGAGAAGAACCACTGGAAGCCCTTGGACCGCTCTTCCAGCCGGATCAGGGCCGGGTCGCGCTCGTCCTTGACGAACGTGTAGAAGTGGTGGCCGTCCGCCCGGAACTGGACCTCGTACTTCTTCTGCCGCCAGCGCTCGGAAATCTCCCTCGTCAACGTCGCGGAGGCGTCGTCGAGGTCGTACTGCCGCTGCTCCCGGTCGGCCTCCCCACCCTTCCTGACTTCTTCGTCGAGGTCGAGCCCGGACAGGCTAAGGATCATCAGGAGGGTCCGGTCCTCGTCGGTAAGCTGGTTGCGGTCCTTGCGGCCCTTGACCTGATCGAGCTGGGCGGACCCGGTGAACGCCTTGTAGTCCGTCATGTAGATGAAGGTCGGGATGCGCTTGACGACGAACTCGTGCGCCCGCTTCTGGATCGACGGCTCGACCGACAGGCGGGCGTTGATCTGGTCGATCTTGGCGAGGTAGTCGTTCAGGTGGCTCTGCTCGTGCTGGTGGTGCGGGGCCAGTTCGGCTGGGCTCATCGCCTCCTGCAACGCGGCGGCCTGCTCGGGCTTGAGCTTCACGAAGTCCCCGAACCGGCCTTCGTGGGCCAAGCGGCGTGCCTCAGCAGCCGACGCTTCCGCCTTCTCACGGAAGGTGTTGCC
Source organism: bacterium (assembly GCA_017308215.1). Classification (GTDB taxonomy): domain Bacteria; phylum Planctomycetota; class Planctomycetia; order Gemmatales; family Gemmataceae; genus Urbifossiella. The sequence goes on along the minus strand of JAFKFQ010000262.1, from coordinate 46,896 downwards.
CACCTGGTCGGGCAGTTTGGGGAGCGACTCGCAGATCTTGTCGATGGCGTTCGGGTGCAGCCGGTTGGGGAAGAGGTCGGCGGTGAAGCGGACCTCGAACCGACCCTTGTAGTCCTTGGTGATTTCGATCTCGGGCGAGCCGAGCGGAACGTCGGTAATCTGAGCCAGTTCTTCGATCTCCTCCTCGGTGAAGCGGAACCGCACCGAGCACACGACCTGCGAGCTGTTGCGGTCCTTGCGGCGGCCCCGGGGCCACTCGCTGTCCATCGAGTACGGCTCGGGGGAGTGCGGGTTGAACTTGTGGAGGGCCTTGAGGAGCGTGGTCTTGCCCGACTCGTTCTTGCCGACGAGCACCGTCATCGGGTTGATCTCGATCCACCCGGAGTCGATCACCGAGCGGTACATCTGGACGCGGAATGCGACTGGCTGCATAGGACGCTCTTCCCCCCTCAATGCACATGTGCTTGAGCGCCGTGGGTCTTTTGGATCGTCACGCTGGCGGTGCCCAAGTACGCCTTCAGTAAGGCACGGAACAGCTTGCCGTGGTTCGGCACCTTCAGGTGCAGTAACTCGTGGACGATCACCTGCCTGCGGAACTCGGCGGGCTGCTCCAGCAGGCCCGCGTCGAACGTGACGCGGCCCGTCGTCGAGCAACTTCCCCACTTGCGGCTCATCGGGCGGACGTGGACCTCTTTGGGCTCCACTTTCATCGTGGACACCCAACCCGCCACCTCGTCCCTGAACGCCTCGCGGCTGAGCGGCACCGGGCCGTTCGCCGGGGGCCTGCCCTTGCGGCGCTTGGTCATTCGCTGGCCCGCCGCAGCATCTTCATGAGGGTCTGGGCGTACTCGACGACCTTCTCCACCCCGGCGTCGATCAGGGCCTTGTAGAGCGCCCGCCGAAGCTCCTGCTCTTGGTGCGTGCTGGTCTGCCAGTGCGGGTGGGCCGCGAACGCGGTCGCCACCTGCCCCGCAATCTCCTCGGCCTTGGGCACCGCCTCCTTCTGCAAGTACCAGAACACGGCGAACGCCTCGGGCGACAGGTCCGTGGCGTCCCGCTCCTCCTGCGCCTTGCGAAGCTCCCGCACGATCTGCTCAAGCTCGGTCAGGGTGTCCTGCGTCGTCTTCTGCCGGTCCTCGAACGCCTTGGCGATCTCCTCGGCCTTCTCGCCGATGCTGACGAGGAACGGCTGCTCCTTCGACTCCTCCTTGACCATCTGGTCGAGGGCCTTGAGCAAGTTGAACACCTTCACCGCGTCGGGCTGGTCGGTCCCGGCGATCTGGGCCAGCGTCTCGGCGGTCAGGCGGTGGACCTTGGCGGGCGGGCTGACGGCCTCCGTCTGGGTGTGCTGTTGCACCAGCCGGGCCGTCTTCCGCAGGAACTCCTTGTCCACCGACACGCCCCGCTCGTAGTTCGAGCGGACGATCTGGTACATGTCGGTGAGTTCGGCGTAGTCGGCCATGAAGGGCCGCAGGAAGGCGTCGGGCGACAGGATCTCGTAGACCTCCTCAAGCTCCTCGTAGAACGTGTAAAACTCCTGCCGCACCTCCTTGTCGCGGAAGTGCTCCAGCACCGCCTCGACCGCCTTGTCGCCCTTCTTGCCCGCCGTAATCGGCAGGTACGCCTTGCGGGCCTCGTCGATCAGGGCGGCGAACCGCGCCTTGAGCACGTCGATGCCCTCGACGACGGCCTCCACGTCCTGCGAGTCGAACGCCAGCGCCTTCTCCAAGTTGTTGAAGATGCCCACGAAGTCGAGGACGAACCCGGCGGGTTTGCGCCGCCCCTCGTCGTCCTCGTAGGGCCGGTTGACGCGGGCGATGGCCTGAAGCAGCACGTGGTCCCGCATCGGCTTGTCGAGGTACATGCAGTACAGGATCGGCGCGTCGTACCCGGTCAGCAGTTTCTCCGTGACGATCAGGATCTTGGGCAGGGCGTCGGGCTTGCGGAACGCCTTGCGGACGGCCTGCTCGTCGGCCTCGTCGATGTGGTACTTGCGGAGTTCCTCCGAGTCCTTCTTGCCACCGCCGCTGATGACGACCCGCGACCACTCGGGCTGCAGCAGCTTGTCGAGGGCCTCCTTGTAGAGCACGCACGCCTCGCGGTCCACGGCGACAACGAACGCCTTGTACCCCATCGGCTCGATGGCCGTCTTGAAGTGGTCCGCCATGAACGCGGCGACCTTCCGCACCCGGTCCCTGTTCTTCATCATGTTCTTGAGCGTGACGGCCCGCTCCAGAACCTTGTTCAACTCCTCCACGTCGCTGACGCCCTCAAGCTCGCTCAGCCCGAGGAACTCCTTCTCCAGCGTCTCGCGGTCCACCTGAAGCTCGTTCGGGGCGAGGCTGTAGTGGAGCGGGACGGTCGTGCCGTCCGCGACCGACTCGCGGATGCTGTACTTGTCGAGGTAGCCCTTCTCGTCGCCGCCGCCGAACACCTTGAACGTGCCCTTGCCGTAGGCCGTGCGGTCGATGGGCGTGCCGGTGAAGCCGAGGTACGTCGCGTTCGGCAGTGCCCCCATGAGGTAGTTGCCGAGGTCGCCGCCGGTGCTACGGTGGGCCTCGTCCACCAGCACGTAGATGTTGTCCCGCAGGTTGACGTTGGCCGGGATGTCGTCGAACTTGTGGATCATCGAGACGACGATCCCCCGCCGATCCGCCCGCAGCAGCCGCTCCAAGTCCTTCTTGGAGTCGGCGACGATGGCACCCCCGAGGCCGACCGCTTCGAGGTTGCCCGAAAGCTGGCTCTCCAGTTCGTTGCGGTCCACGATGAGCAGGACGGTCGGGTTGGCCAAGGCGGCGTCCTCGCACAGCATCTTGGCGACCGTAATCATCGTGTACGTCTTGCCCGACCCCTGCGTGTGCCAGATCAGGCCCCGCTTCTTCTCGGCCTCCTTGGCCCGCCGCACGCACCGCTCGGCGGCGCGCATCTGGTGGGGCCGCAGGACGGCCTTGGTCAACTCGCCGTCCTTGCGGACGAACAGGATGAACTCGGTCAGCACCCGGACCAGCCGCTCGGGGTCGATGAACCCCTTGCACAGCGCCTCGTAGTCCCCGGCCTGCTCGTCGCGCCAGTTGAGCAGGCCCTTGCGGGAGAGGTTCCACGTCGCCCCGTAGTAGAACTGGAGCAGGTGCGTGACAGAGTAGACCTGCGTGACGGCCACCAGTTCGGGGCCGTGCTTGTGGTAGTACCGGATGTCGTCGAATGCTTGGGCGATCCCGTCCTTCAGCTTTGCGGCCTTCGTCTCCACGACCAACACCGGGACGCCGTTGATGAAGAACTGGATGTCCGTTCGGATGTCGGGCGGGGTGCCGGTGCTGAACTTGAATTCGCTGGTGACGTGGAAGGCGTTGGCCGAGAGCCTCGTCGGGTCGGTCTCGACGAACCGGACGTTCCGCTCGCGGCACTCGGCCTCGACGAAGACGGTCTTGAGGCCCTTGAGGAACTCCCAAGCGTCGGCGCGCCTCCTCCTCGGCCTTCTGGCGGTCCACTACGCCGGGGTTGAGCTTCTGGAGTTGCTCGACCAGCACGGCGTCGAGCACGGGGCTCGTCAGGCCGCGGCGCAGGTCGAGGGCTTCTTCGGGCGAGAGGTAAACCCAGCCCGCCTCCTGAGCGTACCGCACGAACGGGTTCTGGACCGCCGCCTGTTCATTGCCGAGGGGCATGGCCGCGTCCTCCCTCGCCTGAAGCGGGTCGGGAAATACCGGGGATCGGCGGGGTCCGGTGCAGGTATCCGCTCTCGGTCATCGCCTTGGCCCTCCAGTCGTGGATCGGCTGGTGGGCCACCAGTCGCTCGATGGCCCTCTCCACGGTCGAGCCGTTCAGAAGCACATCGAGTCGGACGGCGTGAAGAAACTCTTCATGGCCCTCAATGGTGTTGTCCGAGGCAATCTCGCGGAGCGTTGACCTCGCGTTCAGGTAGGAAAGTTCCTCCCCGGTGAGGTTGAGAAGAAGTTCGTATGGCAAGTGCTCTGGTACGCCGGGAGGGTTGCCGACCCGGCCTGACCTCGCCGTCTCAAGCGCAGCCCTTATCCGCTCCCGATGGTCAGAGAGGGACCGCTGCCGCCTACCAAGTTCAGATCCTTGAATCTTGTTCCACGTGGGGAGGCGGTCGCCGAGCTTCCGGTGAAGTTCGATTAGGAACCCTTCGGCGATCTGGATGTTCTCCTTGCCCTGAAAGAAGTCGGCCACGTCGTCGGCGAACAACTCGTCGTAGAGTTCAGCCAGTTCGATCTTCTCGCCTACCGTGGCCGGCTGGTCGTTCGTGGACTGAACCATGACCGTGTACCCGAGCCGGTCGTACCTTGCGAAGTAGTCCTCAATCTCTCGACGCTTACAGCACTCGGGCTCACACGCCCGAATTCCGGTGTGCTGACGGAACCGCACGGTCACGTCGCCCGCCAGCCCGATGTATAGGATGTTCCGGTCGGGGATGCTCCAGAAGGCGTAGATGCAGGCGCTCGCAAACCCGTAGGTCTCATCAGGTGCGCAGATCATGTCGAGCGCCGCGGCGATCTCCGGGGCCTCGACCTTTGTGAACGAGTCGAGAATGATAGTGGCGAGCATCCGGTCCCTCAGCTTTCCTCTCCAGCGACTCGCAACTTGCCCGTCATCAGCTTGTGGAGCAAGCTCTTGAACAGGCAGTCCAGAGCGTTCCGCTTGGCTTCCTCGCGCCCGATTTTCGCGTCCACTGCCGACAGGCATCCGGCAATTTCCTTCTGCTCATTCTTTGGCGGTACGAGGGTCGGAAACGCCTTTAGCTTCGTCGTGTTGATGCAAGCCAAGTTCGTCGTCTTGTGGGCCACCGAGAGGAAGTACGCCTTACCGTAGGGGCTCTGGGTGAGATATGCGAGGAACTCGGGGACCAGCAGGCGGCGATCCGCCCTGACGGCGAACACATGGTTCTGGTGGACGCAGCCGGGCACCTCGCCGTTCCAGATAAACCCCCGGCCCAGCTTGTCGAAGTCGCCGCCCTCGGTGAGCACCACGTCGCCCGGCTGGAGCGAGTATCGGGACAATTCGGACCGGCGAATGTCGATGTTCTTCATCTCGCTCAGGTCGAGGTAGCCGTCCTGCACATTGGCGACCCGCAGGTAAGGCACGCTCACGGCATCGGCACCGTCCAACTTGCGGCCCTTGGCCACGCCGGTCTGTACCACGGCACAGTCGCTTAGAGGTATCGTCTTCCACATCTCGGGCACCGCACCGAAGTCAGTCTCCTTCAGCGGCACTCGGTCGGCCTCTTCGACCGGCACTGGGCCGTAGGTGAATAGGTGCCGCATGATGCTCTGCTTCAGTTGCCGCGCGGCGGCGACGGCCTTCTCAGTCGCCTCCTTTGCCTGCTGCACGGTGCGGAGCAATCTGGCTATGGCTCGCTGCTCCTCGATGGGTGGGGCAGGAACGAGTAACGCCTTCAACTTCACCGCAGGCAGGTGAGCAATCGTCGTTTCTGTTCCTTGAGTGCCGTAAGTATTCTGTATCAAGAAGGAATTCATCATGTGATACATGAAAAACTCGCTGTCCATCGCTCCATTGATGGGCCGGGCACGGTGGATCGCCTTCTGGAAATAGCATTCCTCAAGCTGCCCGCGCCAGATCGCGGTCCTGCCAACCTCTCCTCCTTCGCAGATCAGAATGTCTCCGCATACAAGTCGAAAACGCTCCTGCTCATCTTCGGAAAAATCCATTTCAAGCAAGTCTGATACGTCAACTCTGCTCCATTGAACATTCGCGTTGCGGAGGTAGGGACGCGGTGCGGAGCCTAATCTTGCTTTTTGCGAAAGCATCTTTCCGAGTTTCGAGTCGAATAGTTCATCAAAGCGGCATAGCCGCCATGAAGACGGTAGCACGCCAATTTCCGTTTCAACCAGCCGGTCATTGGGCTCGTCATCCATTCCGCCACCCTGCGAGTCCCAGTTTCGCCATAACGGCGTCCAATTGCTTGTCGGCCTCTGCCCGCTCCTCTTCGGCCTCCTGAAGCAGCACGACGGCCTCCTCCAGCGGCAGCACCTCCTCCTGCCCGCCGACCGACACGTAGCGACTCGGCGACAGGTTGTAGTCGTTCTTGACGACCTCCTCCTTTGTGATGACAGCCGCCAGCCCCTCTACCGTCTTCCACTCGTGGTACGCCTCGGTGATCTGCTGGACGTGACCGTCTTCGAGGTGGTTCTTTGGTCGGCCCTTGGTGAACAGCTTCGAGGCGTTGATGACGACGATCTCCCCCGGCCTTCGCTTCTTGCGGTTGAGCACTATGACCACGCCGGGGGCCGTCGTGTTGTAGAAGAGGTTGTCGGGCAGCAGGAGCACGGCTTCGATCAAGTCGGCCTCGACGAACTGCTTGCGAACGTCCCGCTCCTTGTTCGAGCCGGTGTTGCCACTACCCCGGCTCGCCGCCCCGGTGTCGAGCACAACGGCCATCTTTCCGGTCGGCTTCAGGTGCGCGGCCATGTGCTGCACCCAGCCCCAGTCGGCGCTCGACGACGGTGGCACGCCCCGGCTGAACCGCTCGTAGGTATCGTTCTCGTAGGTCTTGCTGTCGAACTTCTGGTTCCACATCGGGTTGGCCGTTACGAGGTCGAAAAGCCGCAACTTCCCCTCGCCCTCGGTGAACGCCGGGCGGTGCATGGTGTCGCCCAGCCCGATCTCGGCCTCCATGTCGTGAATGAAGGCGTTCATCCTCGCCATCGCAAACGTCGATGGGTTGATCTCCTGTCCGAACAACTTGAGCGGGGCGACCGAAGCCGGGAGCTTGAGCCTCCCGTTGTCCTTCTTGCCCTTGGTATGGAGCAGCCGCAGGTGGCACTTGATGAGCAAGCCGCCCGAGCCGCAGCAGGGGTCGTAAACCGTCTGGCCGGGCCTCGGGTCGAGGAACCTCGCCATGACGATTGCGATCTCGGGAGGGGTGTAGAACTCGCCCGCCGACTGGCCCTGACTCTCGGCGAACTTACGCAGCAGGTACTCGTAGGCGCGGCCAAGGATGTCCGGCTCCACGTCGTCCAGCCCGAGCCGGTACTTGGGGTTGTTGAGCACCTGCACGAGCACCGCCAGTCGCCCGTCATCGACGATCCGCTGGCCCGCGGCGGTCGCGTTGAAGTCGGTGATGTCCACCACGCCCGACAGTTGCGGGTTGGCCTTGGCGACGGCTCGCACCGCGTCGGTCAGGTACTCCCCGACCCCGCTGGTCCGCTCGGCGATGCTCGCCCAGCGGGCCTTCTTGGGGATGAAGAATCGCACGAGCTTGCGGTCTTGCTCGATCAGCTTGAGGGCGGTTTGCTCGTCGCCGAAGTCGTGGGCGAGGTGGGCGATCTCGTCGTCGAACACGTCGGACAGCCGCTTCAGGAAGATCAGCGGCAGGATGTAGTCCTTGAACTTCGGCGCGTCGAGCGGCCCCCGGATGACGCACGCGGCCTCCCAGAGCCACCCTTCGAGGGCGGGCACGTCGAGCTTCTTGCCGCTGCCGTGCTTGCCGAACAGGCCCATCAGCGTGTGTTCCCCCATGACCACCCAGACCTTCGGCACGTGCTTACGACTTCTTCAGCTGATCGAGATACAGGTCGAACCGCTCCTTCGCCATCTTCCGCGTCAGGTAGGCGTCGTCCTTCCTCCTGAGCAGCCCCGCCGCCTTCAACGCCTTCCAGCGGTTCTTGACCAGCCTGCGGCGGGCAAACCCCTTCACCTGTCGGTACGCGGCGAAATGGTGACCGTCCGGGGTCCGCTCGGGCGTCCGCGTGGTGTCCTTGATCTCGATCAGGCCGAGGAAGTTGTCGCTGAGGTCGAACAGGATCACCCGGTCGCCGACCCTGAAGGTGGGTCGCCACGTGCTGAAGTACATGAGGCCCCGCTCGTCCCAGTTGGTCGCGGTCTTCAGGACTCGCTCGGTCTCCTTGGCGAAGTACCCGGTAATGCAGGTACGCCAGTAGCGGGCCTCCTGCACCACCGGCTGCTTCTTTTTCGGAGTGCCGCCGAGTATCTTGCGGATCGGCACAGAGCGGTGCGGCGGCACCGGGTCCGCCTCCTTACGCCACCGCTCGTACTTACTGGTGATCTCGGCGGTCAACGGCTCGCCGAGCCCGTCCCAGTGCCGGTCGAAGACTCCTTGTAGATCGCGGAACTCCTTCGAGGCGGTGGGCACCGACAGGACGAGGTTCAACTCGCCGCTCTGCTGGAGGCCGTCGTCGGTCAAGTTCGACGACCCGACGACGACCTTGGCGGTGGCCTCCTTTACCAGCAAGTATGCCTTCCAGTGGAAGTGGCCGTCCCGCGACAGCCTCACCGAGATGCGACCGCCGGTCTGCTCCTGCTCCCCCAACAGCGTCCAGAGGGCCTTCGGATCGGTGAACCCTTGGTACAGTCCCGTCAGAACGCGAACCCGGCCTCGGGACGCGGCCCGCTTCAGGAGGTAAAGGAGGGAGTCGAGCCCCGCCGCCGTGATGAACGCCACCGCGATGTCGATGCGGGCGCAGCCGTCCCCGGCGTTGCGGAGGAACGCGACGAGGGTGTTCGGGCCGGTGTTCTCGATGGCCCCGATCTTCATTGAGTTAGGTCGGCTCATCGTTAGGATTCCCTCGAAGGACGTGCCCGGCTAGTCGTCCGTCCCGGCCTGTCCCGGCAGCGCCTTCAACTCCTTCACCGACATCCGGGTTTGGTTGACATTGACCGAGATCAGCAGAGTGAAGTCTTTCGGCTGGGGTAGGTTCTCGGCGAACACCTGCCCGCTCAGACACAGATCTCCACTGGCTCCCTTGCCAATGAAGAAGACATCGGACCACACCCGTCTACCCGGCTGGAGCCCCCCACAGTCAATCTCCACCCGGAACCTGTCGTCGTTCTTGTCGATGGTCACGTCGCCGGGGGATCGCCGGAACGCCGGGCGGATCTTCTTGAGGGCGGGGGAGACGAACTCGGCCCGGCGCTCCGGCGGGTCGGGCAAGTCCAACGAGTCCAGCACCATTGCCCCGGCATTCGTGGGGACAATCAGTTCGGCCCGCACACTACTGGCGGCGACTTGGCCGACGTTCTTCACGACTAACCGCACGGGCCGGAATAGGCGCCGAACAAACTCGTAGTTCGCCAGTTCTCGGAAGTAGTCCTCGTTGGGCCGGTTCATCGGGTCGAACTGGATCGCCGAAGGGTCGATGCCCAGCGGGCGCCGCTGCATCGTGCGGGTGAGGTCAGGGATCGTCTCCATCGGCGGCATCTCGCAGAACTCGGCCTCCCACGAGACATGCGTACCCAGTGAGTCGTCCCGCGCCACGTCGGCGAACTCGACCACCAACTCGGCGTCCTGCGGCCCGGAGCCCTGACCCATCAGGGCGATCTCGTCCGGCCCGGCTGGCTTCGTCGGGTCGGTGGAACTACCCCTCCTGACGTACACCTCGGTCTTCTTGAGCTTGCCGTAGTTCGACTTGAGGTAGAGCGGGCGGGCCTGCCGCTCCTCGATGCGGACCACTCCAATCTGCTTAGACTCGAAACCGAACGCCTCGTAGTGGAAGCGGACGGGGCGGTTGGTCAGGTTGTTCACGAACTGCTGCAACGAGTGGTCGTCGAGGTGGTCCGTAGCCGGGATGCCGACGACGTTGGCCCGCCCGCCCCGCACGTCCTCGACCCCGATGAGGATGTACGCCTCGGAGCGCCGCCACGCATTCGCAAAGCCGAGGATGTCCTTGAGGAGCTCGGACTTGTCCTCGTTGCTGGCCTTCACGAAGCGATACTGCTCCCTCTTGAAGTCGAGCGTGGTACTCTCCTCCTCGTACAGCAGTTGCTCGAACAATGCGTCGGTCATGCTCAGCCCCGCCCCATGTCACGGTCCAACCGCTCGCCTCTCACCCCGCTTCACGTCACCGGCTGGACGATGGCGACCACCCGGCCCTTGACCTTCTTCGCCTCGACCCAGACCTCCTGATCCGCCAGCCGCTTCCCGCCAGAGTGCTCCCACGTGTTCAGGTTCTCCCGCCCGGTGTCTTCCGACCCGAGGCTGTCGAAGAAGAGTCGGTGGATCACCGACGAGGACGGGATGCGCATGTTGGGGGCTATGAACAGCTTCGCCCTCTGGGCGGCGGCGTTCGGCACTACCTGCGCTGCCCGAAGCTGGGCCTCCGGGCGGGCCTCCTCGAAGAGCCACTGCACACCGCCCTTGATCTGCCGTTCGTGCTCGGCCTTGAGCCGTTCTTCCGCCTCGACGTAGACCACCGGCGTCATCAGCCTGCGGTGGCAGGCGAACAGGGTGGCTTGGAAGCTGGCGTCGGGAAAACACTGGCCGCGAACCGCCTCGACGACCTGAAATGTCAGTCGGGGACGGCTCGCCATCTCCCGGTCGAACGCCGGGCCGAAGATCGGCTCGTAGAACCCGGCGTGGGCGGCGATCTCGTCCATCAGCCGCTCCAACGGCGAGTCCGAGGCCCGGTGAACCGGGGTCTCGACCTCCTCCGGGTCCGGCTCGACGAGGAAGTGTGCGACCTCGTGCCAGCGGGTGAAAAACCGGCGTGCCCCCTTGTCACCCCGGCAGTCGATGATCGCCACCAGCCGATCCGGGGCGTCGGGTGCCGCCGTGCTGCGGCGGTAGGTAGCCCCGAACGTGTCGCCGTCGAGGTCGTGCTTGAGGTAGGCGAACACCCCCTCCCCGAGCAGGATGTACTTGCGGATCAGGGCGGCGAGGCCCTCGTCGGACTCGACCTCCTCGAAGACCATACGCAGGCGGCGGGTGACGAGCGCCTCAAGCTGCCCGATGGTGGCCACCGGGCCGTCCGACTGGACCCAACGCCGGATGCGGTCGAGGCAGTGGCCGACGATGGCCTGCACGGGGTTGCCGTGTCCGGCCAGCCGCAGTCTCCGGGCCTGCTCGATCACGTCGGGCTCGTCGTCGAGTCGGCTCATTCGAGGAACTCCTTCACCGCCTCGTAGAACCTCTGCCAGTCCACCTTGTCCACCCCTTCCTTCTTCGAGGTCGAGCGGTGGGCGACGATCTGCTCCCGCATCCTGAGCAGTGCGAGGGCCTGCTTGAACGTCAGCCCCTCATCCTCGGCGAAGGCGGCGAGGGACGCCGGGATCTGCACCTCGGCAGGCTTCGCTCCGGTCTCTCCCCCTTTCATCAGGTAGTCGAGGCTGAGGCTCAGCACGCGGGCGATGTCGAGCAGGTTGTCGGCGCTGACGCTCCGCTTCCCGTTCTCCAGATCGGACAGGAACGACTTGCTGATCCCGGCCTTCTGCGCCAGTTGGTCTTGAGTCCACCCAAGCTCGGCCCTCCGCTTCTTGATCCGATCTCCCACGGTGGACATGGTTATTTGCCCTGTTTCGGACGACCCGAACCTGCGGTGGAGGCGAAAGCTCATTGTACAAGCAGAAAGGGCATGATGCAACCGACAAGCCGGTTGACACCCTGTTTAGCGAACTGTACCATTATAGCGTACACGCCCCGCTCACCCGGGGGCGACTCCGGTCTATCGGGAGGGTCCGACATGGGATGGAACGAGGGGCGGTCGAGACAGCGGGTCAGGGACCGCGACTTCCACGACTTCGAGGTTGATGTCCAAGACCTACGCCGCACGATGGACTTCCGCAATCTGGGCACGAAGGACGTGCGGCGGGCCGAAGGCGTCCACCTGTACGTGGACGTGCCCGGATTCCACGGGGCGGTCGCCGACGCCGGGAACGACAAGCAGAAGCAGAAGAAGCTCGTTCGGGCGGCGAGCGTGCTCCGCAAGGTCCAGCGGGACTTGATGGACGCCGACGACATCGGCGACATCCAGCGGCAGACCGTCCGCCTTCACGCCCTCGCCTACAAGCCCTACGACCCCGACGACGGGTCGAACGCCGCCGAGCGGGCGAGGAGGGCCGTGGTCCACGCCGTCACGCACAACAGCTACGTCATCGGCGTGTTCGACCCGGTGTTCGAGGAGGTCCGCTTCGGCAGCGCGGCGGGGCTGAGTGGCGGCACCAGCTACATCGCCAACATCGGCATGACCGGCGAGCGTGAACTCATCTCGTTGGGGTCGTGCGCCAACCTCGCCGCCAAGATCCTCGGGGCCACGGACACGATCACCGTCACGCGAGACGTGTACGACCACCTGCCCGACGGCCTGAAGGAGCACTTCAAGAAGTCCGCCGTGGTGAGCGGGGTCCAGAGCTACCGGGCCACGGGCCTGCGGTGGGACCGCTACCCCGATCTGGCCGACGACCTCGGGGTGTCGTGGGACGCGGACAAGTGGCGGAAGAAGACGGAGGAGTACCGGGACGACTTGCCGCTCGCCCAGATCGAAGTCTCCGACGCCGCCGCCCTGATCGACCTCGACGTGCTGACGGAGCGGAACTGCAAGCGGACGGCGGCGGTGGCGGTCTACGCCGACCTCGACGGGTTCACCCGCTACGTGCAGGAGGCCGAGGGCGACGAGAAGGTCGTCGCGCTGATCCGCCAGTTCCACATGATCCGGTCCGAGTTCCACTCGGTCATCGGCTCGGACCACGAGGGGCTGGTCCTCCAGCACCGGGGCGACTGCATCTTGGCGATCCTGCACATGCCGTGCGGCGACGACAAGCACGCCAAGCGGTGCCGCAGGGCGGTGGACATCGCCATCGCGTTGCAGTCCTCGATGGAGCACGTCCTCAACGAGCACCTCAAGGACCGCAAGGACATCCACGTGGCGGTCGGGCTGGACGTGGGCAAGGCGTTCGTGACCCGACTGGGCAAGAAGGGGCGGCGGGTCGGCATCTGCTTCGGCCCGGAGGTGTCGTCCGCCGAGCGGCTCCAGCAACGAACCGGGGCGAAGCAGATATGCATCTCCGAGGACATCTACGACCAACTGGACGACGAGGACGTGCGGGCCGAGTTCGCTCAGGACGGCGATACCTATGTCGCCACGGGGCTGACGTTCCCCAAACTCGACCGGATCAAGGAGACGAAGGCGGCACGGGCCGGGAGCCTCGGCGCTTCCGTCAAGGAAGGCCAAGTCTTCGTGACCACTGCCGCCTCGCCGACGACCGGCGCGTGGCACAACAGCCGCCCGTGGCGGTCGCACTGACATGGGGTGGCACGAGCGAAACCCGGCCCGGTGGGAGGCCGAGCAGCGGATCGGGCGCCAGACCCTCGACGACTTCCGCAGCGGGGTCGCCGGGGGCGGCGTGGCTTACTTGGAGGGCGTCTTCCACGTCCAGTCCCGGCACGGCCACCGCTACGAGTCAGTGACGCTGCGGGTCGAGTACCCTCCGAGCTTCCCCGACCGGGGGACGACCCCCACCGTCATACTGGTCAGCCACCGGGATCGCTGGCAGAAGGGCGGCGACTCGCACATCAACTCGGACTGGAGCCTGTGCCTGTACGTGCCGGGCGAGAGCGGAATAGACTTCGGGCGGGGCGACTCGTTGAACGACCTGTTCGCCGTGGCGCACACCTTCTTGTTCAAGGAGCACCTGTACCAGCAGGCGCTCGTGAAGGAAGAATTCACCGGGGTCAAGGCCGTCTGGCCCGGGGAGGCCAGAGCGCACGGCACGGCGGGCATCGCCGAGGCGGTGCGAGAAAAGGGGGGAGTCGGGCGCAACGAGCCGTGCCCGTGCGGGAGCGGCAAGAAGTTCAAGGTCTGCTGCCAGCGGCGGCTGGGGAGGTGACGGGCGTGGCCAAGAAACCAGCGAGCAACCCGACGACCCCGGCCCAGCCGACGAACGGCCAGCCCGCGGGCGACCCCGCCGAAAGGAAGTCGAGCCTCGACAACTGCCTCAAGGTGCTGGCCGGGGTGCAGGAGCAGATCCGCTTCGCCGACACCAAGGCGGCGTTCGTGTTCGCCATCAACACCCTGATGTTCGGGTTCGTAGTCAGCAGCGTGGGGGCACTCAAGAAGGCGCTTGCCGCCAGCCCCGCCCCGGCCCCCGCGTGGGTCGGTCTGGTGGCCCTGATCGCCTTCGCCCTCTGCTCGGTCGTCGCCGTGGGGATGCTGATCTACGCCGTCATGTCCCGGTTCGGGGAGAAGGCCCCGAAGTGCCGAATCTTCTTCGGCCACGTTGCCACCCAGTACGGCCACGACTTCGAGAGGTACGTCACCGAACTGAAGGGGATGTCCGAGGACGACTGGCTCAGGGATGTGGGGACGCAGATCGTTGAGACCTCGCACATCGCCCTCACCAAGCACAGGACCGTGAGGGCCTCAGCCCAAGCCACCGTCGTCGGCCTCGTCTGCTGGGTAGTCGCCGTGTTTTGCATCTCCCTGCTGCCCGGCTGAGGCGGGGATGATCGGCGGTGTCGTGGGATCGTCGGTGCGCGGTCTCGTCGGCTTACCGGAGTGAGGGAAATGCCTAGCTACGTCGCTTTTCGGAAGCTCGGCTCTGGCGGGTTCGGCGAGGTCTGGCTGTGCAAGCGGAAGGAGGACGGGAAGGTCTTCGCCAAGAAGAAGCTCCTGCCCGGCTTGGGCGAGGACAGCACCCGCCGGTTCCGCGAGGAGGTCCGGCTACTGCACCGGCTCGACCACCCGAACGTGGTCAAGGTGGTCGGCCTCCACTTGCAGGAGGCCCCCTACTGGTACGTCATGCCGAGGTATCAGCACACGCTGAGGGACGTGCTCCGCACGATGCAAGGCGACGGGGACCGGATCGCCAAGGTGTACGGCTCGATCCTCGACGCCATCGAGTACACGCACGGCGAGGGCGTCATCCACCGGGATCTCAAGCCCGAGAACGTCCTGATGAACAGCGACGACGACCTCGTGGTCACGGACTTCGGACTCGGGCGAGTGCTGGACTCCGCGAGCACCCGCCACACGATCACCGGCTACCCGATGGGGACGCCGCTGTACATGGCCCCCGAGCAGATGGCCAACGCCAAGAATGCCGACGAGCGGTCGGACATCTACAGCTTGGGCCGGTTGCTGCTCGAACTGCACGTCGGCGAGCTTGCCTCCACCGCCACCGACACCTCCTCGCTCGATCCGGGAGTGGCGATGGTCATCGACAAATGCACCCGGACCAACCCGGACAAGCGCTACCAGACCGTCGCCGATCTCAAGCAGGCGTGGCACTACGTCTCGGGCACCGTGGCGGCGACCTCGCCCCACGAGGAGTTGACCAAGCTGATCGCCCAGTTCTCAGCGAGGGCGAGCGTGTCGCCCGAACACGCGGAGCGCATCCTCGAAATCCTGACCCAGTTCCGAACGGACGCCGATCTGGTCCACGAGGCGGTCATGCAGTTGCCGCCGCTGGCGGCGCGGCTGATGCTCGGGGCCAGCAAAGAGGACATGCGGGAACTGATTGCCAGCTTCGCGGGTCACGTGACCTCGCAGGGGTGGGGCTTCTCCTACACGGACAAGATCGCCGCCCAGTGCCGCACGCTCTACGAGGCGTTGACGGACTACCACATCCGGGCTGATCTGGTCGTCTGCGTTCTCGACCTCGGGGTCGGGCACAACCGCTTTCACGTCATGGACATCGCCGAGACTCTCATGGAGCTGAAGCGTGAGGTGGGGGAGAGCCTCGCCATCGCGGAGCGGCTCAAGGCGGCGTCACCATCCCTACGGGAGTGGGTGAAGGAGCGCGTCTCGCGCTCCAAACTGCACCCGTCGATCCTCGCGGTGCTGGCCGACTGACGGTCCGTTGCCCCCTTGTTCGCGGCGATCCGGCCCAGAAGGTTACCCGCCTCGTCGCCGTCCAGCCCGGCGACCTCGACGACCCCGTGGAGGTTGCGGGTCAGGTCGGCCCCGGCCCCAAGAAACGCCTTGTACGTGGCCTTGCCTTCGAGCCAGCAGGCAACCGTCGGGCGTGATCCGCATCCCCACCATGCTCGGCGTGCGCCGGTCCCGCTCAGAGAGCACCCGGGAATGGTCGTGAACATGTCGCCGGTTTCGGCGGAGCGGAGCTTGGTGGCGCACTCCTGCCGGATCTGGTCGGTGGGTCTCGAAGGCACTGGTCGGGCATGGCCGGGCTCGGGACTTCGTGCCGATTTCGTTGCGTTCTATCGGCTCACACGCTGCACCGCCCCCGGCACGCCAGTGGCCGAATCCATCTCGAACTGACGGACACCTGCTACCCGCTCGTGGTGATCCCCACCCACCCCACGAGGAGCACGGTCATGTCCAGTCCGAACGAGACCCGGCAGCAAATCACCGCCGAGATCGTCAACGCTCTGGAGAAGGGCCGCGTGCCCCCGTGGAAGTGCCCGTGGGGCACGTCCGGCCCGCCCGCGAACGCCGCCACCGGACGCCGCTACACCGGCATCAACGTCCTGCTCCTGCAACTGTACCGCCAACGCCTCGGGCTCACGTCGAGCCGCTACGCGACCTTCCGCCAGTGGCACGAGATCGGGTGCCGGGTCAAGGCCCGCCCCCCGCACGTCCCCAGCGGGCGGTGGGGTTGCAACGTCGTATTCTGCAAGCCGGTCACGCGGAAGCCGAAGGACGCCGAGGACGGCGATGAACGCGAGGGCAAGTACCTCGTCCTGCGGAACTTCACGGTGTTCTCCGTCGATCAGGTCGAAGGCGAGGCCGCCGACCGCCTCCGGGCCGAAGCCCGAGACCGCGTGGACTTCATCGACTACCTCCCAGCTGAGCGGGCCATCGCCGCCACCGGGGCCGACATCCGCCACGGCGGCGACCGGGCGTACTACCGCAGGCCGGCGCCCGGCGCCGACGGTGACTACGTCCAGCTGCCGCCCAAGGCCCAATTCGCGGAGGAGCAGGACTACTACCAGACGGTCCTGCACGAGTTGGCCGGGCATTGGACCGAGCACCGGCTCGGCTGGACCGGCTCCTACGCCGAAGGCGAACTTCGGGCCGAGCTGGCGGCGAGCTTCGTGGCGACCGACCTCGGTCTTCCGCATGGCGACCGGTCGAACAGCACGTCGTACCTCGCATACTGGCTCGGCGCGATGAAGGCCGACCCGAGGTACATCTTCCGGGTGACGGCGGACGCCAGTCGCGCCGCCACCTTCTTCCTCGGCTTCTCCAGCCAACAGCAGGCGCAGCCCGAGGAGGTTGCCGTGGCGTGACGCCCGTTCAGGGGGCGACTGGTGTCGCCCCCGTACCTCCTTCGCTTCAGACCATCACGACCCCACCGTACCCGCCGAACTCCCGGTACTCGCCCGTCGTGATCGGATCTGCCCCCCATGAACCCCCCGCGGCCTTGCTCAACAGGCCGTCGTCCGTCGCGTTCGGTCTCGGCCCGGCGTTACCGACATTGCGAACCGCGCCGGGTGCGCGATCCTCTCTCCGGGTCGAGTGACGGACACCCGCTATGCCCTCGGGCGATCACCCCCACCACAACCGACGGAGTCCGCCATGACCGACCAGCGACCGACCGAGGTGAACGACGCCGCCCCGTCCGCCCTCTCGCACCTGATCGGCCAGCGGGGCGTCGTCGATCAGGTCACCGTTGCCCTCGAAGCCGCCGCCGCCGACCGCCGCAAGTTCGACCACGCCCTGCTGGTCGGCGGCCCGGGGCTCGGCAAGTCGCAGGTGGCGAAAGTCGTCGCCGCCGAGATGGGGACGGGTCTCCACGAGGTTCTCGGCCAGTCGGTCACCGGCCCCGCCGACCTCAACGCGCTGCTGCTGGGCGCGAAGGACCGCGACCTGATCCACATCGACGAGTGCCACGAACTCGACAAGGAGTACCAGACGGCGCTGTACCTCGCGCTCGACCAGCGGAAGGTCGTCCTCCCGAGCCGGGCCAAGGGCGGGCCGCAGTCGATCCCGCTCAACGACTTCTCGCTCCTGCTGAGCACGACGGACGAGTACGGCCTGCTGCAACCCCTCCGCGACCGGATGCGACTCGTCCTGCGGTTCCAGTTCTACACGGTCGGGGAGTTGGCCGCGCTGGTCGCCCAGCGGGGCCGCGCCCTCGGCTGGCCGGTCCACGACGGGCTGCCGCCCCTGATCGCCGAGCGGGCGCGGGGCACGCCGCGGCTGGCGCTGCGGCTGTTGCAGGCGTGCCGCCGCGTCTGCCGCGCCGAGGGGGAGACCACCATCACCCGCGGACACCTGACCCGGGCGTGCGCGCTGGAGGGGCTCGACGAGATCGGCCTCGGCCCGACCGAGCGGCAGTACCTCGCCGCGCTGGCCGAGGGTGCCAGCCGGCTGAACGTCGTCGCCAGCCTGATCGGCCTGCCGGCCCGCACCGTGTCGCAGGTGATCGAGCCGTTCCTGATCCGCTCCGGGCTGATCCTGAAGGACGACCAAGGGCGGCGGCAGTTGACCGCCGAGGGCCGCGAACTGCTGACCCGCCGGGCGAACGGCCCGGAGTAACTTCATCCGAGAGGACGACCATGCGCGACCAGCCGGTGCCGACCAAGGCCGTCGTCTCCGTGGCGGACATGGCCCGGATGGTGGGCCTGAGCCGGGCGAGGTACTACCAGCTCGTCGGGGAAGGGGTGTTCCCCCCGCCGGTCTACCACGTGCGGACCCGGCGTCCGTGCTACCCCGAGGAGCTCCAGCGGAGGTGCCTTGAGGTGCGGCGCCGCAACTGCGGGGTCAACTGCCAGCCGGTCCTCTTCTATGCCCGCGGGCACCGCCCCGTCGCCCCCAAGCCAGCCCGCCCGGTAACCCCCAAGCCGAAGGCGGGCGGCACGCACACCGACCTGCTCGACGGGCTCAAGGCGCTCGGGTTGGCGTCACCGACGGCGGATCAAGTCGGCGCGGCGATCAAGGCGCTGTACCCGAGCGGCGTCGAAGGAGTGGACTCGGGCGAAGTGTTGCGGCGAGTGTTCCTGCACCTGAAGCGCCCGAACTGAGCCGGTAAGCAGGGGCGATAACGGCCAATACCACCCGAGTTACGAGGGAGGAGTGTCCATATGGCGTCAGATTTCCGTCCAGAAGGCCGCCAGAACTCGGGCGGTAATGCGTTCGGGGGCCTGCCGCTCGGGAAGGAGGAGCCCGGCCTCCTCGACCAGTACCTCGCCGCCAACGACTTCGCCCCCGAGACCCGTCGGGCGGTGGTGAGCGACCTGAAAAAGCTCGTGATCTGGTTCGCGGCGACGAACGGCGAGCGGTTCGTCGTCGGGCGGGTGACGACCCGGGACATCACCGACTTCCGCGACCACCTGCGCCGGACCAAGGGGCAGGCGGTCGCCACGGTGAACCGGGCGATGGTGTCGGTGCGGCGGTTCTTCGGGTGGCTGGCCGCCGTGGGCCGCGTCACCGCCAACGTCGCCCAGCCGGTCCGCGAGCTGCGGCGGCAGGCGCTCGCGCCGAAGGGGCTCGACCGGTCTCAGGTCCGCCGTCTGCTGCGGGAGGTGGAGCTGCGGAGCGACGTGCGGGCGGACGCGGTCTTCCACCTTCTGCTGTACACCGGCTGCCGGGTCGGCGACCTCGTGCAGCTCGATCTGGACGATTTGCTGATCGGGGAGCGGAGCGGGTCGGCGGTCTTCCGGCACGGCAAGGGCGGCAAGCAGCGGACGGCCCCGCTGCCTCTCCCGGCCCGGCGGGCGGTGCAGGCGTACCTCGACGCCCGGCCCCCGGTCGAGACCGACCGGGTGTTCATCGGCGAGCGGGGGCCGCTGACCGAGCGGGGCGTTCGCGCCCTGTGCGCCAAGTACGGCGCGATCACCGGCGTCGAGCTCCACCCGCACCTGCTACGGCACACGATGGCCCACCAGTACCTCGCGGACACCGGCAACGACCTCGTCGGACTGGCCCAGATCCTCGGCCACGAGTCGCTGACCACGACGGCCCGGTACACCCGCCGCAGTGACAAGGATCTGGCCGACGCCGCGGAGAAACTGAACTACTGACCGACACTCCTTACCCGAGACCGGGTATCGAGACCGCACGTGCGATCTCGGTCGTCAGGACAGTTGGCCCGACGGGAGACCGGGGCCGATGATGTGCCCATCCTGCGGGTCGTCTCCTTGATGGACGTGCGCCGACCCATCGATGAACGACACGGCGGCGATGAGGGAGAGCACCGAATCGATGGCGTCGTCGAAGCATTTCCCCGTCGCCCCCTCCACACCGGTTACGACGACTTCGTCCTTCGAGAGCCAATCCCAGAATCGGGACAGCCACCCGTCGGCGTTCAGGCCAGCGAGTTCTAGGCACGGACGGAGAGTGTGGGTACACACTTGTTCGAGCAGGCCGAGGGGTAGCACGGTCCCGCACTTGCCCATCTGTTTGTAGGCGGTCATTGAGGCGAAGGTGTACGAGCCGCACCGTCCCATTACACCACCGCTCCAAATGACCTCGTTCGGGAAGCACTCGATCAGGAGGCGATCCTTGAGCGGCGAGTCGGGTTTCAGGTACAAACTGAACCCCGCCGTGACGAGCTTCTCGACAACTGAGGCGATCCGAGGTGGTAAAGGCGAGCCGGGCTGGATGTTGATGGCCCTCCAGCCCTTCGGAGAGAGTGACACACTCGTGGCCCATGCTCGGTCTGCTGCCCTCCGCTCCACCTCGCCGACTTTTTGGGATTTCTTGCGGCGGGGCAGTCCGCGCTCGACTGCCAAGAGCGGGGCGTCCAGCGCGACGACAATCTTGGTTGCTGCGCCGTGCTTCTCGAATAGGTGCTTGAGTTCGACGATGAGGTCTTCCCCGTCCGGGTCAGCGTTTGGCTCGGACTTCCCAGCCGCGGCGTTAAAGCCCGTTAGATCGACCCGTCGGAACTCGGGAAGCGTCCAGCCGTCTTCGGTCCTGAGTGCGAAAGCGATGCACTCCTTTCGGCTCTGTGCTTCGCTCGCCTTTCCGCTTCCTCCCCACCACGTCACGTCAACGCCAACAGCCAAGGCAGGCGGGTTGAGTGACCGGGAGGCCCGCTCGAAACGGCCCTTGAGGTCGGTTGAGCCGTCAACTCGCTTCTTTGCCATGACTTCTCCATCCTCGCGTTGACCTCGGTGCAATCAGCACGGCCCAGAAGAGCGTCCGCAACGAAGGCAGACCTCCGCGCCCGTGCATCCTACCGCCACGAGAGCCACACGCCATGCACGGGTTCGACCAACTCGTCCAACGGACACCTGCTACGGCGGCGTAGGCCGTGGCAATGTGCCGAGGCCAATCATCTCCATCAGGACCGCCGCCATGCAGTTTTCCGTCATCTACTCCGTGGACACTCCCGCTGGGATCGACGTACTCGGCCACGCCCCGCCGCACGTCCACGACCTCTGGGACCAGACCGAGGGCGACGGCCAGTTCGAGTACGGCTACCTCGAAGGCCGCTGGGAGGGCGGGCACCACCGGAAGTGGTGCGCCGTCCTCAGCCGCGGGCAGTTCGACGAGTTCATACGCCGGTGCGGCCTGACCGCCGAGGACGTGCGGACGATGGGGAGTCTCGGCGCCCCGGGGGTCGGCTTCGGCTGGGCGCCGGCGATCTCGTTCACCGGCGACGACCCGGACGCGATCCTGAGCGCCTACGTCAGCCCGCTGCCGGAAACCCGCAAGAACGAGCTGGGCGATTCCGACTGGGAGCGGGTCCGGGACGCGGTCCTCGCCGTGTACGCCTGACGGTCACGTCTTGAGGCCCGCCCCGACCGGGCGGGCCGCGCACCGCTACGCCCATTCCTCCAGCATCAGGGGGTGTTTCGTGGCTCGTCGCACCCGCGAAGTCGCGCACAGAGTCGTGTTCCGCCGGTGGCGGGAGGGCGGCGTCATCGCACTCTTCCCCGAGATACCGGCAACCATTCACGGTGAATACTGCCTCAGCTACGCCCGCGTCGGCCAGCACGCCGCCGCGGACTACCACGCCGTCGTCAACCACTCCCGCCCCGCCGCCCCGCCCGAGTACGCGGCCCTCGCCGATGAACTGACCCGGCTCGGCTACCGCCTGACGCCGCTGCGGCGGGCTTCTCGGCGCCACCACCAGCGCCGGTCGGCGGCGAAGTCCGCGTGACCGACGGACACCCGGTATGCGGACAGCACCGACACACCAAGCCGAGGAGACGATCATGACGAACGACGCGCCCAAGGCCGCCAGCCCGAAGTTCGCGCTGGGCCGGCAGGTCGCCACGCCGGGGGCGCTCGCCGCGATACGCGCGGCGGGCCAGACCGCCCACGAGCTGCTGGCCCGCCACGCCGCCGGCGACTGGGGTGACCTCGACGACGAGGACAAGGGCCTGAACGACGCGGCCCTGACGGACGGCTCCCGGCTCTTCTCGGCGTACCGGTTGAGGAGCGGGGTGAAACTGTGGGTCATCACGGAAGCCGCCGACGAGGGCGGCCAGCGCGCCGCCACGACGATCCTGCTGCCCGACGAATACTGAGCCGACTGCGGCGCGTGACGGACAGCCGGCGCGACCCACACCCCTGACCTCGATCCACCTCCGTCCGCCGTCGGGATCGACTGTCGGCGGGCCAACCCTTTCAGTCGCCGCGTCGGTCGCCAACGACGCGGCGACGTTCCCCTTCGACAACGAGGAGAGCAGCCGTGAAAGATCCGACCGAGGCCACGCGCCGCGATCTCTTGACCGAGATCAACGGGGCGGCGACCGTGCGGGCGGCACTGGAGGCCCGCCACGGACGGGTTTGGGACACGAGGGAGTTGGCGCACGACTTCATCGTGGTCGGGTTCGCGGCCCCGCTCGTCGTCGTGCGGCGAAAGTCGGACGGGGTGCGGCGGTCGCTGGAGTTCCAGCACCAGCCGCGCCTGTACTTCAACTTCCGGCCCCACTGACGGCCTCCTGCAAATACCCCCTCCCGTCGGCGTCCGGGCCACGTCCCCGACGCCCCACCGTCCCAGTCCATCAGACGGACACCCGCTACCCGGGCGTCACCACCGCACGTCGCGGTGGCACACCGCCGACGGGAGTTCGCCATGACCGCTTTCGAAGCCCACCGCGCCCGGTTCGCCGCCCTCGTGACCGACCTGACCAAGATGGCCCACGCCCAGTTCCGCGACCTCGCCCCGGAGGCCCGCGACGAGGCCGTCCAGAACACTCTCGCGCTGACGTGGCACGGTTACGTCGGCCTGATCCGGCAGGGGCGGGGCGACGAGCCGGGGATCGTCCAGTCGGTCCTTTGGTACGCCGCGAAGCAGACGCGGGCGGGCCGCACCGTCCCGTCCGGCGAGGGCACCCGGCCCAAGGACTTCTACGCGCACGCCAAGCGAGGTCGGCTCAGGCTGGAGTACATCGAGTTGCACGAGTTCGTCAGCGACACCACCCCCGTCCCCGAGGCCGTCTCGTTCCGGCTCGACTTCCCGGTCTTCCTCGGCGCCCTCACCGCCCGCCAGCGAGCGGTCGCGCTGGACCTGATGGACGGGATGGGGACGGGCGAGTGCGCCGCCAAGCATGGGGTCACGGCGGCGGCGATCTCCCAGACCCGGACGCGGATCACCCCCTATAACCGCTCTTCCGTCAGTAGCCGCAGACCGAACGCGCCACTGCGGGCGGCTTCGGTCAGGATCTCGTCGAACAGCCACATCTCCCGGTCGGGAAGGTCGGGGTCCGAAACCACCACGTAGTCGAACCCGTTGTGATCGACCCGCACCTCGCACCCGTCCGGGACGGCGATCCGGTAGCGGGCCACGTCGTCCGACGCCACGAGCACCATGCGTCACCCCCTTTCACCTGATGGTGCCCGGTTCCACCCGTGATTTAACCCATCGACTCTGGCAGACGGACACCCGCTACCCCGGTGTGGCGAACGACCCTCGGACGGCATCGGGAGGACGAAATGATCGACCTGACGGAAATGACGAACGGCACGCATCGCCCGCGGACGCAGACGGGCAAGCGGGCCACGACGAGGCAGGCCAAGAAGACCCCGCGGCTCCGGTCGAAGAAGACTCGCACGGGGGCAGGCCGACGGACGGCGATGGTGCTCGGCTCGGTGGCCGCGGGGCTCGTGTTCCTGTCCGTCTTTCACTTGACCTGCGCCGTCTCGACGCTGACCGGGAGCCCGCTCGTGCTGGCGGTCCTGCTCGCCGTCGGGATCGACCTCGGCCTCGTGGCCTCCGAGGTGGCCGAGATGGTCGCGGAGGACGACCAGACCGTGCGGCGGTGGAGCAAGCTGTACATGGGGATGGCGACGGTCCTGTCGATGGTGCTCAACGCCTACGAGTACGCGGCCCACGCCCCGCCCCACTGGTTCAGCCAGACCCTCGGCGTCGGGTTCGGGCTGGCGCTGCCGGTGATGATCTTCGTGTTGGCGAAGCAGGCGGGCGGGCTCTGGGGCAGGAAGTAGAGCTACGACGCGAACAGGAAGGCCGGCGGCGCGGGGAGGAGCCTCCCCGCGCCGCCGGATGATCTCGTTCGCTGGGGATCGCAAGCCAATCTACGCGAGAGCAGCGACTTCCGAACTCGACTTGCGTTGCACTTTTTGAAATCGAGAAACTCGATTCAGCTTCCCCTATCAACTCAGCATCCATGACGCCGGTGGCCCGGCTACCGCGACAAATTTTTTTCTTATTTCGACCACCCTACTTTTTCGCCCACGGGTACTTGCCCCATCAAGTTCGAGTTCCTGCATAAAAGCCGCCGCCGAAAAAATCGCGGCGGTGCCAGCGCTCGTCCGACGGCGTGGCTCGTAAATCCCCAACCGACCCCGCACGTTGACGGCGAGCGCGGATAACCTTCACTCCCGACCAAGGCCTCGCTCCCTGCCATCCCGGTTGAGCACTCGATGACAGGCGGGACGCGCGCACGTCGGCGCGGTCATGAATCGGGCGTTTGCTCGTGCCCGGCTGTTTCAAGGCCGACTTCGGTGATGAACGAAGGGGGTACGACCTCGGCGTCGAGGATCAGCGCGGGTAATTCACCGCTGCACGGGTCTCGCAGGACGGAAATCCGAGCCGCGCCCACGTCGATCCGCAGGAACCGCCATTCGGTCGGGAGGAGGGACAAGGTCTTCGCCCAAGTGGCTGCGTCCGCCAGCGTTGGCGAGGCGTAGAGGTAGTAGGAACACTCCTGAAATCGCTTGCTTCGGGGGTGTTTGCCGACTGTGCGGCCCGACTTCAACCCGCCT
Organism: bacterium; assembly: GCA_017308215.1. Lineage (GTDB taxonomy): Bacteria > Planctomycetota > Planctomycetia > Gemmatales > Gemmataceae > Urbifossiella. Next base: position 22,048 of record JAFKFQ010000262.1, on the reverse strand, counting down.
CGCAGAATCGCCTCGCTAGAAGCCGCGTCCGTTACGTGGTACACGACGCCATCCGGGGCGGTGGCAGAGAGAGCGTCCTTCCTGTAGACCTCCACGACGAAGCCGCGCTCGCCACCGGCAGCGCTTACAAACCCGCCTTGCAGCAGCCAGTTCTCATCCCGTCGGAACAAGCTCACGAGCCCTGCCGAGAACTCGTGGGGAGCGATGTTGAAAAGGACTAGCTTTTCTCGCTTCAATACAGAGGTCGGCACCTCGAAATCCCGCGGAGGCTGCTTACTCGCGTTCCGCAAAGCAAGGTGGATCGTTTCAAAGCCTGTCGGCGGAATGTGTCTCGCCACTTCAGAACGCATTACGTCTGGACTCCGTGTCGCGGCGCCCCCAGTTGCGTACCCAGCACGACACTGAGCGGAGGGGGCTCAGGGCGGCTTGTAAAGTCGGCAAACTAGGTGGCAAGCCTTGCCTCCACTACCCCCTCCCACCACGAGACGAGCAGGGCCAAGCCGGTTGCCTCTACTGCCCTCAGCCGCTCGGGACTCTCACCCGCCGCGAACGGCTGCGCTTGAAGCCACGAGAACTTCACCTCGGGGTGGAATTGAAAGCCGTAGTGGATGTCCTGCCAGACGAAGGCGTCACAGTGAAGGGCAGAGTCACGCATTGCCGAGAACGCCAGCGGCCTCGCTCCCGGGGGCAGGCGGAAGCAAGCGGTGTGGTTCTGGTACAACTCCCACGGATAGGGAACACGTCGGACAATTGGGTCGGTGGCGAGCCCGTCCCTCAGCAGTCGAACGAGGCCGAAATCGACCGGCGGTGACTTACCCCGGACCCCTAGTGGGTTTTCCTCGATCGCGGACCTGTCGTGGCTGGAGGCGACATACGCCAACGCCTGCGCGCCGTGGCAGATGCCGAGGACCGGCACCCGCTCGTTAATCGCACACTCGATGCTCGCGATCTCGTTGACATAGATGGGCTCGAAAGCGCACCCCTTGTCGTCCCCGAGCGAGACCACCGCGACGTGGCGTTCGGGATCGAACCGAACGGTGGTGCGAACCGTGCTGTAGTCCCTCGTGCAGTATTCGATTTCGCAACGCGCCACGCTCTCCAGTAGCCCAGCATCGTCTCCCTTTTCGCGGAATATCAGCACTTTCTTGCCACTCACTTGCTACCCTTTCTGCTGAACTTGAAGAGTCGTATCGGCAGCCCGGCCACCGTCGGTCGAGTCCTCCCCTCGATCACCCTCTTGTCGGGCCGGCACGCCCCTAACGTGCTCTCCCTCGTGCCATGCCACTCAGTGCTTGACCCCACCGAAGGCCGCGAAGCACGAGTTCTTGTGCAGAACGTCCACCTGCATGAACCCGGCCCGCCGCAATGCGTCGAGCTGGAACGCCAGTGGTCGCGGGGTGTCCTCCCGCTCGATGTACGCGAACACCTGATCCCGGTACGCCGCGTCCCGGAGGCCGGTCAGGTACTCCCCGTACCGCCGCCACATCATCCGCTGGACGGCGGGGATCGCGCTCTCGACCAGATCGAACACCCAGACGGACCCGCCGGGCCGAACCGCCCTATGGAGGGACGCGCTGACGGCGTCCCACTCGTCATCCGTCCGCAGGTGGTGTAGAACCGCGGCGGCCAGCACGGTGTCGAACTGCTGCTCGCCCAGTGCCACCTCGCGGATGTCGCCTTGGATGGGGGTGACCGACCCGGTGGTGGCACGCCCCACCCGCTCGACCGCCCGGTCGAGCATTGGGCGGCTCAGGTCGATCAGCGTCACGTCGAGGCCGGGGAGGTACTCCAGTAACTTCAGGGTGTAGTTTCCGGCCCCGCAACCCACGTCGAGCACGTGCCGGGCGTGCGGGGTGACCACCGCAGCGGCCTCGGCGACGAGTGCCATCGCAAGCGGGGCGTCCACCGTTGCCGACTGCCCAGTGGTGAGGTTGGAGAACCGCTCCACGTCGGCGTCGAACCGCTCGCGGATCTCGGCCACGCTCGATTTCATCCAGCACCGAGGGAAGCGGGTCGCGGCTCAAACGAACGGGGCGGCTCGACCCCGTTGACGTAGTCAGCGGTCGCTACGTGTTCAACCACACTGCACGTGGGACGGGCGATGGAGAATGTCGTCTCGATCCGCTCAGTGAACTCAGACGTTACGGGATCACTCCGAGGTGCTGGAGACCAGCCGTTTGTGCCCGACCAGCCGCTTCTGCCCATTGGAGAGAATGTACCTTTTCTCGGACTGGACGCCGCCGTCCCACTCCAATGTCGTCTCGGTGAGGAAGCCGGTCCCCGCCCCGTTCCCGCCCGAGCGGTGTTCGATCACCGCCCGGACGAGATCGTATGGACCCTTGGCCCCATGCGCCGTCTCCCGGTCGAACCGGACGAGCTTGAACGTGCCCTCGATCCGGTTGTCGGGCCACTCGTCGCCGAGCTTCGCCCCGAGCTTGATGATGCGTGCCCAATGGGACGGCGAGTTCCCCTCGCCCACCTCGACGAACCCGCCGGATGTTCGAATGTGCCTCATGCCGGTGAGTGGCGTGGGCGGCTGGCCGGGACTTTTCATTGTCCCCGCGATGCTGATGACCCCGCCCGCGCCACATGTCTCGCGGGACTCGGCGTACACCAATGACCGGGTGGTGACCGCGGCGTAGGTCTCTTGCTCGTATGTCTTCACGTTGCCCGGCACGCACGGGAGGAAGCGGGCGGTGAGCTTGTTGCTGAACTCGCCGTCGTCCGCGATGGCGACCGGGTCCGCCCCTTTGGGACCCGCCTGCGCCAGCAGCGTTTTCGCCTCCGGGTGGCCGACCTGTGGCGTCACCCCATTCCTCGCAGCCTCCGCGAGCAGCGACTTGGCCGCGGTCGCATCGCCGTGCTCGAACTCGTAGTCGATCACCCTCCCGTACACGCGGGGCCTGTCCTCTGACTTGAGGAAGGCGGCGTTCGCGCCGAGCCGCCGCCGGTACTTCTCCGTCGCACCCGCCTTGTCGCCCCGCTCCCACAAGGCGTCGGCCTCGGCGACCTCTGTCTGGGCCGAGTTCCGCGCCTTGCTGACGAAGTAGCCAACCACCCCGAAGCCGCCGCAGCACAGCAACAGACACGCAGCGACAACGGACCCCAGAATCAGACCCCGAGTGCGGCCACCCCCCTGTGGCTCCCCCGGCGGCGGGGAGCGGGTCGCTGAGCGGTCGCTCGACTTGCCAGCGGGCGGACGGACCGGGGCGATCCCACCCGCGTCCGGGAACAGACCCTTGACCGAACTCGCCGGTCGCGCGCTGGGCATGTCTTCGCGGCGCACTCCGTCCTGTGGCCGGATCTCACCCGCCGTCGCCATCTCTTTCAACCGCTGGGCCGAGAACGGGCCGCGTTCCTCCCCTCCTCGGACGACGAACCAGTTGCTCGACATGGGTAACACCTCGGGTTGACGGCCCCCGCCGCACCGCTCATCAGAGGGCGATTCGACTCTTGCATCGGATGCGCGGGGGCACGGCGATGCGATGCCCGATGTGCGGCAGCGGGACCGGCCTATCGGGTGTCCGTCACCCCACGCCGCACTGGCTCCCTACTCGGGGTGGCGGACGAATCGGAGCGGCAAACCACTTGTTGCCTATAGTAAACAGACTCGCCGCCGGGATGGCTTTACCCTGCCGGGCATGTCGCTCGGCGACGAGTTACGAAAGGCGCGAGAGGCGGCGGATCTGACACAGGAGAAAGTGTCGGTCGCGGCGGGGATCGACCGCGCCTACCTGAGCCAACTTGAGAACGATCACAAGTCGCCGACCGTCGAGGTGCTGTTCCGCGTCTGCCGGGCGCTCGGCACCCCGGCGTCCGAGATCCTCGCCCGGGTCGAGGGGTCGCTACGGGCGAAACCCCCGACCAAGTCACAATCTGGCTGACGAGCACTCGGGGCGCCTCGCCCTCCCCGCAGCCAACCGGTAGCCCATAGCCGCCTGTCACATGAAGAGCTGGGCGGGTATTGCCTCACTCGTCCCGATCGGGCTCCTTCTCTCGCCACCCGCCGAGGTTCACGTCGAAAATGGTCTGCGGGTCGTCGCCCTCGAACGGCTCGAAGTACACCTCGACCGTCACCTGCCGCCCGCCGAGCGTGCCGTCGAGCGTCAGGTGCGGCTCCTCCCCGCCGAGGCCGGGGTCGTAGGCGAACGACTCGACGGCGTCGAGGCACCCCGGCAGCGCCAGCAGGTCCGCGTCTACCCCGTCGTAGCCGGTCGCGCCGTCCTCCCGCCCGCCCGCGACCTCCACGACCGCCGGGGCGATCTGGAGGAGCCACGTCCCGAGTGGGTTGCCGTCCGGCTCGGCCCAGCGGAAGGAGAACCCGCTCATGCGACCTCGGACCTCGCTGACGCAGGCCCGACAAACCTCGTGCATCAGCGATTCGAGCCAGTCCGGGGGTGTCATCGCGGGGCTCCTGTCAGCAGGGTATACGACCGCACAGCACGTCGCGGCACTTGACCGGGAATTGAATCGTACCACGTTAGCGGGCGGGCATCCCGTCGCGGGGGGGGCAGAATCTTTGCTTCGGGTGCCCTCACGCTCCTTCGCCCAGCGGTAGCCCGGCCCCGTCGTGAACGTCGGTGTCGAGGACAGGTGAACGACGACCGCGTAGGGGAAGGCCGTGTTCGCGGGGGCCACCCCAGTTCAGACCTTCGAGTAGGGCAATGCCCGGTCAGGGTCAGGTTCCCGGCGTAGTAGGCGAAGATGTCGGATAGAAAGCTCACCCCGATCTAGGGGTGAAGTGTGTCAGAGCTTCTCTCGCGGTTTTTTCTGGCACGAGCGACAGCGGTTTGTTATCCTGCTGTGGATCTGACGGGCTGAAAAGGTGCCCCGGTCGCCCATCATGATAAGCCAGTACAATAAGTATGTGTGCGATCACTGTGGAGCGGTATCTATCTCCACAGTTGCATTGCAACGCGACCGGTGTCACCGCTGCCTTGCATCTCTTCCATACGGCGAAGTAATCGATATCGACTATGAGGGGGCTGTTTGCCTTGCTGTTCCGTTCTCTGTGTCTCGTTCGGAGATGGAAGAGGAAGCTTTAAGATGGATGGTTAAGGGGGACTATACCCCAGACGACATTGTGCCAAACTCCTACGACTGCTACGCATACCCTGTGCTCTTACCTGTCTGCGTCTTTGACGGGACGTATTCCGGCCATTGGCAGGCGTCGTGTGGCTACAAACGCGAAGTGATCTATACCGATTACGTCCAGCGCGTTCACTACGGGCCGCACCAACAGTCCAGACTGGTCACCGAGCCTGTGACCCGGACCAAGACGGTGGTGGACTGGCATCCGGCATCAGGTGTAGTGCAAGGCGACTTTTCGGTCGCTATTGCTGTCACCACTACCTTCCTCAGTGACAACTTGGCGTTCATCCAGCGCGGTGACACCTGCGAGCGGTGTGCCTTCGATGACGCGACCGTAGAGTCTTGTGTCATTGAGCCGTTTCATGATGATGATGCCTATCAGGCTGCGGTATTCAATAAACGCGCCAAACACATCGTCAATGATATTGTTGGCGAGGCAGTGGTCCGGCTAATACCGGGCGATGTATATAAGGATTGCCGTTGGCAGTTTACTGAGCGCCACGAATGCGCCCGCGTTTTTCTACCGTACTGGCTTGCGTACTATTCCTACGATGGAGATGATTATTACCTTATCATGGACGGGCAGAGTTCGTCTCGCATAACTGGATTGCGTCCCGTAGACCGGCGTCGGGAACGAAGGGTTGGCAAGATCTGGCGTCTATTTAATACTTACTTAATTGTTTTCGCCGCTGTTATGATCTGCTCCTGCATTCTACCTTTGATGGCAAAGTGGGGTATTCTTGTCTTTACTGCAATACTTGTCGCAGGTCTTATTCCTCTCGGCGTGCTATGGCATTCTGCAAGCGAGCAAGAGAGAAAGGTGCTAAAAGCCGCGCGTTCTCGTCGCCGAGATGCTCTCTACGATCACCTCGACACTGGGCAAGACTATTTCGCTTAGAGAATCGCCCTGTCATTTCTTCCCGGTCGTGACAATGTTGGCGAGCGCGGCCTGTTCCTCGCCGAGCACTCGCCGAAGGAAGGGGCGGGCGGGCATCTTGCTCGTTCCCAGTTCGAGGTGGCCCGCGTAGGCCAAGTTCGACCCGAGGAAGGCTTGCGTCCGGTCCGCCGACATCCGGTAGGTAATGGACCGCTGAAGGTGGCCCGTCAACTTGTGGGGCAGCTCGCCCGGCTGCCGGATGTACCGTGGCCGTACACGACCTTCGCGTGGCCCCGGTATCCTGCGCACGGGTGCGGTCAATCGTTGGCAGCGCTGTGCTTCTTGAGCAACCGCAGCACCGTCATCTTGCTCACCCCTACCTCCTTGGCGACCTGCGATGGTCGCAAGCCAGACTTGGAGAGCGCGAGCATCCGCTCCCGCTTGGTCAGCGTCGAGTACTGCTGCATCGGCTGCTCCCACGGGTCTTCCGGGGCCGCCTCAAACACCGGGAGCAGCTCCTCACCGATCTCGCGGATCGCCTTGAAGAGCCTACCGAACGGGCGGTTCGTGTAGAGTTCCAGTAGGTTGTCTTTCCTGACCGGGTTGCCGTGGCAGAGGAAGACAGCGCTCACCTCGCCGTCCGCAGCGTGGCGCACGAGGTCGGCCCCCGTGTCCCGCAGCGTGCTAAAGGGGTAGGCCGGGAACTCCGGGTAATCCTTTCGTATCCGCCGGGTCAGCCCGTCCCACTTGTTGCTGAAGATCTGGCTTTGGTTCTTGTTGCCTTCGGTGCGCCGAAAGAACGGCTGGCCCTGCTTCGTCACCAAGAGGTGACGGTCCGCCAGCCCCAGTCTGGTGCAGATCTCGTCCCGCCGCGCGACGGCCCACCGGATGCCGGCCACCGTCTGCGGCCAGAGGAGGAACTCGCCGTACACCTTGGACTTGTTCCGCGAGTACAGGATGAACTTGTCGTCCGGCTGGCAGTGGAACTTGGCGACCTCCCTGAGCATCGGCGCGTTCGGGTGGGGCCGGTCGAGGAACAGGTGGTCCACGAGCAGCGTCCCCTGTTCGGCCCCCTTGAACCCGCAGTTCAGGCCGAGGAGCAGGAGCAGCCGTTCGAGCGGCGTGGCGTACTTGTTGAGGAGGGCGAGTTGTACGCGGTCGTAGACCCGCACTTGCAGGAAGCCGATGCTCGTCCGCTCCTCCTGAATGTCCTTCACGTTGGTCTGGAGATCGTCGAAGTCCTCGGGCTTCCGCCAGCGGAAGTCCTTGCTCTTGCTCAGCCAGCGGAAGAGCCGCAGCAGCTCGCCGACGTGGTTCTCGCAGGTCTTCTTCGTCATCGGCCTTTGCGGCCCGCCCTTCCTGCGGGCCTTGGTCAGCGGTCGCAGCCGCCAGTAGTCGAGGAGCGTCTGGCACCCATGGAAGTCGAGCTGGGAGAGCGGCTGGTCCTTCTGCCGCTCCTTGATTCGGAGTGCCTGCTCGATCTTGCAGTTCCCGAACCCGGTGAGCCGCGGACCGCTGGGCGTCGGTTCGAGGTCCGTGGCCCTGATGTGCGCGGTGTACTTGTCGATGGCCTCGTGGAGCGTCTCCGAGACCTCGGGCACGACGTTCACGGGCATGTGGCGGATCTGCTCGACTTGGTGCTCGGCGGCTTTACGCCAGAAGGCACTCCCCCCGTCGAACCTTGCGCGGTCCTCGGGGACGAAGTGGACCATCGGGAACCGCTCCCCAAGCCGGCTCAAGCGGGCCGCGTACTGGTCAGGGAGTTCGTCCTTGCCGCTGCCGACGGCCACATGCACATTCCCTTCCGCCAAGGTCCGGGCCACCCAGAGCGCTTCCCCGTCCCACGAGTACGGCTCCGACGCCCCCGACGGGAGGGTTGGCGGGAAGCCGACCGCCGGGGCGCGGGTTTGTTGCTCGTTCAGATGAGCCCAGAGTTCCTTGACCCGGATCAGCCGCGCCTTGGCTTGGTCGAGGTTGGAACCGAAGTAGAAGGGGTACTGCTGACGCTTACCGGCACTGACGATCCACCCGACCATCCGCCGATACCGACCTCGCCCGTCCGGCTGCCACTCACTTGCATCTTTCTTCGGCATCGCCGTCACACAATAAGGTTTTGATTTCTGGGTTCTTTTGCTCGATCCTAGACGAAGAAAGCACCCACGCCGAGGTCAGATAGCACCCAAAAACAGCTTAAAAAAGCACCCACCGCCGACTGGCGGGTCAGATGTGACACTGGGCAATCTTCACAACTCCAACAGAAAAGGCCACTTGCGGAGAACCCGCAAGTGGCCCTTAGTGGAGGCGCCGGGAATTGAACCCGGGTCCCGTGGCACTTTCGTGCCGGCATCTACGTGTGTAGCCCGCCTATGCTCGGGGCCTGTCCGTGAGGCTTGCCCCGTGTTCGCCTTCCGCGTCCCCGGCGGGCAGGGTCCGCGGTCGCCTATCGGCCAGAGTTTTTAGCGGGAGCGGCCGCCGAGTCGAGTCGGGTGGTGTCCCCGACCCTCGAGCCCCCACGAGCCTGACTTGCGTCCGAGCCGACCCCTCTCAGGCGAAGGGACCGGTACGGCCTGCGGGTCTTACGCCGCGAGGGAGAACTGCGGTTCAGCAGTTAAAGTTTGATCAGCTTTTTACGTGGCCTACTGATCAACCACGACACGCCACCGAACACGTCCGATACCCGGTCGATACCAGATCGCCCCCGGTTACCAGCCGTCGCGGGGTTAGACGCGACACCCGCAGTATACGGTTCGCCCCACGGGAAAGAAATCCGAAGTAGCTGGCGGCGCGACGTCCTGATTGGGCGGGGCCGGCGTCCCGCCGGCCTTGTGTTACGGCCGGCGGGACGCCGGCTCCGCCCAATCAGGCATAGAATCGCGTCATGCCAGCGCCGCTCATCCTGCTCGTCGGCCCGCGCGGGTCGGGGAAGTCCACCGTCGGCCCCGCCCTCGCCGCAAAACTCGGCTGGGACTTCGCCGACGCCGACGAGCTCGTCGAGGCGACCGCCGGGCGGACCATCGCCGGCATCTTCGCCGCCGAGGGCGAGGCCGGGTTCCGTGACCGCGAAGCGGCCGCGGTCACTGATCTGTGCCGGCGCACGAACCACATCATCGCCACCGGCGGCGGGGCGGTGCTGCGCGAAGCGAACCGCGAGATTCTCAAGCGTTCCGGGTTCGTCGTCTGGCTCACGGTGCCGCCGGAACTCGCGTTCGATCGGCTCCGCGCCGACCCGACCACCGCCGCCCGGCGACCGAACCTCACACCTGCCGGCGGTGTCGAGGAGCTGCACACGCTGATCGCCGCCCGCGAACCGCTGTACCGGGCGGTCGCGGATTTCGTTTGCGACACCGCCGCCCGGTCGCCGGACGAAGCGGCCTCCGCTATCCTGGACGCATGGACCAACTCCCGCTCATCATCTGGTCCGTCTCCGCCCTCGTCCTCGGGCTGATGGTCGGGTCGTTCATCAACGTCCTGGCCGCCCGTCTTCCATTTGAGAAGAGCATTGTCTGGCCCGGGTCACGGTGCTTCAGCTGCTACCGCCCGGTCCGCCTGTTCGACAACATCCCGATCCTCGGCTACCTCCGCCTCCGCGGCCGCTGCCGCGACTGCGGGGCGGGGTTCTCGGTTCGCTACCTGTGGGTCGAGCTCGGCACCGGGCTCGCGTTCCTCGGGTTGTTCCTCGCCGAGGTCGTGTTCAACTGGTTCAACTACCCCGGCCTGGTGTGGAACTACCGGTTCGACCCCACGCCGCCGCCACCACTCGTCGGCGTGTACGTCTACCACGCGGCGCTCGTCGCGCTGCTCATCGCCGCCGCCGTGATCGACACCGAGCACCGGGTCATCCCGCCGCTCATCCCGTTTACCGGGTTGGTCGTCGGCGTTGTCGGCGCCGCCTTCCTGCCGTGGCCGTGGCCGCACCCGCCGGCCGCCGCCGCGTTCGCACAGCCCGGTATCCCGTGGATGCTCCTCCCGGTCACCGGCAGGGTACCCGAGGGTGTGCAGCCGTGGCCGTTCTACGGGCCAGCGTTCGCGGTGAGCCTCGCCGGGACGTGGAAGCTCGGCCTGTTAAACGCTGTCCTCGGTGCACTCGCCGGGTCGTTCGTGGTGCGCGGGGTGAAGTGGCTGTTCGAGACCGGGTTCGGCAAGGAGGCGCTCGGCCTCGGCGACGCCGACCTGCTCATGATGGCGGGGGCGTTCCTCGGCTGGCAGCCGGTGGTGTTGTCGCTGTTCGTCGGGGCGTTCGCGGCGCTGATCGTGTTCAAGCTCCCGGCCATCGTGATCGCCGCCGTCCGCCGTACCGGCGTGGACCGCGAACTGCCGTTCGGCCCCGGGCTGGCGGTCGGGGTGGTGGTCACGTGGTTCGCGTGGCCGTGGCTCGCGCCGAAGGTTCAGCCCGTGTTCTTCGACATCCAGACGCTGCTGGTCGTGGTCACCATCGTGGGCGTGGGGATGCTCACCGCGGGGCTCCTCCTCCGCCGCCGCGAGGAGCCCGAACCCCAGCCGCAGCCCGTGGGGAAGTAGCCGCACATGGCCGCCGAGATTGCGATCGTCGATTACGGGATGGCGAACCTGCGGAGCGTCCAGAAGGCGTTCGAGCGGGTGGGCGCGGCCGCCGAGGTGACCGCGGACCCGGAGCGCGTCGCCGCGGCGCGGAAGGTCGTGCTGCCCGGCGTGGGGGCTTTCCGCGACGCCATCGCCCGCCTCCGCGAGACCGGGCTGGCGCAGACCATCAGCGAGCACGTCCGCGCCGACCGGCCGTTCCTCGGCATCTGCCTCGGGCTGCAACTGCTGTTCACGCGCAGCCACGAGGACGGGCTGTTCCCCGGGCTCGACCTGTTCGGCGGCGACGTGGTGCGGTTCCCGGAGCGGCCGGGGCTGAAGGTGCCGCACATGGGCTGGAACACCCTCCGCCCGACACGCCCCGACTGCCCGCTGTTCGCCGGCCTGCCGCCCGACCCTGCGGCGTACTTCGTCCACTCGTACTACCCGGTCCCGACCGACCCGGACCTGACGGTCGCGGTCGCCGAGTACCCGGAGCCGTTCTGTGCGGCGGTGTGGCGGGGGAACGTGTTCGCCACGCAGTTCCACCCGGAAAAGAGCCAGGACGTGGGGCTGGCGATACTCCGCAACTTCGCGCGGCTGTGACCAATCCGCCCGCCGGGCGTGCCCGACCGCCAGCGCCCGCCGCTCGGTGCGACCGCCAACGCGCGGGGGCCGCGGAACTCATCGGCCGGGGCGAGCGGCACCGGGGAGCGGCGTGGGCGACACCGGATGCGGAGGCGTGCGGTTGCGCCCGCCCGCCGCGGCCGCCGCGAGGATGGCGGCCGTGAGGGCCGCGCCGACGGCCGGGACGAGCCACCACGGCCGACGGCTCAACCGGGCGGGCAGCCGCAACGGTAAGCGCGAGTGCGACTCGGCCTGGTCGATCAATTCCTCGAACTGCGTCTGCCACGCCTCCACCGGGGCCGGCGTGGGCACCAATTCGTCCACGACCGGGACCACGGCCGACGCGGCGGCGGGCGCGAGCACCTCGACCGCCCGCGCTCCCGGGCGGAGCGCCAGCAGAGCCTCCGCGACCGCGGCCGGCGTCGGGTAGCGGTCGCCCGGGTGCTTCGCCATCAGCCGTTCCACGATCGCCGCCAGCGCCGGCGGGGCCGGGCCGGTCGGGGTCACGATCTCGGGGACCGGCGCGTTGGCGTGGGCGAGCAACCGCTCGACGGTGGACCCGAGGTACGGCGGGCGGCCGGTGAGGAGGAAAAAGAGCGTCGCGCCGAGGCCGTACAGGTCGGTGCGGATGTCCGCCCCGCGCGGGTCGTGGGCCTGATCCGGCGACATGATGTCCGGGGTGCCGAGCATCACCCCGTCGGCCGTGAGGGTGCCGCTCGCCAGCGACGCGGCGCCCCCCCCGCGCACCCCGGACAGCCCGAGGTCCATGATCTTCACGGCCCGCGTGGCGCGCTCGCGCATCAGGTTCGACGGCTTCACGTCGCGGTGGACGAGCCCGCGGTCGTGGATGTACTGCAGCGCGAGGCACGCCTGGTACGCCGCCAGGCAGGCGTCGGCGGCGGACAGCGGGCCGGACCGGACCACGGCCGTCGCCAGGTCTTCGCCGTCGATCAGTTCGGTGGCGAGGTAGAGCCGGCCGCCGACCTCGCCGGCGTCGAGCGCGCGGACGATGTGCGGGTGCTCGAGGATCGCGGTGAGGCGGATCTCCCGGGCGAACCGCCGGGCGACGGTCCGCGACGCGAGCCGGTCGGCCCGGATCACCTTGACCGCATCGAGCCTGCCGAGGCGGACGTGCCGCGCCTTGTAGACGCGCCCCATCCCGCCCTCGCCGAGCTGTTCGAGGAGCAGGTACGGGCCGACCGCCAGCGTCTCGGCCCGGCCGGCGAGAAGCGTCTCACCTTGGAACCTGGTCACCCAGCCCTTCTCGACGAGCCGGCCGACGACGCGGTCGGGCGTGTGCGCACCGCGGGCGGCCGCCTCCTCGACCCGCTTCAGTTGCGACGGGGTGAGGAGCGGAACTCGCTTCAGGCCAGCCAGGAGTGTTTCGGCCGTCTGCACCGCCATCAGCGTATCGCGCGTCACGGGTGCGGGAATGTCTCTAAGAATAGACCGCGGATCGGCCCGGCGGGGTCGGTTTCGTGGACTTTTCGTGCCGGGCCGAAAGCCGCGCCCGCGGCGCCGGTATCCACGGTTCGGGCCAGGGGCGGAGGGGCGATGCGGATCGCGTTCATCACCGCCGGCGCGGCGGGCATGTTCTGCGGCAGTTGCATGCGCGACAACACGCTGGTTGCCGCCCTCCGCCGCCGCGGCCACGACGCGCTGCTGATCCCCACCTACACGCCGATCCGCACCGACGAAACCGACGTCAGCCAGTCTCGCGTCTTCTTCGGCGGGATCAACGTCTACCTCCAGGAAAAGTCGTGGCTGTTCCGCCACACCCCCTGGCTCGCCGACCGCCTCCTGGACGTGCCGCGGCTCTTGCGCTGGGTGTCGCGGTTCGCCGGGCGGATGAAGTACAGCGAGCTCGGCGGCATCACCGTCTCCATGCTCCGCGGGCGGCACGGGCGGCAGCGGAAGGAGGTCGCCAAGCTCGCCGGCTGGCTGGCCGATGAGGTGCAGCCGGACGTGATCGTGTTCTCGAACGCGCTCCTGTCCGGCGTCATCCCGGCGCTCCGCGAACGGCTGGACGTGCCGGTCTGGGTGACGCTCCAGGGCGACGACATCTTCCTCGACGCACTCGCCCCCGCGGAACGGGCGACGTGTGCGGAGCTCATCCGAACCAACACCGCCGACGCGGCCGGGTTCCTCAGCACGAGCCACTTCTACGCCGACCACATGAGCGCGTACCTCGGCGTCCCGCGCGGGAAGGTCCGTGTCGTGTACCCCGGGCTGAACCTGGACGGGCACGGCGGCCCGCGGGAGGTGCGGCGCGGCGGGCGGTTCGCGGTCGGCTATTTCGCGCGAGTCTGCCCCGAGAAGGGGTTCCACCACGCGGTCGAAGCCTTCATCGCACTCATGAAGTCACCCGACGCCCCCGACGCGATCCTCCGCGCGTCCGGTTGGCTCGGGCCGAACGACAGGCCGTTCTTCCGCGAACAGGTGGCAAAACTGGACGCGGCGGGGCTCGCCGACCGCTTCGAGTACGTCGAGAGCCCGACGCACGCCGACAAGGTGGCGTTCCTGCGCTCGGTGGACGTGCTGTGCGTGCCGACGACGTACCGCGAACCGAAGGGGCTGTACGTGCTGGAAGCGTGGGCGAACGGGCTGCCGGTGGTGCTGCCGCACCACGGCACCTTCCCCGAACTGCTCGACGCCGGCGGCGGCTTGCTCGTGCCGCCGGGCGACACCCCGGCACTCGCCGCCGCCCTCCGCCGCGCCCTCGCCGACCACGACTGGCGCGAGTCCGCCGGCCGCGCCGGTGAAGCGGCCGTGCGCGACCGCTTCACCGCCGACGCGATGGCGCGCGAAACCGAGCGCGTCCTGATGGGGACCGGCGACGGTCCGTAACCTGATGGTGGGCACCGGGCGGCCGGCATTCCGCACCCCGCATTCTGGATTTTGAACTCCCCAATGTTCACGACCACCCGCCGCGTCGAGTTCGGCGACACCGACATGGCGGGCATCATGCACTTCTCGAACTTCTTCCGCTTCATGGAAGTCGCGGAGACGGAATTCCTGCGCGCCCGCGGGCTGAGCGTGAGCTGGCGGCGCGACGGCATGAAGTGGGGCTTCCCGCGCGTGTCGGCGGCGTGCGACTACAAGGCGCCGGCGCGGTTCGAGGACGTGCTGACCATCGGCGTGACGGTCGAGAAGGTCGGCACGAAGTCCGTGAGTTACCGCTACGACTTCACGAACCAGCACGGCGCGCCGGTCGCGGTCGGGCGCATCACGGCGGTGTTCTGTCTCTCCGGCCCCGACCAGCTCGAATCGGTGGAGATTCCACCGGACGTCCGCGCCGCTCTCGAAAGGGTGGCATGAGCGAGCCGTACCTGACGCGCCTCACGGCGCGGCTGCTCGACGGCGTCGAGCGCCTGCCGGCGGCGACCCGCGAGCGCACCGCGGCCTACGTCCGCGGCCGGCAACTGCCCGACGGCGGCTGGCCGGGGCGCGAGGGCGGGTCGGACCTGTACTACACCGGCTTCGCGCTCCGCTCGCTCGCCGTGCTACAAGCGCTCGACGCCGACCTGTGCGGCCGCGCCGCCGACTTCCTCCGCACGCGGATGAGCGGCAGCGGCAGCGTCGTCGATCTGTTCTCGCTCGTCGTGAGTTGCTACCTCGTCCCGCTCGGCGGCGGGCCGGACGTGCTCGCCGACGCGCCGCCCGACTGGCGCGAGCGCGTGGGATCGGTGCTCGAATCGTTCCGCTCGCCGGACGGCGGCTACGGGAAGACGCCCGGCGCGCCGCACGGCAGTACCTACACCAGTTTTCTTGTCGTGCTCTGCCACGAGCTCCTCGGCACGCCGACGCCCGCCCCCGAACGCCTGGCCGCGTTCGTCAAGAGTCGCAAGCGCGCCGACGGCGGGTACGTCGAGATCGGCGCGATGAAGCGGAGCGGCACGAACCCGACGGCCGCGGGCGTCGGCGTCCTTCAGATCCTCGGCGCGCTCGGCGACGACGCCCGCGCCGCGGTCGCCGACTTCCTCGCCGCCCTCCCGGCCGAGTTCGAGGGCGGGCTGCGGGCGAACGACCGCATCCCCGCCGCCGACCTCCTCTCCACCTTCACCGGCGGGTGGACGCTCGACCGGATCGGCTGTGCGGACCGCCTCGACTGGCCCGCGGTGCGCGACTTCGCGCTGGCGTGCGAGGCGGCGGCCGGCGGGTTCCGCGGCGGGCTCTGGGACGACCGGACCGACGTGGAATACACCTTCTACGGCCTCGGCACGCTGGCCCTGGCCGCCCTCCACACGGACTGACACCGCAATGTCACTGGCCGTCCGCGCCCTGTCGAAGGAGTACCCGACGCGCTCCGGGCCGCTCCCGATCCTCCGCGGCGTGAACCTCGCGCTGGGGCGCGGCGACGCGCTCGCGGTGATGGGTCCGTCCGGCTCGGGCAAGAGCACCCTGCTCCACATCCTCGGCACGCTCGACACGCCCTCGTCGGGGGGCGTGACGCTCGACGGCACCGACCCGTTCGCGCTGCCGGAGGCCGAGCTCGCCGCGTTCCGCAACCGGCGCATCGGGTTCGTCTTCCAGGACCACCACCTGTTGCCGCAGTGCAGCGTGCTGGAGAACGTGCTGGTGCCGACGCTGGTCAGCCGCGGCACCGCCCCCGCGGTCACGGACGGCTACGCCCGGCAACTGCTGGAGCGCGTCGGTCTCGCCGGCCGGCTCGACCACCGCCCGGCGGAGTTGTCCGGCGGCGAGCGGCAGCGCGTCGCCGTGGCGCGGGCGCTGGTCCTGAAGCCGATGCTCCTCCTCGCCGACGAGCCGACGGGGAACCTCGACCGCAAGACGGCGCAGGCGGTCGGCGAACTGCTGCTGGAGCTGCACGGTCAGGAGAACACGATCCTCGTGGTGGTGACACACAGCCCGGACCTGGCGCGACTGTTCCCGCGCCGCGCCGAGATGGCCGACGGGGCGTTGGTGGACGCGACCTGACGGGTATATAACGGCCGGCTTGCCGGCCGTGCCTTTCCGATTCGCCAGCGCACGGCCGGCAAGCCGGCCGCTATATACCGGGCACCCTATGCTCACCCTCCCCCGCCTCGCCGCCCGCAACCTGTGGTTCCACCGGCGCGGCAACCTCGCGGTGCTGCTCGGCGTCGCCGTCGGGTCGGCGGTGCTCACCGGCGCGCTGCTCGTCGGCGACTCGCTCCGCGGCAGCCTGCGGGCGAAGGCCGAGCGGCAGCTCGCGGGCGTCGAGGCCGCGGCGCTCCTCCCGCGCCCCGTGCGCGCCGCCGTCGCCCCCGACGGCACGGCACCGGCGCTCGTGCTCCCCGGGTCGGTCCAAGCCGAAACGGGCGACCCCGCCGCACCGTCGCTCGGGCGCGTCACCGTCTACGGCATCGACGCGCGCTTCCGGCCGACCGCCGACCTCGGGATCGACTGGACTGCGCCGGCCAAGCGGAACGCGGCTCCCATCGCCCTTTCCCACCGCGTCGCCGACCGGCTCGGGGTGAAGGCCGGGGACAAGGTTCGCGTCGGTGTGCAGCGCTTCTCGGACCTGCCGCGGTCGTCGTCGCTCGCCAAGCGCGGCGCCGACGACGTAACGGCAACGGTCACGTACACGGTCGCGGCGGTGCTCGCGCCGGGGCACCCGGCGGGCGAGTTCAGCCTGAACCCGTCACCGGCGGCGCCGCTGAACGTGTTCGTCCCCGTCGCGGCCCTCTCCGACCAGGCGCGCGACGAGTCCGACCACTCCGATGCCCCGCTCGCCACGGCGTTGTTCGCGTTCGGAGGAGCCACAGACCGGCTGAACGCGGAGCTGAAATCGCGGCTCCGCCCCGAGGACTACGGCGTCCGCCTGCGCGTGCCGCGGCGCGAGAAATACCTGAGCGTCGAGTCCGACCAGCTGGTGCTGTCGGCGGCACAGCTCGAAGCGGTCACGAAGGCGGCCGACGCACTCAAGCTGCGCGCCGAGCCGACCGTGGTCTACGTCGCCGACACGCTTTCCGCCGGCACGAAGGAGCTGCCCTACCCCGTCGTCGCCGGGTTGAACGCGGCCGCGGCGGCGCCGCTCGGGCCGTTCCTGCCGAAAGGCGTCCCGGCGCTCGGCGACAACGAGGTCGTCATCCCCGACTGGGCCGAGAACCCGTTCCGCGGGCTCGCACCCGGCACGCCTGTGACGCTCCGCTACTACCACCCGGACGTGGAGGGCGAGGGGAAGGTGCTGACCGCGCCGCTGACGTTCCGCGGGGCCATTCCGCTCACGGGCGCGGCGAACGACCGCGACCTGACGCCGACCGTCCGCGGCGTCACCGACGAGCGGGCAAACCTGTTCGACTGGGACCGCCCGCCGATGCTCCCGAAGGACCGCATCCGCGCCCGCGTCCCGGACAACGGCCCGCGGGCAAAGTTCTGGAACACGTACCGCGCCACGCCGATGGCGTATGTGAATCTCGCCACCGCGGAGCGCCTGTTCGCCGGCCGGTTCGGCACGGTCACGTCGGCCCGCGTGGCGCCGGGCGGCGGCGAGGGCGCCGAGCAACTGGCCGACCGTTTCGGGCCGGAGTTGTTGAAGCACCTCGACCCCGCCGCGGCCGGGCTCGGGTTCGACCCGGTGCGCGAGCGGCTGTTGACCGCGAGCCGCGGCGGCACCGACTTCGGCGGGCTGTTCCTCGGATTCAGCTTCTTCCTCATCGCCGCGGCCCTGATGCTCGTCGGCCTCCTCTTTCGCCTCGCGCTCGACCGGCGGGCGAAGGAGATCGGCCTGCTCCTCGCCACCGGGTACGCGGTGCGGCAAGTCCGCCGCATGGTGCTCGCCGAAGGGCTACTGCTCGCGGTCGCCGGCGCCGCCGGCGGGCTGGTCGCGGCGGTCGGGTACAACCGGCTGCTGCTCGGGTTGCTCGTCCGCCTCTGGCCAGACCCGGAGGTCGGCACGTTCCTCGAACCGCACGCCGCACCGCTCAGCTTCGCGCTCGGGTTCGGGCTGACGGTGGTGATGGCGCTCGGCGCGCTGTGGCTGAGCGTCCGCGGGCTGGTGCGCGTCGCGCCGCCGGCGCTGCTTCGGGGCGAAACGACAGCCGCCGTGGTCGGCCCGGAGAAGGCGCCGCGCCGCGCCCGCTGGATGCTCCTCGGCGTGCCCGTTGGCGTTGTGCTGATCGCGGCGGGGGCGTTCATCGGCAACCCGGACTACCGGGCGATGACGTTCTTCGCCGGCGGCGGGCTGCTGCTGGCCGCAGCGCTCGCGGCGGTATGGCTGTGGATGAAGCGGACGCGCCACACCGAGGTCAACGGCCGCGGGTTCCCGGCGCTGGCCCGCCTCGGCGCCCGAAACGCGGCCCGCAACCCCGGCCGCAGCCTGCTCACGGCGGCGCTCCTGGCGGCGGCGGCGTTCCTGCTCGTGGCCGTCGAGAGCTTCCGCCGTGAGCCCGGGAAGGCGTTCGCCGAGTACGGCGGTGGCAGCGGCGGGTTCAACCTCGTCGCCGAGGCCGACGTACCGGTCTACGAGCGGATCGACTCCGGCCCCGGTCGCACCGACCTGGAGAAGCAACTGCTCGCAGCCTACGGCGGGAAGACCGACGACCCGCGCTTCCGAGCCGCGGCCGCGGAACTCGCGGCGCTCGACGCCGGACCGGACGGGGCGAACGTGTTCACGCTGCGGCTCAAGGGCGGCGACGACGCGAGCTGCATGAACCTGTACCAGGCCACGCGGCCGCGCGTGCTCGGCGTGCCGGAGGCGCTCGTCCAGCGCGGCGGCTTCCACTTCTACCAGACCGAGGCCGAGACGCCCGAGGAGCGGGCGAACCCGTGGCTCCTGCTGAACCGCACCTACCCGGACGGCGCCGTGCCGGTGTTCGCCGAGAACAACACCGCCGTATGGATGCTGCACGTCATGGTCGGCGGCACGGTAACGGTGCCGGACGACAGCGGCAACGAGGTGAGGCTACGGCTCGTCGGCACGCTCACGGACAGCCCGTTCCAGAGCGAACTGCTGATGGCTGACGCCCGGTTCGTCAAGCTGTTCCCGACGCAGGACGGCTACCGCGTCTTTCTCGTCCACACGCCCCCGGAAAAGGAGCGCGACGTGGCGCGCGTCCTCGAAACGGCGCTGCGCCCGAACGGCCTCGTGGCGACGCCGACGCGCGAGAAGGTGGCCGCGTATCAGGCCGTGGTCGGGGCGTACCTGTCCACGTTCCAGCTGCTCGGCGGGTTCGGTCTGCTCCTCGGCGTGCTCGGACTGGCGGTCGTGCTGCTCCGCGGCGTGTGGGAGCGAGTCGGCGAACTGGCGCTGCTCCGCGCCGTCGGCTACCGGCCGCGGGCGCTCCAGGTTCTGGTGCTGTCCGAGAACGCCTTCCTGCTCCTCCTTGGTCTCGCGGCGGGGGTGCTGGCGGCGCTGGCATCGGTGGCGCCGCACGTCGCCGGCGGCGCGAGCGTGCCGTGGCTCCGCCTCGCCGTCATGCTCGGCGCGGTGCTCGTCGTCGGATTCGTGGTGGCGGCGACCGCGACGGCGGGTATCCTGCGGGTGCCGGTCGTCCCCGCCCTCCGCCGCGAGTGAGCGGCGGACCGGGGGACGCGGTTCGCCGGGAGACGCAGTGGTGGCTACGGGCGACGCCGAGACGATCGCGGCGTTCTACGCGCTGGGCATGGAGCGCGACCGCCTCACCACCGGCCCGGGCGCGCTCGAATTCGCGCGGACGTGCGCCGTCCTCGAACGGTTTCTCCCGCCGCCGCCCGCGCGGGTCGCGGACATCGGCGGTGGCCCCGGACGGTACGCCGCGTGGCTGACGGAGCGCGGCTACCGCGTCCACCTGATCGACCCGGTACCGCTCCACGTCGAGCAGGCGCGGGCGGCGGGGGCGGACCTGACGGCGGCGGTCGGCGACGCGCGGGCGCTCCAACTGCCCGACGCGAGCGCCGACGCGGTACTGCTCCTCGGCCCGCTCTACCACCTGCCCGACCGGGCCGACCGCCTCCGGGCGCTGGCCGAGGCCCGGCGGGTGTGCCGACCGGACGGCGTCGTCGCGGCCGCGGCGATCTCCCGCTTCGCCTCGACCCTCGACGGGCTCCGCGGCGGCTACCTCGACGACCCGGCCTTCGCGGCCGCGGCGGCGCACGACCTGGCGACCGGCCGGCACGACAACCCGACGGGCGACCCGGCGTACTTCACGACGGCGTACTTCCACCGGCCGGAGGAGTTGGCGGCCGAGTTCGCCGCGGCCGGACTGGCGCACGAGGCGACGGTCGCGGTGGAGGGACCGGGCTGGCTCCTGGCCGACCTGGACGCGCGCCTCGCCGACCCGACGCGCCGGGCCGTCCTCCTCGCCGCCCTCGCCGCGATCGAGGCCGAACCCGCGCTCCTCGGCGCGAGTGCCCACCTGCTCGCCGTCGGCCGGCGGGCCTGACCACCCCACCCCGCGAGACCCCGCCATGATCCGCTTCGGCATCCTCGACCTCGACACGTCCCACGCCTCCGCCTTCACCCAGCGGCTCAACCACGTCGGCGTCGACCGCGACCAGTGGGTCGAGGGCGGCCGCATCGTCGTCGGCTGCCCGGGCGAGTCGGTGCTGTCGCCCGAGCGGATCGCCGGGTTCACCGCCGAGTTGCGGAAGTACGAGGTGCCGCTCGTGGACCGCCCCGCCGACATGATCGGCCGCGTGGACGCCATGCTCATCGAGAGCGTGGACGGCACCGTCCACCTGAACCGCGCCCGGCCGTTCCTGGAGCGCGGCATCCCGTGCTTCATCGACAAGCCGTTCACCTGCTCGGCGGCCGACGCGCGGGCCATCATCGAGCTGGCGGAGCGGCACAAGACGTTCGTATTTTCGTCGTCGTCGCTGCGGTACGCGCCGGAGGTGGTCGAGTACGTCGCCGCGCCGGCGAAGGGAAAACTCCTCGGCTGCGCCGTCCACTGCGCCGCCCCGCTGTCGCCGATCCCGGCCCGCAACGCCGGCCTGTACCACTACGGCATCCACGGCGCGGAAATCCTCTACACGTTGAT
Source organism: bacterium (assembly GCA_017308215.1). Classification (GTDB taxonomy): domain Bacteria; phylum Planctomycetota; class Planctomycetia; order Gemmatales; family Gemmataceae; genus Urbifossiella. The sequence continues at coordinate 976 of JAFKFQ010000262.1, read as the reverse complement.
GGGGCCTGGCTGCCGCCGCGTGACCAACGTGAGCGACGCGGGCGTGGACGTGGTGACCGGCCACTGGGCCGACGGCCGCGTGGCGACGCTCCGCGGCATCCGCACCGGCCGCGCCGACTACGGGTTCGTCGGGTTCGCGGAGCGGGAGGTGAAGTCGGTGGCGGTGGGCACGCGGTTCATCTACCGCGAGCTGCTGAAGAAGATCGTGGAGACGTTCGAGAAGAAGACGCCGGCCGTGCCCCCGGCGGAGACGCTGGAGATCATGGCGTTCATCGAGGCGGCGAACAAGAGCGGCACGAATCACGGTGCCGTCGAGACGGTGAGAACATAACAATAACTCTTTGCATGTCATTTCGCCTGAATTGTTAGACATCTCGGTCGTATTTTTTCTTGCTCTCCCCCGGTAGGTGCGGGTACGATCCGGCGGTTGGTTTCCCTCCGCTCTCCGCCGCCCGGTTCGCACCGGGCGTTTTGGTTAATCCCGGGGGTTCACTTCATGACCAGAACGCGTCGTCTCGGGTTTACGCTGATCGAGTTGTTGGTCGTGATCGCGATCATCGCCATCCTGATCGGCCTCCTCCTGCCCGCCGTCCAGAAGGTTCGCGAGGCCGCCGCCCGCACCAAGTGTGCGAACAACCTCAAGCAGATGGGGATTGCGTTCCACGCGTGCAACGACACGAACGGGTACATGCCGTGGTTCGGGAACGCCTGGCCCAAGAAGAGCACGACCTTACAGGCGGTATCGAGCTTCTTCGCGATCCTACCGTACATGGAGCAGGGCAACGCGTACAACACGCTGCCCTCCGGCAGCGACAGCGCGTACTTCAACGGGAGCGGCCGGCCGCTGACGGTCAAGGAATTGGTCTGCCCGTCCGACGCGAGTGGGATTTCCCCCTCCGGCCAGGGGGCCGGGTGGAACCTGGCGAGCTACATCGTCACCGGCGAGGTGTCGACGGGGCGGTACCCGGCGGTCGGG
>JAFKFQ010000525.1 GCA_017308215.1 bacterium | reverse complement strand
GCGCTGGCGGGTGACGACGTGGCGGTGCTGACGAAGGCGGAACTCGTCGAGCGCGAGCGCGGATTCTGGTGGGTCAGCACGCCGGTCGGGTTCGCGTTCGGCGCCGGCGTGGTGCTGGGGTTCGTGGTCGGCATCGTGATCGTCTACCAGATCCTCTCGGGCGACGTGGCCGACCACCTGCCGCAGTACGCGACGCTGAAGGCGATGGGCTACCCGAACCGCTACCTGAGCGGGATCGTGCTCCAGGAGGCCGCCATCCTGGCGCTGACCGGCTACGTCCCCGGCATGGCCGTGACCTACGCCGCCTACCGCTTCCTGACACACCTGACCGGCATGCCGCTGGAACTGACGCCGGGCCGCGCCGGGTTGGTGTTCGCGCTGACGGCCGGTATGTGCGCCGCGTCCGGCCTCCTCGCCGTGCGCCGCGTCAAGACCGCCGACCCAGCGGACGTATTCGGGTAGAGCGGTGGAGGCTTTGACAGGATGAACGGGACGAAGCAGGATTAAAAGATCAATTTGCGCTATTTTTAATCCTGTTTCGTCCCGTTCATCCTGTCAAAAATCGGAGCCTGAACCGATCAGATGACGCCGTCACTCCCACCGCCGGGTCAGCCGGTACTCCGCATCCGCGGGGTGAACCACTTCTTCGGCGCCGGCGAGACGCGCACCCAGGTGCTGTTCGACAACGCGCTCGAAGTCATGCCCGGCGAGCTCGTCATCATGAGCGGGCCGTCGGGGTCGGGGAAGACGACGCTGCTGACGCTCATCGGCGGGCTGCGCACGCTGCAATCCGGCGAGATCGAGGTGTGGGACGCCGACCGCGGCGGCTACGCCCGCCTCGCCGGCATGGCCGAAGACCAACTCGTCCACGTCCGCCGGCTGATCGGGTTCATCTTCCAGCGGCACAACCTGTTCGATTCGCTGACGGCGCTCCAGAACGTGCGGATGGCGCAGCGCCTGCGGGCATCCGCCGACCCGGACGCGGAGGCTCGCGCGCTGCTGAGCTACCTATTGCTGGGTGACCGCGACATCGACAGCAAGGCGCAGCCGGCGAAGTTCTGGAACAAGCCGGCGGCGCTGTCAGGTGGGCAGCGGCAGCGTGTCGCCGTGGCGCGAGCGCTGGTGAACCGCCCAAAGCTTGTCCTCGCCGACGAGCCGACCGCGGCGCTCGATGCGAACAGCGGGCTCGCCGTGGTCACGCTGTTGCAGTGCCTCGCGCGGGCACGCACGCCGGAGGAGTTGGGGCGCCTCGTTCGCAGCGCCGTCGATGCATCGGACGGCGGGCGGCTCGCCGACTGGCAGATCCCGCTGCTCGGGCGCGTCGCCGCCGAGACGGGGACGACGAGCCTGATTGTGACGCACGACGCGCGGATTATGAACCTCGCCGACCGCATCGTCCACATGGAGCGCGGGCGGATCGAGTCGAACGTGGTGGTGGCGGAGCGGCTGTTCGTGCGCGAGGGGCTGCGCCGCTCGCCGGTGTTCGCGGCCATCCTGCCCGACGAGCAGCAGAAGATCGCCGACCAGCTCCTCGTCGGCGTCCACCCGGACCAGCCGGTGCGGGCGGACCACCAGGCGACCGGGCGGGTGGAGGTGTTCGAGCCGGGCGAGGCGATCGTGCACGAGGGCGACCCGGTGGACGAGCGGAGCAAGTTCTACCTGATCCGCCGCGGCACCGTGGACGTGCGGATGACGGGCCCAGACGGGACGGAGCAGCACCTCGACGCGATGGGTCCGGGCGGCTACTTCGGCGAGGTGGCGCTGCTGATGAACCGCCCGCGGAACGCGACGGTGCGGGCGCGGACGCGGGTGGAGGTGTACGCGGTCGACCGGACGACGTTCGACCGCTTCCGCGACGTGAGCCGCCCGTTCATCGACCGCATCCTGACGAACTTCCTCCGCCGCGCGCCCGACGCCGGCCCCGCGTGACGGCTGCGTTAGGTGCCGCGAAGATATAAGTTGAGCAACTTCCTGTGGCTGGGATCATACCCGGAAGCCATCCGGCACATCCGGCAGAAGTCATCGCCCGGCCGTTCGACGGGTAGCGTGGCTCTGTAGGTCGGGTCGAGTTTCCGAGACCCGATGCGGTATCACGCCCGACGCACGATTCTTTGTTGGAACTCGAACCCACGTACGTTCGGCTGACACGTCACCGTCGGTGACGGCGCCGCGTCGGGTCTCGAAGACTCGCCCCGACCTACGGTGCACGGTCCACGCCCGCCGACACTACCCCATCAGTGTGCGGAACTCCTCGAACAGGTAGCTGCTGTCGTGCGGGCCGGCGGCGGCCTCGGGGTGGTACTGCACACTGAACGCCTTCAGCGTCTCGTGCCGCAGACCCTCCAGCGTCTTGTCGTTCAGGTTCACGTGCGTCGGCTCGGCGCCGGGCGGCAGCGTCGTCGGGTCCACCGAGAAGCCGTGGTTCTGCGTCGTGATCTCCACCTTCCCGGTGCGCGTGTCCAGCACCGGCTGGTTCGCGCCGCGGTGGCCGAACTTCAACTTGTACGTCTTCGCTCCCAGCGCCAGCCCGAGCAGCTGGTGGCCGAGGCATATGCCGAACACCGGCTTCTTGCCGAGCACACCCTTCACCGTCTCGATCGCGTACCCGACCGCCGCCGGGTCACCGGGGCCGTTCGACAGGAAGATGCCGTCCGGGTTGTGGCTCAGCACCTCGTCCGCCGTCGCCGTGCCGGGCACGACCGTCACCTTGCAGCCGACCTGCGTCAGGCAGCGGAGGATGTTCCACTTCATCCCGTAGTCGATGGCGACGACGTGCTTGTCCGCCGGCCGCGCCGGGAGGACGTGCTCGGCGAACCGGCCGAATCCCTCGTTCCAGGTGAACGCCTTCGGCGGCACCACCTCGCTCACGAGGTCGCGGCCGGCCATGCCGGGGAACGCCTTCGCCTTCGCCACCAATTTCGCGTCGTCGAGCTCCTGAGCCGACAGGACGCCGTTCATCGCCCCGCGGACGCGGAGCCGGCGGACGAGCGCCCGCGTGTCGATCCCCTCGATGCCCGTGACGCCGGCCGCGCGGAGGTAGCCATCGAGGTCGCGGTGGCTGCGGAAGTTGCTCGGCACGCGCGTCAGCTCGCGGACGACGAACCCGGCGACGCGTACGCGGTCCGACTCGGTGTCGTCCGGGGTGGTGCCGTAGTTGCCGATGAGCGGGTAGGTCATGGTGACGATCTGGCCGGTGTAGCTCGGGTCGGTGAGCACCTCCTGGTAGCCCGTCATGCTGGTATTGAACACGACCTCGCCGGCCGACTCGCCGGCGGCGCCGAACGCCCGGCCGGTGTACACGGTGCCGTCTTCCAGGGCCAATTTCGCTTGCATCGGGGGGTGGGGTTCCGGGGGGTGCGGAGCGCAAATCAGATGAATCTTAGGGGTTTGAGGCGGTGCGACGAGGGCCGGATTCGGATAAGATGGGAACCCGTGGGGTCTACGGGCCGTCGAAGCCGGTAGCCGCAATCCTGGTTCTCGCCCTCCGGCTCAAGACCCAAGCCCACCCACCGGTTCGACTCGAACCTGAATACTCGCATGGCGAACCCCCTTGACCGCCGCAAGTTCTTCGGCACCGCCGCGGCCCTGTCGCTGCCCGCGGCGAGCTACGCGAACGTCGCCGGCAGCAACGATCGGCTTCGCGTCGCATTCGTCGGTTGCGGCGGGCGGGCGCAGGCGCACATCGACATCGTGAACCGCTTCGCGCGCGAGGGGAAGGGCGTCATTCCCGTCGCGGTGTGCGACGTGTGGGACGGGCTCGACGACGAGTACGACGTGACGTTCGGCGGGAAGACGACGCGCCGTAAGTACTCGCAGGGGCTCTACCCGTCGGCCCGCAGGTGTGGCCTCGACCCCGCCGACACCGCCCGCGTCACGAAGGACTATCGGCGGATTCTCGACCGCGCCGACGTGGATGTCGTGGTGATCGCCACGCCCGACCACTGGCACGGGAAGATGACCGCCGACGCGCTCCACGCCGGCAAGGACGTGCTCGTTGAGGCTCCGTTCGTGCGACGTGCCGAGGAGGCGGTCGCGGTCGTCGACGCGTGGCGGCACACGGGGCGCGTCGTCACCGTCGGCGTGCAAGGGATGGCCGACCCGGTGTGGGTCCGCGCGTTCGACGCGCTCCGCACCGGCGCCATCGGCCACGTCGCCCAGGCGCAGACCGGCGCGTTCCGCAACGACGCCCGCGGGCAGTGGCGCTTCTACCGCCTCGCCCGTGAGATGACGCCGTGGACGATCGACTGGGACCGCTTCCTCGGCCGCCGCGTCGAGTTCGCCGGCCGCCCGATCGGCCCGGACCTGCCGTTCGACCGCGCCGCGTTCGCGCAGTGGCGCTGCCTCCGCGAGTTCAGCGGCGGCCCGCTCACCGACCTGCTCGCCCACCCGGTCACGCACATGGTCGCATCGCTCGGCGTGCGCGAGCCGGGCCGCGTGACCGCCGGCGGGGGCATCTCGCTCGAACTCGATGGCCGCAGCGTGCCCGACCTGGCGACGGTCGTCGCCGACTTCGACGAGGGCTGTCAACTGGTGGCGACGGCGGCGACCATCGCCGGCTTCCCGACCGACGAGATCGTCCGCGGTCGCCTCGGGGCGCTGCGGTTCTTCCGCGGCGGCTACCAACTCTTCCGCGACGACCCGCACCGCGGCGCCAGCTTTCCCGCCCGCGCTGCCCGCCCGCCGGAGCCGTCGGCGGTGGTGTCGGTCGAACCCCCGCGGAACGAGACCGAGGCGCTGTGGGAGAACTTCCTGGAGAGCGTCCACACTCGCCGCCAGAGCACGTTCTGCCCGCCGGACCTTGCAGCGGTCGGCGCTGCTGTGTGCGCGATGGCCGAACAGAGCGTGTGGAGCGGGAACGGACCCGTGTACTGGGACCGCGACCGCCGCGAAGTGATCGCCGCCGGGGGCGATTGGGCCGACCGCGGGGTGAAGCGCAGTGCCGCGCGTTCGCAGCCGGGGGCGATCGCCGGATGGTCCGCGGGCGATACGGGGCGGACGCTCCACCCGCCGACCGACCAGCGCCTCGCCGGCCCGTGGCGCAACGGCCGCGACCCGTCCGGCTGATGCCGATTTACCGGGGCTGGAGCGACGCGACCGGCCAGAGATATACGGCCGAGCCGCGCTCGGCCGACGCCGCCAGGAATGCCCCGTCGCCGGACACCGCGAGCGAGCGGAGGCTGTGCGTGCCGACCCAGCCGCGCTCGCGGCCCGTTTCCACATCGTAAAGCCGAAGCCCGTCGGCACAACCCACGACAAGCGTCTTCTCGTCCGCGAGGAACGCCAGCGCCCCGACCGTCGGCACGCTGCCGTCCGGCCGCTTCCGCCACCACAACTTCCGCGCGATCTTGCCCGTGGAGGTTTCATGGAACGCGAGTTTGCCGGTTCCGTCGGCCAGCGCCAGAAGCGTGCCGTCGGGCGTGAGAGTGATCACTATTTCGTCCGTGACGCCCTCGACAACGCCCAGCGGCGTGGGTGTTGTGCCGGGGTGCGTGAGGCGTGACAGGGTGATGCGTTTCCCGTCGTTCGTCGCCACAACGCCGCTGCCGACCGCGAATGCGGCAGGCACCTCGGCGTGGACCGCGGCGAGCTTCGTGACCTTCGACCGGTCGCCACCCAGGTCGCGGGCGTACAGCGTGCCGCCGCGAGCTTCGAGCAGCACCTGGTCGGAGAGGAACCGCAGGTCGGTCACCTTCCCGGCCGGTTCGGTG
>JAFKFQ010000261.1:43594-48679 GCA_017308215.1 bacterium | reverse complement strand
CGGTGGTCCCTCCACTGCCCACCCGGCCGGGGCGGGGTGGTCGGGAAGTATGGGGCCAGGACGGCCCACTCAGGGTCAGAGAGGTCGCGTCGGTGCATGGCGGATTAGAGCCACGACCAGCCTTCCCCGATTCAGCAGACAGAACCTAGCCCGCCGGCTTCTCGTGGTGCCCGCCGAACTCGGACCGCATGGCCGACAGGAGCTTGTCGGCGAACCCGGCCTCGCCCCGGCTGCTGAACCGCTCGTACAGGGCGGCCGTCAGGACGTGCGCCGGGACGCCCGTGTCCACCGCCGCCCGGACCGTCCACCGGCCCTCCCCGCTGTCGGACACGCGGCCGGCGAAGCCGGTCAGGTCCGGGCTCCGGGACAGGGCGTGGGCGGTCAGGTCGAGCAGCCACGACGCCACCACGCTCCCGCGCCGCCACACCTCGGCGACCGCCGCCACGTCGAACTCGTACCGATAGTGCTCCGGGTCGCGGAGTGGGGTCGTCTCGGCGTCGTGCGCCTGCTCCCGGCCGCCGACGTTCGCGTGCTTGAGCACCGCCAGCCCCTCGGCGTAGGCGGCCATCAGCCCGTACTCGATCCCGTTGTGGACCATCTTGACGAAGTGCCCCGCCCCGGCCGGGCCGCAGTGCAGGTAGCCGCGCTCGGCCTGGGTCGGGGTGCCGGCGCGGTCGGGCGTCCGCGAAGCCGAGTCGAACCCCGGCGCGAGGGCGGCGAAGACCGGGTCGAGTCGCGCCACCGCCGCCGCGTCCCCGCCGATCATCAGGCAGTACCCGCGGTCGAGTCCGAATACCCCGCCGCTGGTGCCCACGTCCACGTAGTGCAGTTGCTTCGCCGCCAGTTCCTTCGCCCGGCGGATGTCGTCCACGTAGTACGAGTTCCCGCCGTCGATCACCACGTCGTCGGGTGCCAAGAGCGGCACCAGTTCGGCGAGGGCGGCGTCCACCACCCCGGCCGGGACCATGAGCCACACGGCTCGCGGCGGCGTGAGCTTCTGGACGAACTCGGCGAGCGACGCGGCGCCGGTCGCGCCCTTCGCCGCCACCCGTGCCACCGCGTCGGCGGAGCGGTCGTGGACGACGCAGGTGTGCCCGGCCCGGAGCAGCCGTTCGACCATGTTCCCGCCCATCCGCCCCAGCCCGATCATCCCGAGTTGCATATCGGTGTCTCCCGCGGTGGGTGAACGTCACGCCCCTCGCCGCCGACTACCGCCGGCGTGCAGTGGTGCGCCGCCCGGAATTGCCCCGGCGTCTGTCATACGGAGCGCCGCCTCGACCGCACGCAGGCGGACGGGAGTGTCCGCGGCCTCGTCGGCAACTCGAGTGCTGAACGGGGGTGGAACGCGCCACGCGGCGGCCGTGCATCGCTGCACGGACTGGCGGCCGCCGGTGGGTGAGGTGTCGGGTTCCGGCGCGGTGCCCCAGCCGGCCGCTCGTGCCGCGGGGGTCGCAGGGGTGTCCCTGCTCGGTCGCCCGGACGACCGCCCCCGCGGACGCACCATGACAGTGCTGTGCCGCGCGGCAAACGGACTGGGGAGGAAGACACAGTCCGGGTGTGATGCCCCGAACCCGGGATCGACGGCCGCGGTCCGGGCCGCGACGGAGTTGGTGGGGCCGCACCCGACACCTCAACGCAATTATTTGAAACGAAATGTTAATCAATCAAGGATGAGGTGCCGCCTCGGTTGAATAGGGCAGGCAAAAACGCTGGCCCTACTAAACGGAGACATTCCCCCTGGCTCAACCCCGGAAGTGGTACTCGCCGGTGTGTGGCCCGTTCGTGTGATAGGTCGCGCGCCGGCCGGCACACCGCGCCGCCGTAAGCCCGACCCCCACGAAGGTTGACTTACGCCGCCCGGCGCGGTCTGATCGGCTCCCGGTGATAGGCCGCGCCGGCGCGGGCTAATCAGTGGTTCGGCGGAACAAGAGGGGCAGATGTGAAGAAGTGCCCGTACTGCATTGCCGACATCCCCTCGGAAGCCAAGAAGTGCAAGTTCTGCGGCGAGTGGGTCGAGCCGCCCGCCCCCGCCGGCGGTACGGACCAGCCGGGGATCAAGCTCACCGTCGAGCCGCCGACTGCGGGGCCGAAGAAGGCGTGTCCCTACTGCTCCGCGCTGATCCCGGCGGATGCGTGGACGTGCATGTACTGCAAGCGCGGGGTCATCGGTGGGCGGCCGGCCGCGTTCGGGCTGACCGCGGCGGGGTTGCTCTTCTTCGCACTCTTCTTCTTCTGCTTCTGGCTTCCGGGCTTCCTCGAAGTGAGGGACAAGCAGAAGCCGATCCAGCAACTCGGGGAATTCCCCCGCGACTTGGAAAAGGGCCGGTGGCAACCCAGGTAAGATCCGCCGTGGTTTTCCCGACCGTTGGGTATATCCGTGGGAGCAACCGCCCGCCAAGCGCCGCGCCGTAGCAGACCGCGGTTTCACAGACGATGACTGGTTCTCAACAGCCACGAACCGCGGCTGCTGAGCTAAATGTGCGGCCGAGATTGGGGCGAGGAATCGCTGGAGCCGCCATGCTTGTCGTAGTTTCGTTCCTCGCGCTACTCGCGTGCCTAGCCGCCTTCGCCTCCCTGGCCCTCACGGACACCGTGACGCCACGGGGGCGCGCCTCTCAGGCTCTCTTGGCGGCCGGCGTCGTCCTGTGCCTCGGACTGTTCTTCGCGGCCTTGGCCGGTGCCCCCGCCGACCGGTCGGACACCCCATCCGCCCCCGCCGTCACCCGCCTCCCACCGGAGGTGTCCGCGGCCGAGCGCGCGGCCCGCGTCGAAGTGTCGATCCGGTGGGCGGGGAGGGCGGTGGGCTGCTGGGTGGCACTGCTCGCCGCGTCGGAACTGCTGCGACTGGTGCTCAAGCGACCGGCTGGGGCGGAACTACTCGGCCCGGCGGCCGTGTTCCTGGCCGGGGTGTTGCTGCTCGAACCGGGGTGGGCGGTCGGCCTCGGGTTTGTGCTGCTCGTGACCGCGGCCGCAGGGCTTGCGGTCTGGCGGCGGTCCGCACCGCGCGAGGCGGCCGAACCCCGCGCCGCACCTGACAGCGGCCTCGGTAGCGTTCCCGAGTAGCATCGCTTACACTGGCCGCGGCAGGTGAGCTACTCGTTCGGCCACAGAGGGTGCTCGATGGGCATGGGCGATTGGCTCCGACGGCTTCTCGGCACGCCAGAGCCGCCCGAGCCTGCACCCGCACGGACGGCGCCCCCGGAGTTCGGGCCACAACCGCCCGTGGCCCCGGTCGCACTGCCCGACGGGTGGGCGCTGACGGACGACATGACGGTGGCCCTGCCGCCTGGCCGGACGGTGGCCGAGGTCGTCGAGGTGGTCATCCAAGCGGCCCTCGCCGGCTCCGCAGACGAGGAGACGGAGCGGCGGCTAGCGGCCGAGTTCGGGCTGTCGGCGGACGACGCGGCCCTGGCCCGCGACCGTGCGTTCGGCGGGCTGGTGCGGGCCGGCACCCGCATCCCGGAGAACTGCCCGTCGCCGGTCAAAGACCCGGTGGCGTGGGAGAGTTACCAGCGGGGCACCCGCGACCCGTCGCTGGTGTCCCGCATCTACCCGCAGATGTTCCCCGGCGGATAGCCAAGACGCCGAAACATTAGTCGGCCACCAGAGGGATGTGTGGATCGGCATCGGGCAAACGTCCTGAAGTGGCTTCAGTCGCTACCGGACAGCGAACTGGTGGACGTGTTCTACGAGGCACTCGGTGGCCGCTCGGGGCCGGACGAGTGGTCGGGTGCGTGCGAGTCCCGGCTGGCGTTGATCCACGCCGCGCGGGAGCGAGCGGGCGACGGGTGGGGCGAGTGGTCAGTCGCGCTCGTCTGCCCGGCCCCGGGGTTCGCCCCGGGGGCGCCACTCTGTCAGACAGGCGCGCACTGCGGGTTCTCGACCACTAGCTGTGGCAAACGCTCCCGATGCCCGCTCTGCGGCGGGGACGTGTATGGCATCTGAGGCCGAACCCCGCGCGGCACCGGACCGCAGCCTCGATGCCAAGTCCGAGTGGCACGGGCTACACTGGCCACGGCGGGCGAACCCTAATTAGTTAGATAATAATAATAGGAAATCGATGAGCAGTCGCGATGCGGGTGGCGACGGCGCCACGGTACCACCAACAATCGAGCAACTGCGGCACTTGGCCGAGATGCTTGCGACGCCCATTGATTTTGATCAACTCGTTGCGGACGGCATCCTCAGGAAGCGGGGCGCGTGGTGGGAAGTACTCGATTGGAATCGGTTGCCGGAACACGCGCGCCAAAAAGTGCAGGCCGTGATGACCGGTAACCGCGTCCAATTTTGCGCTCACGCCCCGGGCATTCGCGGTCGGCTGGAGTAGGCGGGCCGGACCGGGCGCCGCGGCGTCACTCACGGGGCGGGCCGCGGGGTGAACGCTAGCGCGGCCGAGTTCGTGCAGTACCGCCGGCCGGTCGGGCGGGGGCCGTCGGCGAACACTTGGCCGAGGTGGGCGTCGCATCGGCTGCACGTCACCTCCGTCCGCACCCCGAACGCGTCCCGCTCCTCGTACAGCGACACCGCGTTGTCGTCGACCGGGCGGAAGAAGCTCGGCCAGCCCGTCCCCGACTCGAACCGACCGCCGGCGTCGAACAGCGGCTGCCCGCAGCACACGCACGAGTACACGCCGTCGGCCTTCTGCGTCAGGAGCGCGCCGCAGAACGCACGCTCGGTGCCCTGCCGGCGCGTCACCCGGTACTGTTCCGGGGTGAGCGCCGCCCGCCACTCGTCGTCCGACTTCTCGACCCGCCCGCCGGCCGGCGTGCCGATCCGCACCGGCACCCGGATGTGCCCGAGGCAGGGGATGGGGGCGTACACCGCGGCCGCCGCCAGCGCCGCGAGCCCGGTGATCGCCACGAGCCACCGACCGCCGCGCGTCATGTTCGACCTCCGGGTGACACCGGATTGTACGGCCCCCGCGCGGCTCGCGGGGGCACCGCCGGGGCGACCCGGAACGGCGGGAGTGGGTCGCCCTGACGTTCGCCTCGGGGCGCCGGACGCCACGCGGCGGTTCACGCTCGCTCCCGGGACTTCGCGGTTACTGACCAACTGGTGATGACCCGACCTCTTGGTGCGTCGACC